>JBGTKC010000258.1:0-11768 GCA_041744755.1 Saprospiraceae bacterium
GCCGGTGCCGCGTATATTTTCAACGCAAAGGCGCGAATGAGGAACGCAAAGGCGCAAATGCTTTTGCACCGCCGGTACGGGACATCGCGACGGGCTTTGCGCCCTTTGCGTAGCGCGTTGCGCCTGCGTCTTTGCGTTGAAAAAAGGTCACTTAAGCCCACTGGCAGTAACCAGTCGAACGGGCCTTCAACTCATCCGCACCCCGTACACGAACTCCCCCGCGTCGCTCTTTGCCACCGTTTCGGTGATCCGTTTCTTTCGGGTGGCTTCCGTTTTCGCCAGTTTGATCCAGCGGAGGGTAAAGCGCTTTGCCGAGGGCGCCAGGGCGTGGAAGAATTGCTCAGCGGCGGGTTTTAGCGAAAGCGCGGCAATCAGGTCCGGTGGACTGATGAGCTGGTCGACGTCGGCCATGAAATCCCAGAGGCCGGCGGCCTTGGAGCGCTGGATGGCGGCGCGACCGGCGGTGTGCATGCGGCCCTCGGCTTCGAGTTTGGCCGCGCGGTCTTTGTAAGACTGCGCCCAGTGCTGGACCTGCCGCGGGGAGATGAGCTGCATCGTGCGCTCGGCGTCGAGCTTGCGGCGGATGCCGTCGACCCACCCGAAGGCAATCAATTCATCGAGCACCTCGGCGGTGGAGACGTACTTCTCGGGTGTCGTCTTTTTGTAGGTAACGAGCCAGACGGAGCCTGGCTGGGTGTGATGGGCGAGGAGCCAGTCGCGGAGTTCGGCCGCGGAGGCGACGGGGACCCGGGGGAAGGCGTCGGTGTTGAGCATTGCGTATGTGTCGTGGGACGTGGGGCGGGCGAAATTGCATCCGCGTAGCCTATCTTCACGGAATGAAAGCCATCAGGGACGCCGTCACAATAGCCGCCTTGCGGGAAGGGATTAGCGACGCGGTCGTGGACATCAAGCTGAATGAGTGGCGAAGTGACTACGTCGAGAATGTCGTCGTGAACCTCGTCTTCAGGCAAGACACGCCGCTGAAGCAGATAGCGGTCGATCGGCATACGATCCGGGAGAATTTCTTCCGGCTCACTAACCCTCTGATAGATGAGTCGTCCTTATTGATGATCTACTTTGAGCTAGCGGAGGAGAGTGATCTCCTAGTCGACGAGGATGAGGAGGCCGAGGCTTACTACTGAATTTTTCACATGCTCCACGATGATCTACTCATTCAGGCTAGCGCTCTCCTGAGCTTAGACGCGAGACGTCCGCGACAGGCGAACCTGCGGCGAGCGATCAGCACGGCGTACCACGCGGTCTTCCATGCCATCGGCTACCAGGTAGGGCGGCAAGTGGTAGGTTTGAAGCAGCAGGATAGCGAATTGAGAACCCTCGTCTGTCGGTCGCTCGAACACGCGGAGATGAAAGCTGTGCTCACGAGATTCGTGCAGATTACGATTTGTCTGCACGATTTACCAAAGTAGCTACCATGACCTTCATCGACGATGCGACAAAGGTCTTGTCTCTACTCAAAGACTACGAGCGGGAGGCGCCGCCTTACGGCAAAACTTTTATGCTGGCGATGCTGCTGCACGGGAGCTTGAAGAATCGGACTTGAGGTAGACACCGATCGAGCGGCTGTAACATCTCCTATTCACCGCACCAGCCCGCCCACCAATCTCAACGCCACCGCCTCCGCCCGCGCCACGTCTACCTCCTTGGTCGCGATACGCGTCTTGGCGGCGAGCAGGCCCAGCTGCACCTCCCGCACTTGCGTCGGTGTGACCTGGCCCAGCTCCGCGGCGGCGGCCGTCTCGCGGTAGGCGCGCTCGAAGGTGGGGAGGGTAGCGCGCTCGCGGCGGAGCTGCTCGATCAGGTCGCCGTGGCGGGCGTAGGCCTGGCGGAGTTCGCTGTCGAGGGTGGCCAGTTGCGCGTCGTACTGGGCGCGGGACTTGAGCGTCTCGAAGGCGGCGTTCTGGCGCTGGATGCGGCGCAGGCCGCCGTCGAAGAGGGTGTAGCTGGCCCGCACGCCCACCTCGGTGCCGATGATGCGGCTCTCCTGGAGGAAGTTGGAGCGATCGACCTGGTTGATGTAGCCCACGTTGCCGTAGAGCTGGACGGTGGGCTTGAAGCCGGTTTGGGCGAGGCCCTCGGCCCGCTCGGCGATGAGAGTTTGGACGCGCGCGGCACGCAGCGATTCGTTGTCGCTCGCTAACGCAGCCACGAGGCTGTCGATTTGGTAGCGTTGCGGCTGGCTGAGGTCGGGGTCTTCGAGGGCGAAGGGCGTCTCCGTCTCGCGACCCATGAGTTGGTTGAGGGCGCGCTTGACGTTGCCGAGTTCGATTTCGAGCGTGCGGTAGGCGGAACTGTCGGTGGCGAGTTCGGCGCGGAGCTGGAGGGACCGCAGACCCGTGGAGGCGCCGAAAAGCTCGTCGCTCTCCGAACGCTGGAGCCGCGCGAGCGTGAGGGCGATGTTGTCGCCGACGAGGCGCAGTTGGCGGTCGAGGGCCACGCCGCCCAGGTAAGCGTCGATGAGGCCCGCGACGGTGGCCTCGCGGGCGGCCTCGATGCCGGTGGCGGTGGCCTCGTCGATGAGGCGGAGCTGTTCGAGGCGGGTCTTGCCCCGACCGCCATCGTAGATCAGCCAGTTGGCCTCCGGGCGGATCTGCACGCCGTAGCGCTCGCCGCTGGCCTCGATGTCGTTAGGGCCGAGTTCCGGCGGACCGAGCGGTAGGGTGGCGCCCGAGAAATCTGCCAGGCCCCCAAACACATTGCCCTGCAGCACCACGTTGGGCGAGCGGCCGGCGACGGCTGGGCTGATGTTGTTGCGGCTTAGGTCGCGGTCGTAGCCGAGGGCCTTGAGGTCGGGGTTTTGCGCGAGCGTGAGAGAGATCGCGTCTTGGAGGGGGAGGATGTTTGGCGGGTTTTGGGCGGAAGCCGTACCCATCCCGCACGCGAGCACCAGCACCAACACCGAGAGCACGGGCGCCGCCTCGGTGTCAAACGTGTAGGCCTTGCTACGCACGGCGGGCTCGACTTGCTCGGGGGTAGCGCGCACCTTGTTGAGGGTTTTGACGCGCTTGAGGCCGCGGCGCCAGCCGTTGACGATGACGAGCATCGCGGGCAACAGCAAGAGTGTGTTGAGGAGGCCGAACGTGAGCCCGTAGGCCATCGCGATGGCCGGACCTTTGAGGAATTGCGCGCCGAGCGAGTTACTCGCCAACAGCGGCGCGAGGCCGGCCACCGTCGTGAGCGTGGTGAGCAAGATCGGGCGGAAGCGACTCTGCGCGGCTTCCTGGAGGCTTTCGCCAAAACTCCGCCCCTCCCGCAGGAGCTGATTGTAGGTGTCGACGAAGACCAGGGCGTTGTTGGTGAACACGCCGATGAGGGCGATCGTGCCGATGATCGAGAAGACGTTGAGCGGCGTGTCGTGGATCCAGTGGCCGATCATGACGCCCGTGAGTACGAAGGGATACAGCGCAAACGTGAGCGCGGCCTGCGAAAAACTGTTGAACGCCACCACGATGAGCCCGAGCATCACCAACAGGATGATCGGCATGACGACGCCCGCGCCGGCGCCCATCTTCTGCGCGTCGCGGCTCTGGCCCTCGACGCTGTAGCGTACGCCCGGGTACTTTTCCGTGAGCTCCGCCAAGACGCCGCCCTCTAGCTCACCGATCACCCCGGGGGCACTCACGAGAGCGTTGGCGACGTTGGCCTCCACGCGGATCTCGCGCTGGCCCTCGAGGCGGTTGATCGACTGGTTGCCGGTACCATAGTCGAGTTGGGCCACTTCACGCAAGGGGTAGCTGCCGCCGCTGCGGGTGCGGATGCGCATGTCCTCGAGCTGCTGCTCGCCGGTGCGCTCGCTCTTCGGGTAGCGCACCCAGACCTCCACCTCCTCGTCCCCGCGCTGGAGGCTTTGGGCCTCGATGCCGAAGAAGGCGGCGCGCACCTGGTTCATCACCTCGCCGAGCGTGAGGCCGAGCTGCTCGCCGGCGGGCGTGAGGCGCACGATGGCCTCCTGGACGCCCGCCAGGTCGGTGTCGCTCACGTCCTTGATGTCGTCGCGGGCCTGCATGGCCACCTTGAGTTCGGTGCGGGCCGCGCGGAGGGCCTCCAGGTCGGTGCCGCGCAGGGCCAGCGAAACGGGCTTGCCGAACACGGCCGTCGTGGCCCCGATGCCGTACACGAGGTTGAGCGCCTCCGGGATGGCGGGCGCCTGCGCGCGGATGGCCTCGGTGAGCTCGAAACTCGACAGGTCGCGCTCCTCAGAGTTGACAAAGGTCACTTTGAGGCGCCCCTGGTTGGGCTGCGGACCGGTGAGCACCTCGACGAAGGGGATCATGTCCTGGCCGCTGGTCTCGCGCAGCGAATCATTGGCGCGGTAGGCGGCGGCCTGGATGGCGGCGAGGCGGGCGGTGGTGACCTCGAGCGGCGTGCCGGGCGGCATGTCGAGCTCGATAAACATAGCCTTGTCGTCGAGATTCGGGAAGAAGGTGAAGCCCTTCGACAGCGTAAACGAGGCCATGAGCCCGACGACGAAGAGCACGAGCGTGAGGTAGGGCCAGAGGAGCTTGGGCTTGCGGGCGAGTGGCTGGCCGTTGCTCGCGTGGTGTCCGTTTTGGGAGTTTGTGGAGTTGGGGTGGCTATTGCCGGCTATGGCGCTGCTCCCGTTCGTGTCTGGGCTACGTCCGTCGTTGCCGCTGCTGCGTCCGTCGCGAAGGCTGGTGCCGTTCTCGTAATCGGCGGTGGAGACAATGCTTGCGCCTTGCCGGTAGGCCTGCCCGTCTGGCGTGTTTTGGGCAGTTGCCTGCAAAACCCCGTGCGCGCGTCCCAGCACGAGGCGACTGAAGATGGGCTGGTAAACCTTCACGTTGAGCTTGTCGACGGCGCCGTTGAAGAAGCGCTCGAAACGATTGGGCTCGTTGTCGGCCCGCAGGGCGCGCGAGTGCGCGAGGTGGGACGGGAGGAAGAAGAAACTCTCCAGCGCCGCGACCACGAGCGTCGCGATGACCACGAAGCCGATCTCACCGAAGAACTCGCCCGTTTGGGTCGGCAAAAACACGAACAGCGAGAAGGCCACAGCCGTCGTCCCGAGCGAGATCAACACCGGGACCACCACCTCCATCGTGCCCTCGAGCGCGGCTTGTTTTGGCGAAAGCCCCTTCTTCTTGCTCCACTGGAGGATGTTCTCGCCCACCACCACGCCGTCGTCGACGAGGATGCCGAGCACTATGACGAAGGCAAACAAGCTCACGACGTTGATGGTCATGTCCTGGATGCCGGCGAGCATGAACATGCCGATGATGGCCACGGGGATCTTGAGCGCCACCCAGAAGGCGAGGTACTTATCGAGAAACAGCGCCAGCACGATGAGCACGAGCACGAAGCCCGCGATGCCGTTGCTGGTCATGGTGGCGATGTTGTCGCGCACGCCCTGCGAGCCGTCTTCGACCACCGTAAGCTGTACGCCCTCGTGGGTGGCGTTGAAGTTGGTGACGTAGGCCCCGGCTGCCTCGGCGTTGTCGATGATGTTCTCGTCGGGGGTCGTGAAGACGCTCACCACGACGGTCGGCTCTTCGGCGAGGTAGCGGGCGCCGGGGCGGTCCTTAAACTGATCGCTGAGCGTGGCGACGTCCTTGAGGTAGACCGTTTCGCCGTCGCGCGAGCTGCGCACCACGACGTTGTAGAGGTCGCGGGCGAAGTAGCCCTTATCGTCGGCCTTGATGTTGATGTTGCGGGTGCCGCTCTTGAGTTCTCCGCCGAAGGTCTCGAGGTTGGCCGCCTGCACGGCTTGGGCCACGTCTGCGAAGGTGAGATTGTAGGTGCGCAGGGCCGTCTCGCTCACGGCGATCTCGATCTCCTGGTCGAGGGCCCCGCCGAGCACGATGTCGGAAACGCCGGGGGTGGCGAGGAGGTCGCGTTCGATCTGGTCGGCGAGGTCTTTCTTGGCCTGGAGGCTCACCTCGCCCGTGATCGCGAAGGCGTAGGCGAGATCCTTGATGTCGCGCTTCTCGACGACAGCCGGCTCGACGCCGCGTGGGAAGTTGTTGATCTTGTCGACGGCGTTCTTGACGAGACCCAGTACGACGTCCGCCTCGGCGTCCTCAGTGAGTTCGACGGTGGCCGAGCCGACGTTGGCTACCGAGCGCGTCGTGACGCGGTCGACGCCGGGGATACCCTTGAGCTCCTCCTCGATCTTGAGGACGATGCCCTCCTCGACCTGTTCGGGCGTGGCGCCGGGGTAGCCGACGGCGATGTCGACGAAGCGAACCTTGGCCTTCGGGAAGTAGGTGATCTGCGTACTGGCGAGGCGGAAGGCCCCGAGCGCGACGATGAGCAAGACGCAGAGGTTGGCGATGGCCGGGTGCTCGATGAAGAACTTAATGGTGGAGCGCATAGAAATTTAATTGTTGAAGTGTGAAGGGTGAAGTGTTGAGGGGCCGTATTAGCGTGCCGTCGTGACGTGCCCTTCAACACTTCACCCTTCGACCTTCAACCCTTCTTGTTTAGAGGGCTCGTGTTCCCACGATCTCGCCCTGCACACCGCCGGTGATGACGCGGGTGCCGGGGGCGAGGCCGCGCAAATACACCTTGTCGCTCTCGATGGCGGCTACGTCGACGGGCTGGAGGCGGACGATGCCCTCGGCGATGGTGTAGACGTTGCCGTCGCGGTTGAGGACCTCTTTGGGGAGTGCGGTGACGGCCTTGAGGGACTGGCCTTCGAGTTCGCCCTCGAGGAAGAGGCCGGACTGGAGGCCCGCGCCGCTCACGCGCAGGAAGGCGGTGACGGACTGGGAGGTCTCGTCGATCCCGGTCGAGAAGCGGTGGAGGGTGGCGCGGTAGCTCTGGTCGAGGTTGCGACTGCGCAGGGTGATGGACTGGCCGACTTTGAGGCGGGCGGCGGCCTCGGCGGGCAGCGCGGCCATGACCTCGTAGACGTCGGTGCGGCTGAGGGTGGCGAGCGGGGCGCCGGGGGCGACGTAGGCGCCGGGCTCGACGTTGGCCTGGGTGAGTTTGCCCGAAAAGGGGGCGCGTACTATGTAATCGTCGAGGGTGGCCTCCTGGGCCTGGATGCGGTAGTACTGTCCGGCGATACCGTTGGCGGCGAGGTAGTAACGCAGGGTGTCCGAGCCGGGGTCGGGCATGCGGGGGAGGGTTTTGGCGGGGTCGATGGCGTCGACGAAGGCCTTGTAGGTGGGGTAGGCGCGGCGGTGGTCGTTGCGGATGGTGGGGAGGAGTCTGACGAGGGCGCTGGTGAACTCGGCGCGGGCGGCGCGCAGATTCAGGCGTAGGGCCTCGTCGTCGATGGCGACGAGGGTTTCGCCCTTGCGGTAAAACGTGCCCTCCTGGAGGAGTTTGCCGTTGGGCAACACGATGCCGGGTACTTGACTGGCGATGGTGGCCTCCTGGAGGGGCACGACGCGGCCGGTGATGCGGATGGGGCGCGCGATGTCCTCGACCGTCACGGTGGCGGTGGGGTAGGTTTTGGCGGAAGCCGGAGAAGTAGCAGCGGCAGCGCTTTGTTCCTCGACGGCGGGGGTCTCGAAGGCGGCGGCTTCCTCCCCGCAGGCTTGCGCCAAAACAGCGAATGTGAGGGTGGCGGCGACGGGCAGTATGTACAGTTGGCGCATGTGTGAGGGGTTGCGGGAGCGGGGGTAGGACGGGCCGTGCGGCGAGTGCGCAGCGGCAGCGACACCAGGGAAATAAGAGCTGCGGGCGAAGGTTCAATCATTTGATTGGATCAATGGATTATTTATGGTGTGCTGGGCAGGCTATCAGAATTCCGTGAGGTGCTGTGGCGAGCAAAACCTGGACAGCATCAACGAATTACAGATTGTCACACTGCGTAATTCGCACTTCTCCACAGTGCTTAGCGACTTATCCACAGGGCGCGAATGCACTTCTGGTGTGGGGGCGGCGTTTACATTCGCGACACATGTCCGAGGCTTCCAACACTTTATCTACCAGCGATCGGATCTTGGAGGCCGCGGCGGAGGTGTTCACACGGCAGGGGTTCGCGGCCACCACGACGCGCGACATCGCGCAGGCGGCCGGGGTCAACATCGCGACGCTGCACTACCACCACCAGTCGAAGGAGGCGCTGTTCGCGCGCGTGGCGGAGCTCGCGATGGTGCGCTTCAATGCCGTCTTCGATGAGGTCCACGCGCGGGGGATGGGCTTACGGCCGTTCGTGTACGGCTTCTTGGACGGCTACACGGAGCTGCTCCTGGACTACCCCTACCTGGCGGGCTTCATCCAGCACGAGTCGGAGGCACACCCGGAGCGCTTCGTGGAGCACGCGGATTTCGCGGACTGGTCGCGCAAGGCCGGGGAGATGATCCGCGTCGAGCGCGGGGAGGCGATGGTGGACCCGCTGCGGACGGGGCACTTCATCGCGAGTATGGTGGGGGCGCTGGTATATCCGTTCCTGTTCCGCAAGACGACGATGCACGAATTCGGAATGGATGAGGCGGCGTTTGCGGGCTTCGTGCGGGAGCGCCAAACAGTGGTGGCGGAGATGGTGCTGGGGAGTGTGTTGGGGTGAGTTGGAGGGCCCGCTTCATACTTCTGGCCGCAGGCCGATGGGTCCGCCATTTATCAGCCCACGGCTGTTGCAGGCAGGTAGGGCGAAACGATCATCCTAGCATGCCGTTTTACCGATCACCCCCACCCGCTATTTATTAATCATTTTGCCCACCAATCAACAATTACCCCGCCCCCGCGCAGCGCTAGGTAACTCTATACCAGAAGTAGGCAACGAAATCTATCTAGCTTGTCCCTTGTCTCACCGGCCCTCGCGGGTCTCCCGACTCCATGCCTGTCCCCTTCCAGCACTTCACCGACTTCGCCTCCTTCTACGAGGCGCTGAAGTTCGACCACCGCACCATGGCCGCGGACTTCGACCTCATTCGTTTCGGGGAGGACACGCGGATTGGGGTGGGGTTCATGCCGCCGTTCCGCAAGGATTGGTACCAGGTCGTGCTCAAGCTGAATCCGACGCGGGCGGTGTGGCTCAACGCGGTGAGCGTCGCGCCACGGGGCTCTCTGCTACTGTTCAACTCGCCGAGCCACGTGTACTCCTGGCAGACGGACCCGGAGTTGCGGGGATTCGTACTGTTCTTCAAGGCGAGTTTTCTGGACACCTGCCCTGAGGTCGAGACCACGTTTCCGTTCTTTCGACTGTCGGACAACAACGTGCTGCTCCTCGGAGCCGACGATGCAGAAGCGTTGGTTGTGCACCTGGACTTACTGTACGCCACGGCGGAGCGGGAGGGCAAGTTTTGGCGACAAGCCGCCCAATCCCTCCTCCTCTCCTTCCTTTACGAGTGCCGCTCGCGACAGACAACGCGGTCGGAGGCCGCGGGAGAGGTTAGCACCCAAACGGCAGTCTTCGTGCGGTATCAGGGTCTCGTCAACAAATTTTACCTGGAGCACCGGACGGTGGCCGCCTACGCCGCGCTGATGCACCTCACGCCCAATCACCTCAACGATTGCATCAAGGCGGCCACCGGCAAAAACGCGCGCCACTTCATCGTGGAGCGCGTCATGGTCGAGGCGCGCAACCTCCTACGCCATACTCGACTCGACGTCAAAAGCATCGCCTTCACGCTCCAGTTCGAGGACGCTTCCAACTTTAGTAAATTCTTCCGCCGCTACGCGCAACAGACGCCAGGGCAGTTTCGCCAATCCGAGTAATCTACCGCGATACCCTTCTTTTGGGCTGCGTCACTGCCGCACGCTGGAAACAGTTTTGCGCTGTCGCAAAAACCACACAAGCCCTCGGCGACCACCCCCTGCTATGATTGAGCTCCACACCATCGGCATCGTCGTGCGCGACATGGGCGCCTCCCTCGCTTTCTACCGCACCCTGGGTTTGCCGATCCCCGTCGACCAAGAAGCCGAAGACAACGTCGACATCGCGCTCCCGGACGGGATCACGCTAGGCTTCCTCACGGAGGAGTTGGCGCGACGGGCCGATCCCGGCCTCCCGAGCATCGCTGGACAGCGGCTCAATCTCCAATTCCGCTGCGCAACGCCGGGCGACGTGGACGCGACACACGCCGCAATGCTGGCCGCGGGTTACTCGAGTCACACCGCACCCTGGGATGCCTTCTGGGGCCAGCGTTTCGCCCGCCTCATCGATCCGAACGATCTCATTGTCAATGTCTTCGCCCCACTCGTATGAAGCTTACCGACAACACCATCCTCATCACGGGCGGCGCCACGGGCATCGGGCTCGCGTTGGCCTCGGCGTTTCTCGAGCGCGGTAATACGGTCATCATTTGTGGGCGGCGCGAGAGCAAGCTGCGCGAGGCTCAGGCCAGTTTTCCCGGCCTACACACCCGGGTCTGCGACGTGTCCGTGCGCGAGGATTGCCAGTCGCTCTACGAATGGTGCGTCCAGGAGTTCCCGCGCCTCAATGTCCTCGTCAACAACGCGGGCATCCAGCGGGAAGTGGACTTCCGCAAGGGCACGGCTGATCTCGACGAGCATTCCGACGAGGTCGAAATCAACCTCAGTGGCCTCATCTACTTGAGCGCGTTGTTCGTGCCACACCTCATGCGCCAACCCGCCGCGGCCCTCTGTCAAATGTCGTCCGGCCTGGCGCTCGTCCCGCTGGCCGCCGCGCCGATCTACTGCGCCACCAAGGCCGCGGTTCACTCGCTGTCGCGTTCGCTGCGCCACCAACTCCGCGACACCAGCGTGCAGGTTTTCGAGATCCTCCCGCCCATCGTCGAGACCGATCTAGACGGCGGTGCCCGCGAGCGCCGTGGCCAGACCGATCGTGGGATCTCTCCAGAGGCTGTCGCTGATCAGACGCTCAAAGGCATGGACAAGGACGAGCTCGAGATAGCGGTCGGGAAGGTGCGGGCCCTGCGGATCGCGTCGCGCGTGGTGCCGGGGAAGATGTTTGGGGTGATGAATAAGTAGGGCGGTGAGCGGGGGAGTAGGGGGTGGCTTCCACATTCGACCGTCCCGAGCCCTACAGGGTCACGAGGTGGCCGTAGCCCGGATCGACCTTACCGACCAACATCGACTTATACAAGGTCTCGAGTTCTTGGAACCCCGTGTGTCGTTTCATGGAAACGTGGGGTTGAATGGCGTTCATCACCGGCGCCCAGGCCTCGGTGAGGCGTGCTTGTAGTTCCCGGGCGCCCCACTGCTCGCGGCGCGTTTCGGCGTGTTCGGGAGCGAAGAAGAGTGTGCCCGGATCGGGTAGCGGTGCCTTGCCCCGCAGGTGCTGCCAGTCGACGATTCCCACGAGGCAGTTGTACGCCAAGTTGGTCGACAGGGCCTCCTGTAGCCCTAACTGCGTGGCGTGATTTCCGGAGAAGTCCAAAATTACGGTAGGCCTATCGACATCTACCTGGGCGAGGTCATCGTAGCCGATGGCGCGGTCGAACCAGCCCAGGCTTTCTACGAGTTCGATGTTCTTCGCTGAGGTTAGGCCGATGAGGCTTGGTGTATCCTCGCCTCGTTCCTTTCGTTGCGCCACCAGGACGGCTAGTATTTGTGCCGTCTTAGAGGAGGCGCTCGTCACTAGCAATTGCGACGCACCGAAAAACTGTTGGTCCGCGAGGAACTGCTCGAGCAGGTACGACGTCGCGAAGAGCGGTCGGTAGATCGCCACCAGGGCTTCCGTGTCGGGGCGGATGGCGGGGTCGAAATCGGTATTCGCGTAGTAGTTGTAGACCGACGGCAGGGACGCCCTATGTTCGGACCCATCGACGAAGCCGGCCTCGTGGACGCGTTGGGGCGAGACCACGAGGTGTGTGCCCATCGGGTAGTACCCGTAGAACCGCTCGCCGACCTTCACG
>JBGTKC010000259.1:0-4189 GCA_041744755.1 Saprospiraceae bacterium
GACGCGCGCGGCGATGGCGGAGTCGCGGCGGGTGGAGTCGCGCCGCAGGGAGTCCTGGCGCACACCGACGAGGCGGATGGAGTCGATCCGCAGGGAGTCCAGATGTAGGCTATCGATGCGAAAGGCCTCGCGTTTGGCGGCCTGTCTGCGGGCGGCGGAGCTCTGGGCCTGGAGGCTTTCGCCAAAACCCGCCAGGCCAATCCAGAGGCAGAGCGCCAGGGGGAACCTGAAGCGGAGTTGGGGGCCTGGTGGATTCACGGTGTAAGTGTACGAAACTTGTTTACGGACTTGAGTGAGGATGGGTTGGGGGGGAGCGCTTCGCGGCTAAGGGTGATATTTTAACGCGAAGGCGCGAAGGCTTTGCTCGCGCTTGGGGTAACGCGGGCTAAGCTGGCGTTTGATAGCGAGGCGCGTGGCACGATGGCGCGGAGGCCACGAGGACGGCGCGTCCTGACTTGCCGGTCGATAGGGCGATTCCGTTGCAGTAGCTCGGAGTTTTAGTTACGTCGACACCCCACTCCGCGTTTGGCGAGCGCGAGGCCAATGCCAATGGCTCGGAGTTCGGCAGTACGGCCTCTGCGCACCTCTGCGCCCTCTGCCCCGCTTTGCAGAGCTACTCCCCAACGGGGCCCCTGCCCCATTGCGTCGTCGCAGGCGCGGTTGAACAGCTCCAAATAACTACATTCCCCCCATGCGCCCAGCCCTCCTCCTACTCATTATAACGGCTTTCGCCAAAACCCTCCCCGCCGCCGCCACTATAGGTTTTGCGGAAACGCCCCTCGACACCCTCCCCCGCTTCTCCCCCGCCGATGTCTTCGACCTCGAGTACGCCACCGATCCCCAGATCTCGCCCTCCGGCAAAACGGTCGTCTACCTGCGCAACGGCTTCAACGTCATGACCGACGGCACCGATCGCCGCCTCTGGGAACTCGACCTCGCCTCCGGCGGCCACCGCAAACTCACCCTCCACGAGCGCAACGAGTCCAGTCCCGCCTGGAGCCCCACCGGCGATCGACTCGCCTACACGCTCTCGACCGACGACGGCTCCGAGGTCTACGTCCGGTGGATGGCCACCGGCCAGACCGCTCGCCTCACCACATTACCCAATTCGCCCCGCGGCCTGAAGTGGAGTCCCGACGGCAGACAACTCGCCTTCGCGATGCACGTCGACGGCGCCGAGGCCGGTGGCGACTTCGGCCTCAAGATGCCCGACAAGCCCAAGGACGCCAAGTGGGCCGACAAACCCCGCGTCACCACGCGCCTCAAACACGAGGCCGACGGCTCGGGGTATATGCCGAGCGGCCACGGCCACCTCTTCGTATTGCCGGCCGACGGCGGCACGCCCCGCCAACTCACCGGCGGCGACTACGACTACGGCACCGACTTCGACTGGCTGCCCGACGGGAGCGCCATCGTACTGAGCGCCAACCGCCGCCCCGACCGCGAACTGGCCTTTCGCGACGACAATCTCTTCCTCCTGCGCCTCGCCGACACCTCTCTTACGCAACTCACCGACAACGACGGACCCGACAATGGTGTGGCCGTAAGTCGGGACGGTAAGCAAGTCGCCTTCCTGAGCTACGCGGACAGAAAGGTGGACTACCAAATGCCGAAGGTGATGCTGCTGTCGCTGGCCGCTGGCTCTACTAGCTCGGCTGGCTCGAATAGCTCGACTGGGAGCGCTAAGGCCACCGCAGGTCCGAGCGACACGAAAGGTGCCGCTTCCGCAAAACCTCGCCCGCTCCTCCCGGACTTCGACCGCGAGCTCGAGCAGCTCACCTGGTCCGCCGACGGTAAGGCCCTCTACGCCACCTACACCGACGCCGGCCTCACGAAGCTCGCCCACGTCGACATCGCGAGCGGACGCCTCACGGAAGTCCTGCGGGACCTCGGCGGCGCGGGCAGCGGCCGACCCTACACCAACGGCAGCTACTCGGTGGCCGACGATGGGCGCATCGCTTACACGCAGGCCCTACCGGCCCGCCCGGCCGATGTCGCCGTGCACGCCGGGGCGTTTAAGAAGAGTCTGTCAGCAACCCTCACCGACCTCAACGAGGACCTCCTGCCCTACCGCGAGCTCGGCGAAGTCCGAGAGGTCAAGTACGGCAGCAGGCCGATGCACTACGGCAGCGATACGACGAAGGCCATCGAGGTACAGGGGTGGATCGTTTTGCCGCCAGGCTACACCAAAGCACGCAAGTACCCCGTCATCGTCGAGAACCACGGCGGACCGATCCTCGCGTACGGACCCAACTTCTCGGCCGAGATGCAGCTCTACGCCGCGGCCGACTACATCGTCTTCTACCCGAACGCCCGCGGCTCGACGGGCTACGGGGAGGCCTTCTCGCAGGAGCTCTACCGCAACTACCCGAACGAGGACTACGACGACGTGATGCGGGGCGTCGACTACCTCATCGGCACGGGCATGGTGCACCCGGACTCGCTCTACGTTACGGGCGGCTCGGCCGGCGGCATCATGACGGCGTGGATCGTCGGCTCTACGAATCGCTTCCGCGCGGCGATGGTGGCCAAGCCCGTCGTCAACTGGATCTCGAAAACGCTCGTGGCCGACAACTACTACGGCTACGCCAACGCCCGCTACGAAGGGCAGCCTTACGAGAATCCGATGGGCTTCTGGAAGTTCTCGCCCCTGAGCCTCGTCGGCAACGTGACGACGCCCACGGCGGTGATGGTCGGGTTGGACGACTTGCGCACGCCGCCCTCGGAGGCCAAGCAGCTGTACCACGCCCTGAAGTTGCGTGGCGTAGAGACGGCCCTCGTCGAGTTCCCCGGCGCGAGCCACGATATCGCCAGGCGGCCGAGCCAATTGATTCAGCAGGTGAACTGGACGCTGGGGTGGTTCGAGAAGTATCGATAGGGCGCCCCGGCGGACCCCCAACACGCGGCAGCTACACCACGCCGCTGCGTAGCAGCTCCTTAGTCTGCCCCGAGTCTCGAACCGACCTGTTGAAGCGCGATCCAGTCCCCGCTTCACTCAAATCGCACCACCACTTCCTTCGGCGCCACCACCTGGTACTTCACCACCAGCTGCTCGCGGGTAGCAGGTTTTAGCGCAAGCTGCCAGGTCAGCTTGCCCGTACTCGCCTCCACTTTCGGACTGGCCGTAGCGCTCTTCAGCGACACCTCGATCTCGTCGCGCTGGCTTACGGGAATCTGGTCCTCGACCAAGATGTCGATGGCCACATTACGCGTGTTGCGCAAGGATATCTCGTAGCCGAGATCGTACTCCTTGCGATTGCGGATCAGCTTCGTGTCGGAGCCCTTGCCGATGGGCTTGCGCTCCACGACGAGCCGCGGGTCTGGACCGAGGCCGACGCTGAGGGTATCGGAGTTTTCGGCCGGATCGAGGTAGGTGTCCCCGAGGTAACGATCATCGAGGTGGAGGCGGACGTTGGCGCCGAGCAAGTTGAGCGTGTCCCAGCCCGTGACCACGCCCTCGAGGTAGGCGACGGTCTCGCGCTTCGGCACGACGTGGTAGCGGAGGCTGAGCGGGAGTTGGTGCGAGACGAGGCGTACGGCGGCCGGACGCCCGTTGGCGGCGAGGGAGAAGGGCCGGTCGACGGTGTAAAGGCGGGCGGCGGCGGTGTTGATCTCGGAAGCAAAGGTGGCGGGGGCATAAGCTACTTTCGGTGCGGCCACCTCCTGTGTGCCGTAACCGACCACCACCATATCGTTGAGTGCCACACCGTCGACGACTTGTACCCCAGCGGCTCGGCCTTGTAGTGCAGATGCGATGTCCCGCCCCAGATAGTTTGGCGACAGCTCCGGCGGCGCGAGTCTCGAATTGATGTCACTGCTGCTCAGGGTCAGCCTGACATTTTCCCAGTCCACGCCAGTGTATTGCTGCACGTTGCCGCTCAGCGTGAGTCGGGCGCGGGTATCTTGCTCGGCCTGGACGTAGAGGTCGTAGTCGGGCGTCCAGCTGGCGTTGTCGACGATGTAAGAGAGTTCGTAGTCGAAGGTGCCGGCGCGCTCGGCGATGAGTTTGGCGGTAATGCGACCGACGTTGCCGCGGGGCTGCGGGCGGATGGCGCCAGTGCGCTGCTGGAGTTGGTTGAGGCGCAGGGTGAGGTCGGCCTCACGGGGCTTGAGGCGCGCGAGGGCGAGCTGGGCCTCGACGGTGAGTTCGCGGTAAAGGCGGGCAGCGTCGCGGACGGCGGTGGCGCTG
>JBGTKC010000260.1:0-1701 GCA_041744755.1 Saprospiraceae bacterium
AGCGTCCGCACGCCGGGGAGTTGCTCCAGGACCGTCGCGAGGTGGGCGCCCGCGCTGCGGTCGAGCTGCTCGCCGCTGAGGGTCCCGCCGGCGTCGGAGGCGTTGGTGGTGTTGCGGTGGCTGTGCACCTCGATGCCCGACAGGAACTCGGTGTGGTGTTCGAGCTCGAGCTTGAACTCGGTCGGTTTGCCGTCGAGGACAACGGGGATGCGCAGGTCCTCACAGCCGACGTGACTCACGAGCAGGGTATCGGTTTTGCCGCAAGGCGCCTCAATCTCGAAGTGCCCAGCCTCATCGGCGTAGGTCCCGACCTGCGCCCCGAGAAGATAGACGGCACTGAAGTCGAGCGGCCGCCCGTTGTGTTCGTCGGTGACGGTGCCGCGGAGCACCGTGGTGCAATCCGCCTGGGCAGACGCTTGCACTCCAATCCCCAGTGAGAAGAGGAGCGATATGACGGAGCGCGTGATCACAGGGCGGCGGGGACGTTACAAACTTGGCAGGTGCCCTGGTAGGTGACGTGCACCTCCTGGACTCGGTAGCCTTTCGGCAAAACTTGCGTTATGGGTGCCACCCGAGGTAGGCAGTATGTCTGGCCGCAATCATCGCACTGGAAATGTGCGTGCGTGTGGTCGTGGGCTTTCGGACCGCAGTCGTCCCCACACAAAGCGTAGCGCGGCTGGCCGGCCGCGTCCGGGACGCGGTGGATGAGACCCGCTTCTTCGAAGGATTTGAGCGTGCGGTAGAGTGTTATCCTATCGCCGTCGAAAGCCTCGTCGAGTTCGGCGAGCGTACGGGCGGACTTGGCCCCGAGGAATGAGTCGACGACGGTGCGCCGCGCCGGAGTCGAACGGAGGTCATGGCGGCGGAGGAGGTCGGACGTAATCATTGAGCGGGCAAATGTATGCAATGAAGTTGCATTTACAACTGAGTTGCAGGAGTGATTGATTGGTTAATAGGTGGTATGAGGCTTGATCCGCTGCCGGACGTGACGCAGTTCCGGCCATACAGGCCACCACATAACCGATTAACCATTCAAGCAAACATCCAAAATCACCCCCCAATCCCCCCGACGTACTCCTCGATCGCCCGCACCTCCGGGGCCACTTCCGCTCCACTAAATCCATTAATGTCCCCATACCCTACCTCCGCCCGATACAGTTCCAACATTTTTCGCGAGAGTGGGGCGTAACTCCAGTGCCAGCGCTCTTCCTCGTAGCCGGTGCGGCCGTTGGCCTTCGAGGTGTACGGCTGGAAAAAGCCGTAGTCGGCGGCGTGGGCGGTGAGCCAGGCGTACTCACGGGCACCGCGACCGCTGTCGAAGTAGCTGTTCTCTAAGTCGTTGAGGTCGATGTCCGTGCCCCAGTGGTGGCGGCTCGTACCAGGCATCGAGGAGTAGAGCAGGATCTTGCGGGCCTTGACGGAGTCGGGCCAACCCGTGGTCGCGAGGTTGAGGCCGCCTTCGAGGAGGCGCTCCCCGCGCCACTTCGCGCCCCAGATCTGCGCCTGGCGGTCGAAATTGCGCGTAGCCGAGATGATGCGCAAGGTCACGCCATCTAACTCGGCGGCGGCGATCATCCGTGTGAGGGCGGCGGCTGTCTCGCGGCGCAGCAGGTAAGCCTGGTCGCCGTCGGTGAGGGCGGCGGGCATGGCGACGAAGTTGGAGTCCGCGCCCGGGTCAATGCGGCCGGTCAGGACGGCGAC
>JBGTKC010000261.1:0-7792 GCA_041744755.1 Saprospiraceae bacterium
GCCGCACGAGCGCCACCGTGGCCGCGAAGCCAATGTCGGCGATGTCGTCCCCGAGTTCGCCGAGAGAGCCGATGCACGCGAAGCCGGCGTTGCGCGTACTCGCCCCGGCCGGCGGGTCGTCTCGCTCGATGATCGCGACCCGGAGCTCGGGCATTTGGTCAGTGATGTACAAGGCCGTCTGCGAGCCGACGATCCCTCCGCCGACGATGGCCACGTCGACGGGTCGGTACCAGTGTTGGGCTTCCCAGTAGGAGGGGGTGCGGGTGGGGGGCATAATCGGTAAGCGCTTACGAGAGGTAATTTGGTGGAACGCTTATGTTTGCGACATGGCTACGCCCCTTTCTTGAAGTGAATTCGAGCGCGTAGAGATGCGCGTCGGTACCGTGCGGGAGGCCGCGCCATTCTTAGCGGCTCGCCGTCCGGCTACGCGACTCGTGATAGACTTCGGGCCGCTCGGGATACGCAAGACTTCTGCGCAGATTACTGATCTGTACGATGCGAACGAGTTGATCGGTAAGCAGATGATCGAGGTGGTCAACTTCCCGCCCAAGCAGATCGCGACGATGAGCGAGTGCCTCGTGCTCGGTGCCGTGGGTGTGGACGGGGTGGTAACGCTCTTACAGCCAGAGCGAGGCGTGGTGGACGGGAGCCGTATTGGGTGAGTACACGTAGGGGGAGATTCAACCCCGCCCAATCATCTTGTGCCGCCAAACTTCGTACAGATCACCATCTGCGTGAAACGCGCTCGGGTCGTGATCGAGGGTGTGCAGGAGCGCCGCCAGCTGATCGGCGGCTGAGGCCTCCTCACTCACGCCACCGCGCCTACGGCCGCGGTCCTGCTCGAGGGCAGCGCTCGCAAAGGCGGAGAAGATCGTTGCCTCGGCCTCGATCTGCGGTCGGAGCACCGCGAGATCGTGGAGGTGTCGGATGATCGTCGGGTCGTCCGTCAGGGAGTTGCGGTCGCGGCTGAGCACGCGCCACGTCAGGGCGCTCAGCTTGTCGCCCGCGATCTGGACTACGCCCTTACACGGGATGGACACGGGCGCGTCCTCGCCGGTCATCGCCTCCACCATCGAACGACACGTCGCGATGTCGACCGGCGGCGTCGGACTTTGGAAGGTCACCTCGAGGAGGATGATAGGCCTGAGCGCGCGGTGGCTCTCGCCCAGCGTACGTGGGTAGGTGAGTTCGACGGAGAAAAACCGGGAGCTATCGCGGCTCTACCACGGTGGCTCGTCCGTCGCCGTGGGTAATAGCGTAAAGTGAGAACCGGTGGCCAGGTGCTCGATGAGGCGCTCGCGCAATTTGCGCCGCCCCGACTGGGCAAGCGTCACCCCGGGGCGCTGCTCGACGACGAAGTCGACTTCTTCCGAGAATCGCTGTAGCAAGTTGCGCGCTTTGCTCAGGCTCGTGCCGCCCGTGAAGACCAGCCGAAGCCCTTCGCCGGGATCGAAAGCGACAATGTGCCGCAGGAGCTCAGTGATGTACCAGTCTTTCTCGACGAAGTGGATCGGGAGCCCAAAGCCCCTTCGCAGCTGACCCGCGACCTCCGCGACGACTTCATCCTTCGGGTACTTTCTCAAAGCGCACTTGGCCGCCCCTAAAACGGAGCTTCTGGTTGATCTGGCGGTCCAAAGCTACGATATTCCCCATGGGCATCTGCGTAGAGCGCCCGGAGATCCAGTCCTTCTCCTCCTTGGTCAGCCTAATCTCCGCACCCTTCTTCCGGGCGAAATCATAGGCGAGTTCGGTGAGCGTCTTTTCCAGCACGAGGTAGTCGGCATACTTCGTCTTCTGTAACCGAGTGTACACCCCCCGCCCGATCTGCGCGATCTTGGACTCGTCGACCAGTTGCCGTAGCGCACGGGTCACCTGCCGCTCGCTGCCGAGTCCCTCGAGTTCGGCGCGGAGGATCACGAGGACCTTCCGCGCGCGGATGCTGCGGAGGACGCTGTCTTTGACGGTGTTGCTTCGGGGCACGGCGGTGGGTTTGTGTACTAGAACGGAACGTTTCGGGTACAAGTTTACGCCATTTAGCTGGCCTGAATACTGCCCCACGGCACTGGATTACAGCTCATTGCGCACGATTTTTGCCCGGCAATGCTTTCGGTGGTCCGCACGGTCCGGATCGGCAAGCCTCAACTCCCCGTAATCCGTGGCGGCCCCTCTGGCAATAACGCCTCGTATTTCGTATCCCCTTTGCGCGTCTTGAACTCGTCCTTGATCGCCTGCAGCAGTTTCGGATCGGCCAACATATCGGCGCCCGTCATCGCGAGGGCCTTCGCGGCGTAGAGCATGCCCTTGTGCCCAATGCTCATTCCGCCGCAGGCCACCACGGCCCAGGAGTGCCAGGGCGTGCCGTCGGGCGCGGTGGTGACGGAGAGGCGAGTCACAGGCACGATCCAGCTTACGTCGCCCACGTCGGTGGAGCCGCCGTCTCCGAGTTCGGCGGTGGGCTCGAGGGGCTCGATCTTCATGTTGAGCCCGATCTCCGGCTTGCCGGTGGAGCGCTGGATGGTTTTGGCGAAAGCCTGCTCCTCCTCGCTGTACGTGATGGCGCCGAGGGACTCCAGGTTCTTCTGCATCGCCACGCCGCCGGCACGGTTGGGGAGTAGCTCCCAGACGCCCGACACGAGCGAGATCTCGGGCGTGACGTCGGCCATCTGCCCGGCTGCGCGCGCGATCTCCTGGACGCGTTCATACACGCGCACCATCTCGGTGCGCTTCGGGTCGCGGACCCGCACCCAGGCGCGGGCGTAGTCGGGCACGACGTTGACCACCGCACCACCGTTGAGGATCTGGTAGTGGATGCGCGTGGTCGGCCGCAGGTGCTCGCGCTGGTAGTTGATCCCGACGCCCATGAGTTCGATGGCGTCGAGGGCCGAGCGACCGTTCCACGGATCGGCGGCGGCGTGGGCGGCCTGCCCGCGGTACTCGACGATGAAGTCGACCAGCGAGAGGTTCGACTGCACGGCCGCGTGCGTCTCGGCGCCGGGGTGCCAGTCGAGGCAGGCGTCGAGGTCGTCGAAGGCCCCGGCGCGCGCCATGAAGACCTTCCCGAAGTACTTCTCCTCGGCGGGCGTGCCGTAGAAGCGGATCGTGCCTTTCAGCCGGCCCGATTCTATTTGCTCCTTGATCGCGATGGCGGCCGCGAGACTTGCCACGCCGAAGAGGTTGTGACCGCAGCCGTGCCCCGGCGCGCCCTCATTGATCGGATCCTTGGTAGCGACAGTATTCTGCGAAAGCCCCGGCAGCGCGTCGAACTCCCCGAGGATACCGATGATCGGGCGGCCCGACCCATACTCCGCCGTGAAGGCCGTGGCCAGGTCGCCGACGTTGCGCTTGACCGTCATCCCGTTGGCCTCGGCGTAGGCGATCAGGGCCTCGGCCGAGCGCGTCTCCTCGAAGGCGGTCTCGGCGAAGCCCCAGATGGAGTCGCTGAGGTTGGTGAGGGTGGTAGCGCGCTGGTCGATCTGCTGCGCGAGTGCCGTCTTGATCGCCTTTGGCGCGCCGGGGGGGGAAGGGTCGGGCTTGGCGGTGGTTTGGGCTTTCGCCAAAACGCAGGACAGGGTGACGAGGGTAAAGAGTAGGAGTTTGTGCATCGGGAGTGGGGTGTGTGTTTGAGGGGGAGAAGGTACGGGCAGAACGAGTGGGCGCTGGACTGAAGATTCGAGCACACTTTGAGGTCCGCCGGGGGTTCGAGCCGGGCGGGCGCGCTCGTGGCTGGTCGCGAGATTTTGGTACGGCTGCGCTCGGCTGTCTCGGTAGAAACGCTAGAGAGGGTCCTCGGGCGGAAGTCTCCGCAGAGGGCGCAATCTGGACTAGGAGACCCGCTCGCGTGGTAGCCTCTCCCTTATGACACTCCACCGCCCAACTACCGCGCCGGCCCTCGGTTGAGTAGCTAGTGATTCGCAAACCTCAGCTTTCGCAAGCCCTCATCTTCTTCGTCCTGCTAGCCATCACGGCTTTGCTGCCCGCCTGCCGCAAGTCGGCCACCGTGAGCGTAGAGGCCGCGCAGAACGTCGGTTGGAAGGTCAAGACCATCCCGGCCGCCACGCAGCAGATGCAGGGCGACGCTGAACTCGGGTTAGCCTACATCAAGCAGGGCGCCTACCTGGGGACAGGCCTGCCGGCGGAAGTGATCCGCGAGGTAATGGGCAAGGACTCAGTGGCCTTTCTGAAAAAATCGGGGCTGGTGACGCCCCACGGCTTCGCCTACTTCGAGGCGCCGAATGGCGTGGAAGTGGCCAACGGCACCTGCTTTACGTGTCACGCGGGCGCGGTGGCGGGCGATACGATCCTCGGGATCGGCAATTCGCTGTCGGACTACCGCGGCGGCATGCAATTGGCTGGCAAGCTGCTGGAAGTGCGGATGCGGACCAAGTTCGGGCGCGATTCGCCTGAGTACGAGCAGTACGCCGACTTCGGGCGCTATTTCCGCGCCATGACCGAGGGTACGGAGACCAACCAGCCCGGCGTCAACCCGGCCGCCCGCATCGCCGAGACCATCATGCGGCACCGTGACCCGCAGACGCTCGAATACACCGCCGAGCCCGCCTACCCGCTCGGGGACTACAACATCGGCACCGACACGCCGCCGCTGTGGAACGTGGCCAAGAAGAACGCTCTTTATTACACGGCCGTCGGGCGCGGCGACTTCACGAAATTGCTGTTTCAGGCCTCCGTGCTCGGTATCCCGGATTCGACGGCGGCCCGCAAGGCCCAGGGTGCTTTCGTGGACGTGCTGGCCTGGTGCCGGGAGTTGGAGCCGCCGAAGTACAAAGGCACGGTAGATCCGGTTTTGGCGAAAGCCGGAAAGCTGGTCTTCGACGAGAACTGCGCTAGCTGTCACGGCAACTACGGCGCGATCGGTGGCGATCGCTCGGACGATACTTACCCGAATAAAGTCTTCAGCGTAGATGCCGTGCGCACGGATGGATTGTACGCCAGTTACGCGGTGACGATTGGGATCACGGATTGGTACAATCGAAGCTGGTTTGCGACGAGTTATCCCAAGTCAAGATTTGAGCCGGAGGCCGGATACATCGCGCCGCCCTTGGACGGCATTTGGGCCACTGCGCCGTATCTACACAACGGTAGTGTGCCGACGATAATGGACTTATTAAATAGCTATAATCGGCCGACGTACTGGGCGCGTTATTCGCCTTCCGGCAAAACCATCTCTGGCGCCGCCGATGAGTACGACCACGACAATTTAGGCTGGAAGTACAAGGCAGAGAGAAGCGGGAAGCGCAGCTACGACACGACCTTACCAGGGTACGGAAACGGCGGGCACACGTACGGCGACCACCTCGATGATGCGCAGCGCCGGGCGGTGGTGGAGTACCTGAAGACGCTGTAGGCGGATGGCGCAGAAAGCGCTACTTTTAGGATATGCTAGTCATTATCAATGACAAAGGTCACATAGCGGATCCAGGGTCTACTAGTCTAACCCCACCCAATCCACCATTAGCTTAAAGGTCTCCGCTCGCTTGTTCCCAATCAAGAAGCCCACTTCCGCGAGCTCTCTAAAATCGAAGTTGGGCGCGTCGACATCCTTCCCGTGGTAGACGGCGTGAAAGTCGGCCAGCGCCACGCGCATCTCCTCCCACTCTCCGGAGGTCGACACGTCGCGGATGTAGGTGTGGCGCGTGTCTAGGTCTTCCTTGATGCGCAACTGATAATCTTTGCCGTCGCCCTTGACGCGCATGACTAAATGTGTGGCCTTACCGATATTGACCTTCTCCGCAGGGTGGTAACGGACCTGCGCGAAGCCACCATTATTCTCGAGCGACACCTTTCCCGAGAAGACAAAGTGCCCCTCGTCGTTGAGTCGGAAGTCACTGTCGGAGCGCCCGCCCATGACGACATCGTCTTGGATGCTCCAATTATCCAGGTCGGTGTCGCGCGTGAAGTCGACGATGAGATGCGTGAGGCTGGACATAAAGACGGGGAGTGCGAGGTGAAGCAAGATCATATCGCCTAGCGGAAGGCCGAAATCCCGCGCGATGTTGACAGACGCCCGCCGACACATTCGGTGCCTGAGACGTTTACCGTCCGCCATGCGCTACACCTACACCGACGCCGCGACCGGCGCCCTGTTCCGCCTCCACGTCGACGAGCCCACGCTCGGGCGGGATTTCTTCAGCGAGAGCGCCGAGCATCCGCTCACCATCATCTGGAATCGTGGCAGCGAGCCGCAGCCCTTCCGCCTTGACGCCGTGCCGCACGCGCTCGGGCCCCAGGAAGTGCTCGCGCTTAACACCAACCAAACCTTCGCCTTCGCGCCGGCCGACACGCTCGTGGCCTGGCAGTTCAACCGCGAGTTCTACTGTATCGCCGACCACGACCAGGAGATCTCTTGCTCGGGGCTGCTGTTCTACGGTACGCGCGAGGGCCTCACTACCGTGCACCTCGACCCCGACGAGCGCCTGCGCTTCGTCGCCCTACTCGACGTGTTCGAGGATGAGTTCCGCGAGCGGGATAAGCTCCAGGGCGAGATGCTGCACATGCTCCTCAAGCGCCTCATTGTCAAGACGACGCGGCTGTACAAGCGCCAACACGTCGCGGAGTGCCTCTCCACCCCCGAGCTCGACCTCATCCGTAAGTTCGGGCTGCTCGTCGAGCATCATTACAGGGAGTTTCGCCGCGTGCAGGACTACGCGCGACTGTTGCACAAGTCCCCGAAGACGCTCGCCAATCTGTTCGGCCAGCACAGCACGCGCACGCCGCAACAGATCATCCAGGACCGGGTCGCGCTCGAGGCCAAGCGCATGCTGTCGTTCACGCAAGCCTCGGTCGCCGAGATCGGCTACGCCGTGGGTTTCGGGGAGCCGGCGCACTTCTCGCGTTTCTTCAAGAGCGTCACCGGCGAGTCTCCAGCGGCCTACCGCAAGGCCCAGCTCGCGGGCGAAGTGGCGACCGTGGGAGTGTAGGGGCGGCGCGGGCAGCGCATTTTGCTAAAACTGAAACTTATCGAAGTAAAGTCAAGCAACCGCGACAGCACGGCCGACCCGCGGGCGGGCAACGCGGGAGTTGCGGCAGAGGTGGGTAACGCGGGCACGGGCGGTGCGAAAGGCCACTTTAAGCAGGCGGCGGCGCCACATCGGGACAGATCGGTATGTGCTCGGGAAGCGGCGGTACGGGCGCCGCCGGGGGGAAGGGCACCTTTGGCCCGTCAAGGCGGCCCGCTGGTCGCCGAGACGCTTGCACCATTTTTTTCCCGCCTTACGGTAAAACCCACCGCATCATGGCCACTTTCCAATTCCCCACCCGAGACCAAGTCTCGGAGACGAACCAGGGCATCTTCGACAATTTGCAAAAGAACCTCGGCTTCGTGCCGAACCTCTACGCCATCTTCGCCCTCAACCCCACCGCCCTGGCGGACTACCTCGCCCTCCAGAACCGGCCCTCAACCCTCAAGGCTAAGGAACGCGAGGTCATCAACCTCGTTGTCAGTCAGGTTAACGACTGCGCCTACTGCCTCGCGGCGCATACGGCCCTCGGCAAGATGACCGGCTTCAGCGACGAGCAAATCCTCGACATCCGCCGTGGCACTGTTGCCTCCGACGCGAAGCTGGCCGCCCTGGGCACCTTCGTGCGCGAGACCACCGTCAACCGCGGTAAGCCCAGTCCCGACGCCACCGATGAACTCCTGGCGGCCGGCTACACGCAGGCCAACCTCATCGACATCTTAATCGTGATCGGCGATAAGATCATCACCAACTACTTGCACAACGTCACGCAGATCCCCGTCGACTTCCCGGCCGCGCTCCCGCTCGAAGAGGCCGTT
>JBGTKC010000262.1:0-2280 GCA_041744755.1 Saprospiraceae bacterium
TCAGGCGGGCAGTAGAAGAAGTCCTTGCGGGTACCGCGTTTGAAGGAGACCTCGACGAAGTGTTGGTCGGCCACATCGCGGATCCCGCGGACGGTGAGCCAGTCGTAGGTGTTCATCCGGTTGCAGGACCCGGAGGCGCAGTGGCCTTTCGAGCCGCAGCCCGAGGGGGAGCCGTCGGGGTTGGTGGTTCCGCACGAAGCGCAAGCCATGGTGGTAGGGGGTGTTAGCTCGCACGACGCAAGGGTTGTGGTGCGCTGGCTGCAACAGGGGGGGCATCAGCGGGTCGGGCGAGGATATGGTGGATGCGGATCGAGGTCGCCGTGAAGGCGATCTTCCCGTTCGCGTTGCGTTCGACGGCCACCAGGAGGCGCTCGAGCTCCTCGGCGAGGGCCGTCAGTTGGGGCCAGTCCGTGAGGCTGGCGAGTTTGTGCGCCACGGCGGCCTCGGCCGGGGCGAGCATGAGGGGTCGCGGCGTCCCGGCGCGCACGACGCCGAGTTCGCGCACGAAGCGCAGGGCGCGGTGCAGGAAGTGCTTCTGCTGTTCGCGCGTGAGGCTAGCCATCTCGGTGGCGGCCTTGACGATGGGGGCGCCCTTGCCGACGTAACAGTCGCGCAGCCAGCCGGGGAGATCCGGTCCGGCGGCACCGCCCTCGGCGAGGCGGGTCGCTTCTGAAATGGCCTGGCTGAGTTGCCCGCCGGAAGCGTAGGCGATTTGTTGGGCGGTCTCCTCGTCGAGTCCGCGACCTTGCAGTGCCTCCGCGATGGCCGGGATGGGCGCGAGTGGCAGACGCAAGATGCGGCAGCGGCTCGTGATGGTCGGGAGGATGCGCTCGAAGCGTGTGGTGAGCAGGAGGATGAGCGTTGACTCGGGCGGCTCTTCGATAGCCTTTAGCAATCGATTCGACTCCTCGGCGAGGTAGTCGGCGCCCCAGATCAGGACGACCTTGAAGCCATTCGTAAACCGCGCCAGCGAGAGGTGGTGCAGGATGCGCGAGACCTCGGCGGTGTTGATGTTGCCGGACTTGTTGTCGGATGTCTGCGCCTCGAGCCACTCGTTGTGCGAGAGGTAGGGATTGGCGAGCACCTCTTCGCGCCACTTGGTCAGGAACTCCCCGCTCGTGGTTCCGCTCGCGCCACTCCCCCCGACGTTGATGACGGGGAAGGTGTAGAGGACGTCGGGGTGTCCGAGGGCCGTGTTTTGGCGACAAGCCTCACAAGCGCCGCAGGCCGCCCTGCCGGCGTCACTGTCCTGCCGGTCCGTACACTGCAAGTAGCCTACCATCGCGAGGGCGAGCGGGAGGAGTTCGGCGCCCTCCGGCCCGGTCAGCAAGACAGCCCCGGGCACCTGTTCGGCGTCGACCGAATGTGCCCACTGCTGGGCGATCGGACCGGGGGTGATGAGCTGGCGGAAGTGCACGGCGGCGAAGGTACGCCGGGGAGGGGGCCGATTCCGGAGGTCGGGACGATGGCGGGGCGGGCGTACCTTTAGGGCATTCCGCTTCCGCAAAAACGAATCTCATGGAAACCGCAGAGCTCAAGGAAATCCTTTACCAGCGCATCGAGGTCGCTGAACCCGAACTGCTGCAACGCATGTTTGAAGTCTCCGAAGGCTTTCTCCGAGGACAAAGCTATAGCCACAACGAGATGGTGATGGAGGCACCAGGCGATCGCACTGCCACGGAGCCCGCGCTCCCCCGGATGACGCGCGAGGAGATGAACGCCGACATTGCCCAGGGGCTACTCGATTACAAGGAGGGCCGATACGTTGACCTAGAAACCTTCATCAAGGAGGGCGAGTCTTGGTAGGCGAGACGTACACAGTTGTCGTCTCCGAACGCGCGAAGCAGCGTCGGAAACGAATTTTCTCGTTTGAGACTAGGGCAAACGATTTACAATATGCGCGACGCGTCATCGCGGAAATATCGGCCCAGTTGAGGAAGCTCTCGACCTTGCCGAATGCGCGCCCAGTCCTGCCGGATCACGATAGCGATGTCGAGATTCGATACACAAAGGCATACGGCTACAAAATTATCTACCACGTCGACGAGCAGGACCGCGTAGTCACGGTCTTAACTATCCGCCGCGACACAGAAGAGCCCGCCGTCGTCTTCGCGGACCTGTAGACAACTCCACGCCCCCCCCCGGCCTTACCTCTACCATGAAAGTCGCCGTCTACCGCCGGGCCCACTTTAACGCGGCGCACCGCCTCCACAACCCCGCCTGGTCGGACGAGCGCAACCGCGCCGTGTACGGGCCGTGCAACAACGCCAACTTCCACGG
>JBGTKC010000263.1:0-10934 GCA_041744755.1 Saprospiraceae bacterium
CCACGGCGCTCGCGCTGTGGCGCGGCGGCTACGACCTCGCGATCTGCGCCCGCGGCCCCGAGGCGCTCGAAGCCCTCGCGGCTGATTTGCGCGCGGAGCGACCTGCGCAAGAAGTTTTGACGAAAGTCACCGACGTGAGTATCTCGGCGGACGTGGCGGCCTTCGCCGAGACCATCAACGCGGCCTGGCCCGAGGGACTCAACGTGCTCGTCAACAACGCCGGCGCCTTCGTGCCGGGAGGTTTGATGGAAGCGGCAGACGGGGCGCTAGAGCAGCAGCTCAACGTCAATCTCATGAGCGCCTACTGGCTGACGCGTGCCCTAATCGGCGGCTTGCGCCAAAACCCGGGCGCGGCCTCGATCGTCAACGTCTGCAGCGTCGCAGGTCTGGCGGCCTACCCGCCCAGCGGTCCGTATACCGTGAGTAAGTACGCCCTGCGCGGCTTCGGGGCAGCCCTCAGGGAGGAGTTAAAGCCGTTCGACGTCAAGGTGACGACCGTTTTCCCGGGGCCGACCTGGTCGGCGAGTTGGGACGGGGTCGACCTCCCGAGGGCGAGGCTGATGGGGGCCGAAGACGTAGCGCAGGCGATCGTTTCGCTCTTGAAACTCGGACCGCAGGCCGTGGTCGAGGAGCTCGTCATGCGGCCGCAGCTAGGCGACCTGGGCTCGGCGGACTACAAATAATTGTTTTAATCAGGTGCAGTAACATGCCGGCGAGTAGATGATTTGCGTCAACCGAATACCTTTGGCTACTGAATGGATCAGGATCGCACGTACACTTTTCTGTTGCTCGAGGACGACGAGTCGGATGTCTTCCTCATGAAGCGCCAGCTCGAGCGGCACCTCGAACGCGTCGACCTGAAGGTAGCCTCCACCCAGGAAGGCTACGAGGAGTTGGTCCGCACCGCCAAACCCGACGTCATTCTATCCGACTACCGCCTTCCGCGATACTCCGGGATCGAGGCTTTGCTTTACGCTCGCGCCCACACGCCGATGGTCCCGTTTATCTTCGTGACTGGCGCCCTCCACAACGAAGAGCTGGCCGCCGATACGATCCTCCAAGGCGCGAGCGGGTTCGTGCTTAAGAACAACCTCGACAAACTCTGGAAACTGCTGCCGGCCGTTCTCGAGCGAGGTGGCCTCGACGGCGTCGTGACGGCACACTCGACCGCTGAGTCCACAGAGTCGCACGCGGAGGTCGCTGGATTGGCCCACAGCGCTATCGCCAGCGAGGTGGCGACTAGACCCGCCAGCGATTCGAGGCAGATCGTCGCAAAACTGGCCGAGGCCGACGCGGAGACCCTGGCGAAGATCGAGCGCCTGTTGAGCGGACAGGCGGAGTAGCGCAGCGCACAAAAAGTGCCGAGGGGCAGGTCAAGTTGTACCGAGCGGCCCGGCCGGCTTCAGTCTAGCAAGGTCGGCTGTACTGCCATCACCCCCGCGTCGCTTCGCACCTTTTTGCTGAAAGGCAGCATCGCGCCCATGAGGAAGCAGTGGCGACAACGGGCCTCATAGCGGTCTTCGCTGCCGAGGAGAACGGTGCCCGCGTCATCGGCGGTGCGGTAGCTGTGGGTAGCCAGCGTCCCGCACTGCGCGCAGATGGCGTGCACCTTCGTGATGTACTCCGCCACGGCGAGCAGGTTGGGCATCGGCCCGAACGGCAGGCCGCGGAAGTCCATATCGAGCCCCGCGATAATGACGCGCTTGCCTCGCTCGGCGAGCTGCTCACACACCTGCGGCAACGCCTCGTCGAAGAATTGCGCCTCGTCTATTCCGACCACGTCCGCGGCGCTTCGTTCGACGGCGGACAGGAGGGCTTTGGCGTTGTGGACCGGCTGCCCTGGGTAGGCGCGCCGGTCGTGGCTCACCACGTGTTCGGCGTGGTATCGCTGGTCGGTGGCGGGCTTGAACACCGCCACCCGCTGGCCCGCGATCTCGGCGCGGCGCAGGCGGCGGATTAACTCCTCGGTCTTGCCGCTGAACATCGACCCGCAGATCGCTTCGATCCAACCGCTGCGCTGCGCTCGGTGATGGGGCTCTAGAAACATCGCCGGCAAGGTAGATCGTGCTCCCGGATCGCGGTGTCACTTTGCTCGCCGGACTACCTTCGCCGCCGTATGGATATCTCGCAAGCCCGCGCCTTTCTCGCGCGCGTCAACCGCCTCTTCGAAGATCACCAGGCCGAGGGCGCCAAGCCTTCCGCGCTCGAGCGTGACCTCCTCATGGAGTATACACGGCGCTTCTATGAGGCCCTCCAAGACGAGCCCGCCCCAGCGTCGAGGGCTGAGGACAAGCGCACGCAAACACCAGCGGCGACGACGGCTGAGCCCCCGGCCCCACCGCGGCAGCCCAAACCGGCAGCGTCTCCCGAGCGTTCGCCCGGTGTCCAATCCGGAGCCGTATCGCCTCGAGTAGAGCCGGAGCCTGCACCCCAGCCGAAGCCTTCGTCCCCCGTCCGCGAGCGCCCCACGATCGTCTTCGAAAATTTTCAAACCGAACCCGCGGCCCCACGGCGCCCCGTACGCCCCGCGGCTCCGATGCCAGTGCCAGCACCACCACCCGCGGCTATGCCGCCTGGGCGCCCGGTCAGCGTAACGCCGACCCAACCTACGGCATCCACCCAGCCGACTGCTCCCGCGAAAGCGAAGGCGCCCGTGCTCATCTCCGTCCCGGAGGACGTCGAGGCCGAGGTCCGCCGCATCGAGTCCGATCAACCCGCGGGCCAGACCTTCAGCGATCAGCAGAGTGGTTTTGCGAAAGCCGCAGCCCCCACTGCGGCAACGTCGCCCGCACGACCGAGCGCACCCGCGCGCGTAGCCGACTTAGAGCCGACCCTCCGTGAGATCTTCACCGTCGAACGCGCGCAAGACCTCAGCGACCGACTAGCGAACGCCCACATCCCCGACCTAACCCGGGGGATGGCGCTGAACGAACGACTGCAGTACGGCAGAGAACTCTTCGGCGGCGATGCAGACCTGATGAATGAGACTCTCCGGCGCGTCAACGGGGCTACGGACTACGAGGAAGCCGCCGTCTCACTGGCCTCGACGGCACGTCGTTTCGACTGGTCGGACAGCGAGAAAATGCCTACCGCTCGCGCCTTCGCGAAGCTGGTCTGGCGGCGCTTCGCGTAAGTTTGTCGCCGGATGGCGGATCTACTCCCGGGTGACTACTGGACCTTTCTGGCGCTGAGCTTCGTGCTTGCGCTTACACCCGGGCCGGACGTGCTCTACGTCCTGAGCCGATCCCTGGCGCAAGGCACGCGGGCGGGCTTGGTTGCCGCGGCCGGATTTGCGCTCGGTAACATCGTACACACCTTGATTGTGGCTTCTGGCTTGGGTGCTCTGCTCCTCGCGCAGCCGAACCTGCTTGCCACCGTCCGCTACATCGGCGTGTTGTACCTGATCTACGTTGGGGTGGTCATGATCAAGCGCGCCGAGCCGCTCGATGCCGATCCCGCCCTCGGGGGCAGGGATAGCCAGGTGTTCCGGCAGAGCATTATCGCCAACTTGCTGAATCCTAAGGTGATTCTGTTTTTCGTGAGCCTCTTCCCACAGTTCGTAGACCAGCCCGAGAGGGCGTTCGCGCAGACGATGATCCTGGGGTTGAGCTTCATCATCACGACCATGGTTTGCTTCGGGGCGGTAGCGCTATTGGCGGGGCGCGCGAATGCCTTCTTCGGCAAGGACTCCGAGCGCCAGGTGAGGCTCCAGCAGATCGGCGGCGGAGCACTGCTGCTCGTGGCGGTGTGGCTGGCGTGGCCCTAAAATGCGCCACGAGGGTCCCTGCGATTCGGCAAACCGCAAGAGGAGGACTCTGCGGTCCCTAGGCCACCAACTCCAGCACCTTAGCCTTCAGTTCTTGGATCGGCCTCGCCCCCGCCTCTCTGTACTTGAGCTCGCCATGCTGAAAGATCATGACCGTCGGGATGCTCTGGACCTGGAGCTGCCCGGCGATCGCCTGGTTTTTGTCGACGTCGATCTTGACGACGCGGACGCGGTCCCCCATCTCTTCTTTGAACTTCTGGAGCTGCGGCGCGAAGGCTTTACACGGCCCGCACCAGTCGGCGTAGAAGTCGATGAGCACGGGAGTCGCAGAGTCGATGAGGGCCTCGAAGGAGGACTTCTGTTTTTGGGTAGGCATGCGGGGGGAACGCTAGGCGTGAGGCGGGGGTTCTTTTGCATGCGGCGGTGGGGCTGCGGTGCTGCTCAGCGGTCGTTCATCCCATGTTTTCCCAGAAGTCCGGCCAACTCTTCCCAACCACACGCTCGTCCTCGAAGGTTACCTCGCCAATCATTCGCAGCAGCGCGAACGCCATCGCCATGCGGTGGTCGTGGTAGGTCGCGATGCGGACGGCTCCCTCCCAGGCGGCCTTGCCCTCCTGCAGGTAGTGCTCGCCGCTGGCGCCGCCGAGGAGTTGATTCGGGAGTCTGGCGAGGCTGACGCCGACTTTGGCCAACTCGGTCTTAAGCGCCGAGATACGGTCGGTTTCCTTGATCTTAAGCGTCTGGAGGCCTTGGTAAAGCGCAGTCGTTCCCCCGACGGCGCAGAGCACGGCGAAAGTTTGGGCGAGGTCGGGACACTTCGCGAAGTCGTACTCCCAGACGGCGGGGAGGGCGCTGCTGGTTTTGCGGAAACGCGCCCCGCCCTCCTCGAAGCTCGTCTCGACGCCCCAATCCTTCACGATGTCCGCCGTGACGCGGTCGCCCTGGAGACTCCCGTCGAAGAGCATCGGGCACAGGACCTCCGTGCCGACATCGCTCGCCGCCACGCGCGCCGCCACGTAGGACGCCGCCGACCAGTCGGACTCGACCGTGTACTCTCCGCCGAAGTAGGGCTGCGCGCTCGCGACAATCTGTTGGTCCTGCACCGTCACCTCCGCCCCGAAGTGCCGCATCATCGCCACCGTCATGTCGAGGTAGGGCCGGCTCACGAGCTCACCCGTCCAGTGGAGTCGGAGGCCTTTCGGCAAAACGGGGCCGATCATGAGGAGGGCGCTCAGGAATTGGCTCGAGATGTCGCCCGGGAGTTCAGCCACATCATTTGAGCTTTCGCCAAAACCTCCTATACGCAGGGGCGGGAATCCCTCCTCCCCGAGGTATTCGATCTCCGCCCCGAGCTGCCGCAAGGCATCGACGAGTGGGGCGCAGGGCCGCTGCAGCATCCGCGCACTGCCGGTGAGGATCTGTGTACCTGGCTGCGTGCACAGGTAGGCCGTGAGAAAACGAAACGTCGTCCCCGCCGGACCGACATCGAGCGTGGCCCCGTCGGCAACTTGCGTCAGCAGGTCGACCATTGTTTGCGTGTCCTGTGCAGTGGAGACATTGTGCAGCGTGACGCTGCGGGCAGGCGCAAGCGCCTGGATGACGAGGGCGCGGTTTGCGAGGGACTTCGAGGCGGGGAGGGGGACGATCATAGCGGGAGCGTGAGACCGGCGGAAGGTAGGAGCTGCGGCTACGAACAGAGGTCAGGTGCAAATTGCACATTTGGTGTGTAATTTGCACCTATGCTCGAACGTGCCCCAATCTTGCGACAGCTCCGAGAGGACCTCGGGTACTATCCCGCGGTGGGGCTCGTCGGCGCGCGTCAGGTGGGGAAGACCACGCTCGTGAGACGAATCGCGGCAGATCGACCGGGGGAGACGGTGTATCTCGACCTACAGCTACCCTCAAATCGCCAACTCCTCACGGACGCCGAGAGCTACCTGCGCTCGAGACGTGATCGGCTCGTGGTCATCGACGAGGTGCAGACCATGCCCGAGCTGTTCCCGATCCTACGTGGGCTCATCGACGAGGACCGTCGGCCAGGGAGATTCTGTATCCTTGGTTCAGCAGCGCCCGAACTGCTCCGGTCCACCGCTGAGTCACTTGCGGGCCGAATCAGCTATACTGAGCTACAACCTCTAGCCCTCGCCGAACTACCGGATGGCGATTCGGAAGTTCATTGGTTGCGGGGCGGCTACCCAGTGGCCTACCTCACGACCGATGGCGAGAGACGCGCTCGGTACTTCCGTGATTACCTGCAGACCTTCGTCGGTACGGATCTGCGGGATCTGGCTGGCGGGGCCGATCCGGAGGGCATGCGACGGCTGGTGCTGATGCTCTGTCACTTACAGGGGCAGGCCCTCAACGTAAGTCAGCTAGCGCGCTCGCTCGGCGTGGCGACCACGACGGTCGGTCGCTACCTAGACGTCCTGTCGGCCGCGTTTCTCATCCGGATCGTGCGGCCTCTGCTGCCGAACTTGCGCAAGCGGCTCACGAAGGCGCCCAAGGTATTCTTGCGCGATAGCGGCTTCCTGCATGGGCTTCTCAATATCGAGACCTTCGAAGCTTTGCTGTCGCACCCGGTAGTCGGGGGGAGTTGGGAAGGATACGTGGGCGAGCAATTGCGGGCGGTGATGGGGACGGAAGTGGAGCTGTTGCACTACCGCAGCGCGAAGCAGCACGAGCTGGACTACGTCTGCGAACACCCGAAGTTTGGACGCCTCGGGTTCGAGGTCAAGCGCTCCAACGCGCCGACACTATCGGCGTCATTCTGCACGGCCGTCGATGACGTCGAGGCAGTCCACGTTTACGTCGTGACGCCGGGTGCGCAACGCCACCCGATCGGCGACAAAATCACGGTCGTGAGTATACGAGAGGTGTTAGACTTCCTCGCGGGCCAGTAGACCCCGATTGCGGTACCCAGCCGCCGGGTGCCGGGCACAAAGCCTCACAGCCCTGCCGCCGCGCTCACCGCCAGCATTCGATCTATACTTGCCCTGCCTTGCTCGATGATCCAGTCCGGTAGCTCGATCTCCGGCAACTCGAACTCCATGCAGGTATAGAGCTTCTCCATCGTGTTGCGCTTCATGTGCGGACACTCGTTGCAGGCGCAGGTGTTGTCGGGGGGGGCGGGAATAAACTCGGCGTCCGGGCGCGACTTGCGCATCTGGTGGATGATGCCGGCCTCCGTGGCGACGATGAAAGTTTTGACGGAAGTCTGCTCCTTGGCGTAGCGAAGGAGTCCGGACGTAGAGCCAATGTAGTCGGCCTGTTCTAGCAGGTGCGGCTCGCACTCGGGGTGGGCCATCAGCTTGGCGGCGGGGTTGCGGATCTTGAGTTGGGCGATCTTCTCGTCCGAGAAAATCTCGTGCACCATGCAGGAGCCGTTCCAGAGCCGCATGTCGCGACCGGTCTGTTTGATGAGGTACTTACCGAGATTGATGTCCGGCGCAAAAATGATCGGCTGGTCCCGTGGGATCGAGTTGATGACGTGCACGGCGTTGGTCGACGTGCAGCAGATGTCGGTGAGGGTCTTCAGTTCGGCCGTACAGTTGATGTAGCTCACCACCACGTGATCAGGGTACTGCTCTTTGTACTTGCGGAACAGGTGCGGCGGGCAGCTATCCGCCAAGCTACAGCCGGCTTTGAGGTCGGGTAGCAACACTTTCTTAGTAGGGCTCAGCATCTTTGCGGTCTCCGCCATGAAGTGTACGCCCGCGAAAACGATGATGTCGGCGTCCGTAGCCGCCGCCTGCTGGCTCAAGCCCAGCGAATCTCCGACGTAATCGGCGATGTCTTGGATCGGCCCATCTTGGTAGTAGTGCGCGAGCACCACCATGTTTCGTTCACGCTTGAGCCGCGTGATCTCGGCGGCGAAGTCCATGTCCGGGTCCACGTCGAGGTCGAGGTAACCATTGCGGGTGAGGTTGGCGGTGGCGCGGGAGAGGTCCATAAGGCTGCGAGTATAAAGGCTCCCAAAGCAACGTCGCCCGAGGCCGGTAAGGTTGAGCCACACGGTTTCACTCGCGCGAACCTCCGGTGTCGCCAAAACCTACTCCCCCGCCCCAGCCGTTACTCTGCTCGATGCCGGTCAATATCCTCCATCGCGAGCGTCAGCAGCTCGTAAGCGCCGGGCGCACCGCCCTTACGGCCGTGGCCTTCCTGTGGATCTTCCACGCCCTGCGCTGGCTCCTGGGCTTGCGCGCGGTCGACTTCGGGATTGTCCCGCGGACCCTCGAGGGCCTGCCGGGGATCCTTACTGCGCCCCTGGTCCACGGCGACTGGGCGCACCTCCTCAACAACTCCGTCCCGCTGCTCTCGTCGGTCTTCCTGCTGGTCTACTTCTACCCGCGGATCGCGGCGCGCGCCATCCTCGGGATGTACGTCCTCACCGACCTGGCCGTGTGGCTCTTCGCCCGCGGAGCAGGCTGGGGTGCCGACGTATCCATCAGTCACATCGGCGCTAGTGGGGTAGCATACGCACTAGTGAGCTTCCTGTTCTGGTTCGGGATCTTCAAGCGCTCCTCGGAGAGCATCATCGTGGCGCTAGTGATCTTGTTGTATTTCTCCGGGATGATCGCGGGCGTTCTCCCCGATCAGATCAACGTGAGCTGGGAGAGCCACCTCCTCGGTGGTTTGGTCGGGATGCTGGTAGCTTGGCGGCACCGCGGCTCGCTGGTCTCCCACGTACCGGAGCCCCGCGAGCGGGTCTACCGACGCGAACCGTACCTCCCGGCCGACACCTTCGCCTACACGCTTCGCGAACGCGAAGAGATCCGCCTCGAAGCCATCGAGCACGAGCGGCAGCGCGTTTTGGCGGAAGCCGCAACTCTGGAGACCTTGCGTGAGCAACGCGACCGGGAGGACGCCGAACGGTGGAAGCGATTGGGCTTGTAGACAAGGGCTCACTACTAATCGGGCGCTCCGCCAATTGAGCGGCTACGCCGAAGTGGACTAATCATTCGTGTCACTCTGCCTTAGGTGAACAAACGTAAAGTGAGCAGTTTCCAGCTGGTAAGGCCCAATCAGTGTAGCGCCCAATTATCCAATCCCATGCGCATCCTTTTACTCCTCTCGCTCTTCGTTTTGGCGCAAGCCGCCTGCTCCTTCACCAAGGACCTCGAGCGGCACCACGTCGAGCTCCTCGCCGCCGTCGGCCCCGACGTGCCGCTTGCCGAGAAGCGGGACGCCCTCGGGTACTCCACCGTAGGCATGATGCACCAGGCCGTCGATAAGCTTAACCCAAAGAAGGGCGTCCGCTACGTGGAGGCCTACTCCAAGGCCAACGGAGAGCTCCTCGATACACTCACGGCTCAGATTTTACGTGGCCAGCAGGAGATGACACGTGGCCAGCAGGTCGCCTTCGGTCTTAGTGCCGTGACCCGTCCTTACGCCAAAGATGCCATCGACCTCATCCCGCGCTTCGCGAAAAAGTACAGACAGGTGCGCGCGGTCTCGCGGATTACCGGCAATCTCAAGGACGTAATCCTCGGGAAGGCCGTCGAGGCTTTAGGCGGCCTCCTCGACGGTAGCCAGACCGCGATCGACGGCGGGTGTGCCGGGCAACTGTCGCGCGACACTCATCGGGAGCGTGAAGCGGAAGGTCACACCCGCTGATCCGTCGGCGTTATCCTCGTACCAGATCCGCCCGCCCAGCCGCTGCACCGTCTTCTGTGCGATGGCCAGGCCGACGCCCGTGCCGGGGTACTCCGACTTGGCGTGTAGCATCTGGAACAACTGGAAGACTTTCTCCCGGTAGTCCTGTAAGATGCCGATGCCGTTGTCCTGCACCGCAATACCGTAACTGTCCTCGAACGCTTCGGCGAAAACGTGGATCACCGGGGAAACCCCCGGCCGCCGGAACCGGATGGCATTTTCGATCAGGGCGTATAGCACGTGCCGCAGCAGCTTACCGCCCGTCTGTACGGTAGGAAGTGCGCCGTGGGTCAGGATCGCCCCCGAGGCCCGTACGCTGGCCGCCAGCTCACGCTGCACCGTGGCCAGGAGGCGATTGAGGTCGACATCCTCCAGGTCGCGGTCGACGCGACCCACGGCGGTGTAGTGCATCAGGCTATCGAAGAGTCGGTTAAGCCGCGACACGCCCTCGGTCACGAAGCCGAGGTAGGCGAGGCCGTCCGCGTCGAAGTGCCCGGCGTACTTGCGGTTTAGGAGGCTGGCGTAGCTGCCGATCTGCCGCAGGGGCTCCTTGAGGTCGTGACTCGCCACGAAGGCGAATTGCTGCAGCTCCTCGTTGGCCTGCCGCAGGTCGGCGTTCGCGCGCTCGATTTGCTCGTTCTTGCTGAGGAGGGTAGATTGTAATTCGTTCTCGCGGGTGAGTTTCTGGATCTCGCGTTCGCGGTCGCGGAGCGCGGCGCGCATGTCGAGGTCGGTGAGCTGGAGCTCTCGCTTGCGGGCGATGAGCTCCTCGAGTTGGGTCCCGGCCGCGCGCTCGGTGAGCATCGCCGCGCGGTGGTCGCCGAGGACCTCGAGCGCACTGCTCTGAATCCTGAGAGCGGCGACGACGATCTCGGGACGGGCCTCGAGCTTGCCCGAGCGCTCCGCGAGGGCCGCAGCAGCGAGCGCGTGTTCGAAGTCCTTGCCCTCCAGCGCCAGACAGGCCGACACGAGTTCAGTCTTGGCGCTGACTGAGCGTATCGGTGGAACGCCCGCGCGCGAGGTGAGGCTTTCGCCAAAACGCTGCCGCGCGGCGTCGAGGTAGTGCCGCGCGATCGCGAAGCCCCGCTCGGCGCAATGAACGTCGGCGAGTTCGGCCAGTACCACCGCCTGCGCGGGGCCTGAGCCTTGACGTTGTGCGGCGATTAAGGCCTTGCCTAGCCAATGGCTCGCCAGCTCCAGCCTGTGCACTCGTTCGGCGCTGCAGCCGAGGGCCAGCGCAGAGCGGTAGAGCGGGTCGTCGAGCGCGTGCCGCTCGGCGGTCCTTACTACGGCGGCGAAATGTTTGTCGGCCTCGCGATCGTTGTGGATGGCTTGGTAGGCCTGCGCGATCTCGAGGTGGATCTCGAGGCCGAGACGGCGATCGTCGAGCTGTTCGGCGGTCTCGAGGGCGTTGTACAGCAGGCGCAGGGCGATGGCCGTGTTGTCGCGTAGGCGACCCAGGCGTCCGAGGAGGCATTGCGACTCCGCCGCGAGGCCCGGGTGCTCGGCGGCGAGG
>JBGTKC010000264.1:0-6060 GCA_041744755.1 Saprospiraceae bacterium
GCCCGGCGGCCACCAGCGCGCACGCGCCCGCCCACGCGCCGGATAGGCCGCTGAGCGAGAGCACGCGCGAGGTCCGCGACATCATTTGGCGGATGTCGGCGAGGGCCGCGCGGGGGTCGTCGAAGTCTTGGTGAGCCGTCATGTAAAGTGCTTTGCGGCACAAAGCTAACCCCAGACTTCTCTCCTTGCTCTCCTCCTTTACAAAAAAGCCGCCAGCACCCGTTAAGGGTACCAGCGGCTCGTGTTTTGCCGAAAGGCGCGTTCACCCAGAAGCTCGCCGCTCTCAGGTACGCAGTTTCAGCTTTCGCCAAAACCTGCTGCAACTTCAGCTTTCGTCAAAACCCTCGACCCTTGCGCTAAGTCCTACCTAGTACAGCGGACGCTCGATCGCGATCGAACCCGCGCCCGAACTTGTGTCCGAACGCTGACGCGCAGGGTGGGCGTTGATGAAGTTCTTGAGGTCGGTGTTGAACTTGTCGGCGTGCGTGACGGCGAGACCGTGTGGCGCACCGGCATACTCCTTCGTCTCCGCGCCCGCCACCATATCGACGGCCCGACGGCTCGAGGCGTCGATCGGGACGACCTGGTCGTCGACCCCGTGGATGAACAACGTCGGCACGTCGATCTTGGCCAGGTCCTGACGGAAGTCGGTCTTCCCGAAGGCGTCCACGCAGTCGAGGGTCGCCACGGGGCTCGCCTCCATACACTTGACCTGCGTGAAGTCGAGCCACGCGTCACTCACCGGGTGCGACAGCATTCCGACACCATAAAAGCTCTTCGCCCAGGTCGCGAGGAAGCCCGCGCGATCCTTGCGGAGGCCGTCCTTCATGTCCTGGAAGATCTGCGGATCGACACCATCTTGGTTGTTGTCGGCCTTGATCATGTAAGGCGTCACCGAACTCACGAACACGGCGCGCGCCACGCGCTCCGAGCCGTAGTTGCCGAGGTAGCGCGCGACCTCGCCCCCGCCCATCGAGAAGCCGACGAGCGTCACGTTGTCTAAGTCGAGGCCTTCGAGCAGGCGCTGGAGGTCGGCCGCCATCGTGTCGTAGTCGTAGCCCGAGAACGGCTTACCGCTCTTGCCGAACCCGCGGCGATCGTAGCCCACCACGCGAAAAGCCTGGTGCGGGAGATTGGTCCACTGGTGCTCCCACATGTCGAGGGAGAAGGGCCAGCCGTGGATCAACACGATTGTATCGGGGCCGGAGCCGTAGTCGCGGTAGTAGAGGTCGGGCTGTTCGGCGGTCGGGGTTTCGCCGGTGACGTTAGATAGGTAAGGCATAGGTGCAGGGGGTATGTTGTTGTATCGCGCGAATAGCCGGCGACCTACTCTCAAAATGTCGAGCCCCCCGACCCTGGTTCATGTAGCGACACAGGTAATTCTGCCGTAAGTCGGCATCCCAACAGACACTTGACGCGTTCTATCCTGCCACCGGGGGTCCACCTGTCGGCGGCGTACTTTGGCCCACAAACCAACTCATATGTTCGGCAACAACTCTGCCTCCAAGGAAGGGGGCTCCAGCAAGAATCCACTCCTGCGCTCTATCGAGAAGCAGACCGAGCGCGGGGACTTCGGCGACGTACTCGAGCGCGGGATGGAACGCAGTTTCGCCGAGCCGATGTCCGCCACGGGTACCGTCGTCAAGACGGGGATCCTCACGCTGCTGATGCTTTGCACGGCGGCCGTCTCGTACGTCAATCCGAGTCCGCTCTACCTCTGGGGCGGGGCGATTGGCGGACTGGTGATGGTGTTGATTGCCTCCTTCAAGCCGCGTCAGGCTGTGTGGGCGGCCCCGGCCTACGCCCTCCTCGAAGGCCTCTTCGTCGGTGCGGCCTCGGCCATGTACGCCTACCTTATGGACGGCATCATCCTCCAGGCCGTCTCCCTCACAATTGCGGTCCTGCTCGTGATGCTAATCCTCTACCAAACCGGCGCCATTAAGGTGACGGCCAAGCTGCGCGCGGGGGTGATGATCGCCACAGGCGCGGTCTTCGTGGTCTACCTCGCGTCTATGGCCCTGAGCTTCTTCGGGATCCAGATCCCCTTCCTCCACGAGGGCGGCTACGTCGGCATCGGGATCAGTCTCCTCATCATCGGCGTGGCGGCCTTCAACCTGCTGCTCGACTTCGACAACATCGAGCAGGGCGTCGCGCGCGGTCTGCCGAGCCGCTACGAGTGGGTGTTTTCGATGGGTCTGCTGGTGACTTTGGTCTGGCTGTACATCGAGATCCTGCGTTTGCTCGCCATCATGAACCGGGACTAGAACAAGTGTTGAAGGTGGAAGTGTGGAAGGTTTTGTAAGGCCGCGCTTCTATTCTCTTGCGGAAGGTCCGAACGCTGGCTAGGCTGGTATTTGGACCTTTCTATTTGATGAAGCTTCGGCTGCGCGGCCCTCTTCCTGCGTACCGCCTCGGGATGCATCTAGTACGCCTTTCAGCAAAACAGAATACTGTATATCTTTAATTTTACGCAAGGTCCAGCCCAGGTGATATCTCAATGAAAAATAGCCTGCTTGTCCTCGCCGTCTTCCTCTGTTTTGGCGGAAGCCTCTCCGCGCAATCCGATGTCGCCGCGGGTCCCGCCGAGCCAAAGCCAGCGTTGGGCAAGACTACGCAGACTTCGCTAGGCCTACAGTACGGCTTCGACCGCAGTTCCGAGATAAACTCCCACGCTGGCAGTTTCAACCTAATCCAACGATTCAATAATGCATTCGCAATCGGGGTCCAGGTGGGCGCGGTGAGATCGATCGTGCCCGAGATCGGTCCGCCTTATGTGTACCGGCAGGCTAACGTGATACGGACCCGCTCATTCGGGCTCGTCACACGCCACTACCTAACACGGGGTGGGGCCTTCGAGATGTTTCTCGAAAGCGGTCTAGCCTTCCAGTACTTAGCGGAGCGGCCCGAGCGGCAGACCGATTTCGAGCCCATTGGACGACTGGATAAAAGGCTGGATCTCGTCGCGGTGGGCGCTGCCCCAGGCGTCAGCTACACCAGGCACCGGGTGCGGGTGATGGGCTACCTCCTCCATGTAGCGTACGGCCGGCTTATCAACCAAATAGACACCTTTGATAAACCGATCGATAGCGCAAAAAGTGACTTCGCCGTCGGGATCACGCCGACTCTCGGGGCGGAACTGCTTTTTTAAAGCGATCCCTCCTGGCCGCGCAGTGCACAGGCTCCCCTAGGGTTCGACTGTCTAAAACGCCTCCCCGATCTGGATGTAGAAATTGAAATCCCCCTCCCCGGTAAAGGCCACGTCCGCACGCAGGTTGAGGCGCTCTACGGGGTCTACCATGAAGCGAATCCCAACCCCGGCAGCGGTGCGCAAAGTGTTAAGATTGAAGTCCCCGATCTGTGGCGCCACGGCGCCAGCGCTGGCGAAGCCCACGAACCCGAAGGCGCTGTCCTTAATCTTGAGTCTGTACTCCGCCTGCGCAGCTACGTACTTGTTGTCGACGTAGCGCCCTTCGTAGTAGCCCCGCATGATCTCACCTGAGCCGAGCTGCCCGAGCTCGACCAGCGGCACTTCCCCGTCGGCGAAATAACCACGCCCGTGGATCCCGAGCACGTCGCGCCACCGCTCCGAGCCGCCGAGCTGGAAGAAGTGACGGGCATCCGCGCGGACGAGGTCGTAGGAGTTGGTCCCCCCCAACACCTCGCCGTAACGCCCGTAGGTGAACTCCAGGTAGCTTCCGGTCTGCGTGTTGAGCAAGGAGTTGCGCGTGTCGTAGAGTGCGGCGCCCTCGACGCCGACGCTCCGCGAGCCATTCGCACCGTCGATCTCGCGGAAGGCCTCCGGGATGAAGTCGATCGCCTCGTCGGAGTCCGAGACCTCGAACTCGGTCGAGCTAACGTCCCGGAAGCGCACGCCTGCCCCGATGAACAGCTTGTCGATGAACAGTTGCTTAGAAAAGATCGGCTCGAAGATGAGCTGCGTGCTCCCGAACACGACCTGGTTCGAAGCGGGCGTGTCGTCGCCGATGCCGAAGAACAGTCGCGGAAACACCTGCGCCCGCGCGTTGCCGCTGATCACGTACTCCTCGTCGGGCGTGAAGACTTCGAAGCCACTGTAAAAAAAGATTTGGTTCTCGAGCGTATACGTGATCGCGATCGGGATCGACGAGGTCCGCGTCCGGGACTCGTCGCCGGAGCCCGGCATCTTGAACAAGTACGAACCGCCGACGCCGAAGCCGAAGTTGGTCTCCGGACTGTAGAGTACGTAGGGCGCGAAGACGATCTTCGAAGGGTAGTAGCGCTCGGGATCGCGTGCCACGCGCTTCTCGTTGGGCTCGATCGTGAGGAAGTCGATAATGCGGTCGAGGGGGCCGCTGGAGATGTCCTCATCCTCGATCACGGCCTCAGCCTTGGCGGTGGTGTCGGGCGTCTGCGCCAGGAGTAGCGCGGGACTGAGCGACAGCAATAGGAGTAGTTGGGGTAGGGCTCGGGGCATCGGGTAGGGTTGCTCCGGTACGGAGATATTCCACGCTACAACCCCTGGGGGGCGAGCTAAGGTTCATAGTCGGTCGGCTGAGCATACGGAGGTAGCTGCGCGTACCGTCGGGCTTGGCATGGGCGTAGGGCAGCCCATACCTTCCCCGTCATGTTCTACCGCTTCCAGGACTATATCCCCGTCTGTCACGAGACTTCCTTCGTGCACCCGCTCGCCGCCGTCATCGGACAGGTCAACATTGGGGCGTACTGCTACATCGGCCCGGGGGCGGTGTTGCGGGGCGACTGGGGCGCGATAATCATCGAGGACGGCTGCAACGTGCAGGAGAGCTGCACCCTCCACATGTACCCCGGCAAACCCGTCCACCTACGACGCAACGCCCACATCGGCCACGGGGCCGTCATCCACGGCGCGGACATCGGCCGGGACGTGCTGATCGGGATGAACGCCGTGGTCATGGACGATGCCGTGATTGGCGCCGGTAGCATCGTCGGGGCACTGACTTTCGTCAAAACCGGCTTGGTGATCCCACCCAGGAGCCTAGTCGTCGGACAACCCGCCCGCGTCATCGGCCCCGTCGACGACGCACGCCTCGCGGCGAAGGTGGCCGGCACGGAGCTCTACCAAACTTTGCCGAGGATTTGGCAAAGGGAGGTGACGGAGGTGGAGCCTAAGCGGCCAGCGTAGACATGGACTGAGGGCTCCGCGTCTGCGGCAGCGACGGGTAGCTTCAGCGCCTCTGCGGGGTGCACGCCGCTGTCGCAAACCCTGATCCGGACCCGAACACCCCAAGTGCACACTTCCCCCCCTTTCAACCTTTGTACTTCACACCACTTCCCGATGCTCCCACCCCTCTACCGCTACTCGCCCCTCGTCACCTTTATCCTCGTCACGATCGTCAACTTCCTACCGATCGGCGAACGCCGTTTCGAGGACGATGCGGAGACCTTGGTCACCGCCGCCGGATACGCCTTCTCGATATGGGGCGTGATCTTCCTCGGGATGATCGGCTTCTCGATCGTTCTGGCGACAGCTAAAGAGCCCGACACGCCAGGACTACGCCGCGCGATCGTGGGCTTGGTCGTCGCCGGGCTGGCGTCGATTGCCTTCGTGCCGATCAGCATCGCCGGCAATCAGTTGCTCGGCTTCGCGGATGTGGCGCTGCATCTCGTGGCGCTCATCTACGCTTACGGCGGGCTGCGCGAACACGTCATGACGACGCCCGCACAGCCGCGCAAACAGCGCTTTTGGTTCTACGGACCGTCGATGTACCTCGCGTGGATCTCCGCGGCGACCGTGATCGCGGCGAGCCTCGCGCTGGACGCGGTAGGTTTTGGCGTGAGCCCACAAATTGCGCTTGTGCTAGCGCTGGTTCTCGTGACTGTGCTATTCAATATCGGGAGTCGCTTCCTGGCGCAGGCCGACGCGGTGTACGCACTCACCGTGGCTTGGGCGCTGATTGGGGTAGGCGTCAAGCAGTACGACGAGCCGCTCCTGCCGTGGGCCTGCTTCGCGGGTGCGGGACTGCTGATGTTGAGTTGGTTGTACCGACTTTACCAGCGGGAGTACTGCTTCTACGCCACCCCCGGCTACTACACCGAGCGCGA
>JBGTKC010000265.1:0-5633 GCA_041744755.1 Saprospiraceae bacterium
AGCGGGAAGCTGCTCCCGAAGCCCGCCGCCGTCCCCAGCGGATTCTGGTTGCTGATCGCCCGCGCGGCCGCCAGCAGGCGCAGGTCGTCCACGAGCGTCTCCGCGTAGGCGCCTAGCCACATGCCCGCACTCGACACCATCGCCACCTGCGTGTGCGTAAAGCCCGGCCAGTAGGTCTCCTTTTCCTGTTCGCTGCGGGCCAGGAGGTCGAGCACCAGGCTCCCGACACCGGCGGCCAGTTCGTCGAGCTTGGCGCGGTAGAAAAGCCGTAGGTCCACCAGGACTTGATCATTGCGGCTCCGGCCCGAGTGCAGCTTCTTGCCCACCTCTCCGAGGCGCTCGGTGAGGAGTTGCTCTACGCGACTGTGCACGTCCTCCACCCCCGGCGGAATCGTAAAGGTGCCCGCCTCGATCTCGGCTGCGATTTGGCGCAAGCCGCCTACCAGGGCATCATCCTCACCCTCGTCCAGCAAACCCACCTTGCGCAGCATCCGCGCGTGCGCCATCGAGCCCTGCACATCGTAGCGCGCCAGCTCGAGGTCGAGCTCGCGGTCCTGGCCAACGGTGAAGTCTTCTATAGCCTGATCGAGTGGCTGGCCTTTGTCCCAAAGTTTCATGGGGGGAAGGTCGGGAGGATTGGTTGTTTGGTAGGGAGGTGGCTTGGTTGTTTGATGGGACGATGGGCACGGCTGTCGTCGTGACTAGATGGGCAAGCAGCACGCTACACCAGCCTCTGTGGCCCTCTGTGCCTCCGTGGTAAAAAGACGCCGCAGGCGCGTTCGGAAGGCAATTACAGCGAACTCGGATCCACCACGTCCATATCGTCATCCAGACTCACGGTGTCCCCGCCCAGTCCGTCCTCATCACCCCCAAGCTCATCCTCCCCGAAGCCTAAATCCTCATCGTCGTCGAAGCCGAGGTCATCGTCCTCGTCGCCCTCGTGCTTCGCGGTGTAGGCCTTGCGGACCTTGGGCTTCAGGTTGCCGTCCTCGTCGTAGTCCTCGTCCTCCTCGATGAAGCGCACGGCCTGCTTGATCGTCATACGGACGAGGTAGTACCGGTCGTCGGTCTCGAACGGGAGCGCCGAGACGATATCGCCCTGGGCGTTCTTAAACTCGACGAGGTGCCGCCGGAACCCCATCGGGTAGGCAAGCTTGATCTGCTCGAGCACCGCCGGGTCGAGCTTTTCGTAGTCTTTGACGACGCGCGGTTTGCTAGTGCTCATGTCCAGGAAGGCTTTTTGGGAAGTGTGTTGTAGGAGCGTGTGTTGACTGCGAAAATGCCCCGGCCCCGTGCTTTGTTCGCTGAATCGCGGGGATCTCGGCAGGGTTAAGGCGCCGTAATGATCGCCCGCTTTCGCGAGATCACGCAATAGACGCGCCGGAAAAGTCAAGCGCCAGCAAGAGGCGCCGGTAGCACGCCACCCCCGCCTCCACCTCCGAGCGCAAGATGTACTCCTGCGCCGTGTGACTGCGGGCCGAATCCCCCGGGCCGAGCTTCAAGGTGGGAAACGGCATCAGGGCCTGGTCGGACAAGGTCGGGCTGCCGTAGGGCTTCATGCCCAACACCTCAACCGCGGCCTTGTAGAGCGGATGTTTTGGCGAAAGCCCACTCGGCTGCAGGCGCAGACTACGCGGCGTGAGGACGCTGTGCGTCACGGCCGCTTGCAGCAACCGTACCGTCGCCTCATTGCTATAGGCATCGGTGGTCCGTACGTCCACCACGAAGCGGCAGGTGTCGGGCACAACGTTATGCTGCGTCCCGGCCTCGATCTGGGTCACGGTCGCGAGTACGGGGCCGAGGGAGGGGGAGGCTTTCGCCAAAACCAGCTGCCGCAGCGCGGAGATGTCGTCGAGCGCTAGGTACAGTGCGTTGGTCCCCTCGCCGCGGGCCGCGTGTCCGCTCACGCCCGTGGCCACGCCGTCGATCACGACCAAACCCTTCTCCGCCACCGCCGCCCTGAGACTCGTTGGCTCCCCGACGATGCCGCAGGTGATCGGCCCGAGCGCCCCTAGGATGCTTGCGATCCCGCCCGCTCCCGAAATCTCCTCCTCGGCCGTCGCGGCGAAGGTGAGGTCGAAGGGCAGCGCCACGTCCTTGAGGCTATCGAAGGCCGCGAGCATAGCGACGAGTGGACCGCCGGCGTCATTGCTGCCAAGACCGGTGAGGCGGTCGCCGTCCCAGGTGGGGAGGAACGGATCGGTGGTCCAGGTGGCGGCTGGCTTGACGGTATCGTGGTGGGAGTCCAGAAGGACGTGCGGGCGCTCCCGGCCGGTATCCGAGCGCTTCGTAGACCAAACGTTGTTGCCCCGACGCTGGACCCCGTGTCCGCGCGCCGTGAGCCAAGCAGCGATGATATCGGCGGTGGCGGACTCCTCTCGGCTAAGGCTCGGCGTAGCGATGAGACGTGAAAGAAGGTCGAGCGGCATAGCGGCTAAAGTATAAGCATGGCGCTACACCGCATCCCTCTGCGGCCCTCCGCGTCTCTGCGGTAACGATCAACGTTCGAGCGAAGCTCCCCCATCATCGCTCCACCGCCGCCGGTCTATACTCCACCACCACCGCACAGTGGTCCGAGTGCACCTCGTCCCGGCCGTGCCGCGCCGCCACCAGCCGCTCCACCATCCCCTCGCTCACCATCTGGTAGTCGATGCGCCAGCCCTTGTCGTTGGCCCGTGCCCCGCCGCGGAAGCTCCACCAGGTGTAGGTCTGCGACTCGGGGTTGAGGTGGCGATAGGCGTCCGTCATGCCGGCCGCCACGAAGTCCGTCATCCACGCCCGCTCTTCGGGTAAGAAGCCGCTCGACTGGGCGTTGGCCTTCGGGTTGTGGATGTCGCGCTCGGCGTGGGCGATGTTGTAGTCGCCGACCACGATGACGTGTGCCACCTCGGCGCGGACGCCGGCGAGGTAGGGTGCGAAATCCTGGAGGAAATCCATCTTGATCGCCTGTCTTGCCTCGGCGCTCGAACCGCTCGGGAAGTAGCAGTTCAGCAACGTGAAGTCCGCGAAGTCGGTGCGCAGGACGCGACCTTCACGGTCGTAGGTGCCGATACCGCAGCCGTGGGTAACGAGTTTTGGCGAAAGCCGCCCCACCTTCCAGAACGTGGCGACTCCGGAGTAGCCCTTCTTCTCGGCGGCGTGCCAGGCCCAGGCGTAGCCGAGTTCGGCGAAGGGCGCGAGGTCGACCTGCTCCTCCATCGCCTTGACCTCCTGGAAGCACATGACGTCGTAGGCGCCGGCCGCGGCCCAGTCCACGAGCCCCTTGAGCATGGCCGCGCGGATGCCGTTGACGTTGTAGGAGGCGATGGTCATGGCGGGCAAGGTGCTGCGGATTGACCGCTCCTAGGGCCTACTTGTTCACCAACGCCAACTGCCGCGGCGACAGCAGGTGATCCGGGTTTTGGCGCGAGCCCAGTGCACTATTCACCCGGCTGGCCTGCAATTCGAACATCGGGACCTTAGCGTAGCGGCTCTTGCTGAGGTAGTACTTCGGCTCGCGGTCGAGGCGGAACTTGCCGGCGTCCACGAAGCGGTACCCGTGCCGTTGGGCGGCTTTCGCCAAAACCTCCTCCGACGCGCTCGCCTCGGCGTAGGTGACGCGCACCACCTCGGCGCCGTCCTGCCAGCCGGCCTCCGTGGCGACGACCCCGGGTTGCGTCCCGAAGTAACCCTCGCCCGACCAAAAGCAGGCGGTCTCGTAAGTGGCCTGCGCCGTGCCGCCCTCCCCGGCGCGCAGCTCCTCGTCGAGCAGAGTCAGGTAGGCGGGCACCTCGCGCTTCGCCGCCCTGAGCGCCGCGATCATCCCACTCGTCACCTGCGAGCGCGAGCGGAAGGATGGCATGCGGGGGGTCAGGTCTTCGCCGCGGGCATCGACGATGCGTACCACGGGGTTGTTCCAGGCCGGCTCGCCGTAGCGCTTGAGGACGGCCTCATCGGCGCCACCTTTATTGTTGTAGATGGCCACCGGCACGAAGAGCGTCTCGATGGCCTCGACGATGAAGGGGTGACTGAGGGTCTGCTGCCCGAAGCGCGTACAGTTGGCGCAGCCGGGCACTTCTTGGAAGAGGAGGAAAACGGGTTTGTCGGTCTTGGTGGCTTGCCGCAGCCCGGCGTCGAAGTCACGCGACCAGTGCACGTCCCCGAGCTCGTCGGGGTTGGTGGGCGAAGGAGTCGCTCGCGTGCCTGTGGCGGGGGCCCTGACCTGGGAGGCGCTCCGGAACCCGACCACCGAGAACAGGAGGCACAGGAGGGCTAGGATCGGTGAGAGGTGTCGCATGATGCTCGGGGGGTGGCGGTAGACTACCACAACGCGAAACACCGTGAGTTAGTGGTGTGTAGGTAGAGGATTACCCCGGTGACGACCGCGCCGACACGGTCGTAATGCATAAGGACTACAGGCGCCCGTGGCGCCAGACGCCGTCGGAATAATCTAACCTATAGGGAGTATTTCTTTATCCCCACTTCATTATTGCGTGTAAGTGGCAAAGTTCAAATGGCTAACATATTATGTTTCCGATTCATTAACTCCTGTTAAATCAGTCGTACATGTCATTAGCAAACTACCCCTCCCGTCTTGCCGCGCTGATGCTGCTGCTCTGCGGTAGCCTCACCGCGTTCGCGCAGGCGGACCTGAGCCTGCGTCTCACGCAGGGTACGGCACAACCCACTCGCTACACCTCTTATAAGGTCACCGCCTCCGTGACCAACAGCGGTCCGTCGCCTACCTACGATGTCGCCGTTGCAGTGCCGCTGCCCGAGGGCGTCGTGTTTACGGGCGGCAGCGAAAACAAGTCCTCGCAGGGCACGTACTCACCTTACGGCGACCGCGTCTGGGAGGTCGGTACGCTCGCGGCCAACAAGACGGCCACCCTCACCATCACCGTTTACCTGCTGGCGCAATCCGCGCCGGTGTACTACGCGCAGGTCCTGCGGTCGAGCGCTCCGGATCCGGATTCGCGGCCGGGTAACGGCACCTCGCCGCGCGTCAACGAAGACGACGAGGCCAGCACCGCCGTCGCGACGGCCGCCGCCGCGTGCGACCTCAAGCTCACCCTCGGCAGCGTCTCCTGCATCAACGACAACCGCACGCCCAACGACCCCTCGGACGATTACTTCGTCGCGAAGGTGCAGGCGAGCTCGCCGCTGCGTGGGGACGGTCGGCCGGTCATGATCTCGCTGGGTGGCGCAGCCATTGGCCTCACGTCGCTCACCGGTACCTTCACGGAGGTGGCCGTCCCGGCGCGCTTCATCAAGGGCGGCACCTTTAGAGTCTCGGCGACCCTCGACTCGCAGCTCGACTGCAACGTCACCGTGAGCGGCTCCGTACCTAACTCCTGCCCGGGCGCAACGGCGGGCTGCGGCTTCGACCGGACCTTCGCCGGCATCGCCTTCCCCTCGATGAAGCTCGCGAGCCAGGTCGGCACGGACTACGTGATCGAGAGTGCCGGCAAGCGCCTCACCATCGCCTCCGACGGGAGCGTCGCCATCGCCGACAAGGGCGGTATGGCCAACGCTAACGTGACCTTCGACAGCCAGCCGCTCCCCGACGGGAACCGGTACCGCGTGCAGTTCGTGGGCGGGGCCACCCAGACGATCACCGTCGCGGTTGTGGCTCCGAATGGGAGCGTCCTCAA
>JBGTKC010000266.1:0-4104 GCA_041744755.1 Saprospiraceae bacterium
GCGGCCATTCGCCGCCGAGACCGCAGCGCGCGAGGTGTCGGGCGTGTAGGTCGGGAGGGCGGCGGTGGGCTGGCCCTGGATGGCTGGCCCGGCCTGCGCCCGCTCGATCGAATCCTGGATGCGCTGCTGCTCGATGACCTCGCCCTGGGTTGGGCCCGTAAGCTGCGTCCAGACGACGAGTAGGCCGAAGATGAGGAGGAAGCCGATGACCGTGTTGCGATCCATGTGGTGTGCGGTAGTGCGGCTTTCGCCAAAACCCGTGTGGCGGGTTTTGGCGAAAGCTTAAGAGAGTGAACCGAGCTGGTTCTGAAGAGCGGCGCAAAAGTACCACGCCCGCGCCAGAGACACTCTCCCCTTAGACGGGGGCACGGACTTGGCGGACCAAAACCGGACAGAGCGTTGGAATCACTTGCACTTAGTGTTGTAACTAGAATTCGGAAATAGGAGTCGGCGGGCGGACAAACCACGGTTTTCATCTACCCGTTAAAGGTTAAGTAAAGATCTACTAAAAGTGTATCGTAACGGCCATCGTATGCCCAGTGCCGACAGTTGCCCTAAAAAACTTAAATAAAAGGGGTATTTACAATGAACCCGTGAGCCAAACCGAAAATAATGCTGTTGCTTTGCTGTACGTAGGGCCCCTTTCAGAGATGGAAGTCGCCTTACTCGTCACAGAAGTACAACTCGGCCATCGGTCTTCGGATCGCTAGGCATCGGTGTATGTGTGACGCTAGGCAGTTTTCAATCAAACCCTACATGCGCAACGCCCTACACCTCGTGGCCCTCGTGGCCGCCTTCTTTCTCCTACCCGCCTGCAACCAGGACAGCGTCGCTGTGGAGGACAACATCCCCAAATTACTCGACCGCAGCGAGGCCATCATGAATGGCAAAGAGTGGGAGACAGTCCAAAACAACTACGTCGCCGCTCGCAACAGTCTCGTTAAAGATTCCACGAATGTGGAAGCGCGTCTGGCGCTGGCCCGCGTTTACATATTAGAAGCGCGTGTCACTGGCGAACACGGCCACTACTACCCCGCTGCCCTGAAGGTATTACAGGGTGCGCTCCGTCAGGAGTCGCTCACGCCCGACGAGCGGTACCAGTCGCTCACGATGCTGGCGAGCGTGCAGCTCAGCCAACACGAGTTCGCCGATGCGTTGCTCACGAGCGAGCAGGCGGTGCGGCTGAATCCGTACGCTGCGATCGGCTACGGCGCCATCGTCGACAGCTACGTGGAGCTCGGGGACTACGAAAAAGCCGTCGAGGCCGCCGACCGCATGATCCAAGTCAAGCCGGACCTGCGCTCCTACGCCCGGGTGAGCTACCTGCGTGAGATCCACGGCAATGTAGACGACGCCCTCCAGAGCATGCGCCTCGCCCTCGACGCCGGCTACCCCGGCACGGAGGAGACCAGTTGGGTCCGCCTCACGCTCGGCAATATCCTCGCCCAGTACGGCCGCACGGCCGAGGCCAAGGACCAGTACAACATGGCCCTCGAGGATCGCCCGGACTACCCGTTCGCCGAGGCTGCCCTCGCGGAAGTGGCCGCGAACGAAGGAGAATACACGGAGGCGGAACGTCTGCTCGACAAGGCGACGAGTGCCATCCCGGAGGTGGGCTTCTACACCCAGCTGGTGCACCTCTACCGTGCCACCGGCCGCACCGACAAAGCCGATGAGACGCTGGCGGAGGTGATGGTCATGCTGCAAGACGACGTCGACCACGGCCACAACATGAACCTCGAGTACGCCGACGTGTACACCAACCTCGTGGGCGACTACGACAAGGCCCTCCAATACGCCGAGCGTGAGTACGCCCGGCGCCCCAACAACATCGACGTCAACCGCGCCCTCGCCACGATCTACTACCTCAAGGGGGACTTCGCCAAGTCTGACGAATACGCCGAGGTAGCCGCGCGTACCGGAAGTCGCCACCCGGAGCTCCAGCTCCTGCAGGGATTGATCGCGCTACAGCAGGGCAACTCCACCGAGGGCAAGCAACTCATCGCCTCCTCGCAGGCGCTCCAACCGCATCCTTCGGCAGCACTCGCAGCTGCCCTTCAACGGGCGCAGGGATAATCCCAGCGCCCTCCTTTCTTTCGTCACAATTCAACCCATACACATATGCCCAATTTCGACCTCCGTACGCGGTGGCGGCCCACGGCCCTCCTTACCGGCTTACTGCTGGCAGGCGCGGGTGCACAGGCTTCCAGTCACCGAGAGGCCCCACTCATCGCCATGGATCCCCTGGCCGACAACACCGACGTCTACGCGTTTCGCTCGCCGGACAACCCCAACACCGTCACCCTGATCGCCAACTACATCCCGATGCAGTTGCCGCAAGGTGGCCCGAACTACTACCACTTCTCCGACCAGGTCCGCTACGAGATCCACGTCGACAACGACGCGAGCGTCGTCGGTGACGAAGTGACCTACCGCTTCACGTTCAAGCGCGTGAACGAGGACCCGACCACGTTCTTCAACATCCGCCTCGGGAAGGAGAACCTGAACACCAGCTACACCCTCGAGCGCTCGATGGACGGCGGGAAGACCTTCACGGCCATCATTACCGATGGCTACACGCCGCCATACAACATCGGGCCGCGTTCGATTGAGCTGCCTGTCGGTCTCAACTCCGATTACGAAACCCTCTTCCAAAGAGGTGTCGTGACGGCGAGCACAGGCGAGAAAGTGTTCGCCGGTCCGGTCGACGATCCATTCTACGTGGACTTCGCCATCTTCGACCTCGGCGACGCCCCACGGACCGCCGGCATCAACAACGGCCCCCCTCGCGACGGCCTGGCGCAGTTCAACGTCCACACGCTGGCCATCCAGGTACCGATCAGCACCTTGCTCAAGAAAGGTGCCCCTTCAGAGCCGACCAGTATCCTCGACGGGGACTACGTGATCGGCGTGTGGGCATCTGCTAGCCGCAAGGCCGTCAAGACCATCCGTTCCGGCACCGAGGAATTTAGTGAGTCGGGCGACTACGTCCAGGTCTCGCGCCTCGGCATGCCGCTTACCAACGAAGTGGTCATCCCGATCAGCCTCAAGGACTACTGGAACGCTACCTCGCCCTACGAGGAGCTCGGTATCAAGGCGTTCAGCGAGTCGCTGTACAACCCTGAACTCGCGCTCTACATGGACGACATGCAGTTCGGTGGTGCTGTACCGGCCTTCAAGCCCCTCCGCATCCAGCGTCGTTCGCTCGGCGTCTTCGACTTCACCAATGGCGCCGACGGCCTCTACGGTCTGAAGGGCAACCCCGCCCTCGACGGCACGGCGCTGTCCGAAGAAAACTTCGGCGCACTGCTCCTCCCAGCGCAGTACAAGCCGCGGTCTGTGGACCTCTGGCCGATCTTCCACACCGGCGTCCCTAACTTCCGTCCGTACCAACTGGCTACGGGCAAGATGGGCGATCCGCTGGCGGAGGGCAAGCCTTTCATCAACAACTTCCTGCCCAACGGCGGGGATATGCTGCGCCTCAACATGGCCGTCCCCGCGACGCCACGTAACTCGGCTGACTTCTCGAACCTCGGTCTCGTGCAAGCTGCCGTACTCGGTCTAACCGACGGACGCTTCAATAAGGACAAGTCGCTACAACTCATCCCGAACATGGATGGCTTCCCGAACGGGCGCCGCCTCGAGGATGACGTGACCCGCATCGAGCTCCAGGCCGTGTCCGGTATCGTGCTCGCGGCCATCGGCTTGTGGTACGACGACTACGACCCAAAGACGAGCCCATCGCCGCTCACGGAGGACCTGTTGGACGTGCTGTACTACTCGACGGGCGTCGAGCAAAACGACAAGGAGTTCCGCGGGAGCTTCCCGTACCTGGCGATCCCGCACCGCGGGACCGAAGTCGATCACCGTCCCCGCTAAACCCAATCTCAACCAACCTCGGGTGCGGCCACCGCGTGCCGCCACCCGATCAACAACCTAATTCATGCAATCACGACTATTTCGCGGGCTTTCCGCAGTGGTGTTAGCGAGTTGCTTGCCGGTTTTGGCGCAAGCCTCCTCCCACCGCGAAGCCCCGCTCATCGCCATGGACCCCCTGGCCGACAACACGGACGTCTACGCGTTCCGCTCGCCGGACAATCCCAA
>JBGTKC010000267.1:0-31826 GCA_041744755.1 Saprospiraceae bacterium
CTCGTTGAGACCTCCGAGACGAAGTACGAGTTCTTCGATGGAGAGGTTGTCGAATGGGAGTTTATGGCGGGCACGTCGGATCCGCACAACCGAATCGGTACCAATGCAATTCGACGATTCGAGGAGGCCTTCGACGCGCAAAACAGCAACTGCGCCGCGCTCTCTTCCGATGCCTACGTAGCAATACCCGAGGAGAATCTATACAGATTCCCCGACGTAACTATCCAGTGCGCGGAGCCCATCTACGACACCGAGTTCACCTTCGCCAGGAAAAATCCTTCGGTATTGGTCGAGGTCGTCTCCGAGTCCTCCCGACAAGCCGACTACGGCACGAAGTTCAATCAATACTCGAAGTTGGCCAGCCTTCGAGAGTACGTGCTGTTCGAACAGACGACCCCTCTCTGCATCGTGTACTCACGCACTAGCGGAGCATCGCCCTGGATACCGAAGTCCTACTACGATCTCGCGTCGGAAGTAGTTTTCCCTAGTCTTGCCATAGACATCGTTCTCGGCGCCTTCTACAAAGACCTGGTGTGGACCACCGAAGGTGTCAAGCTCGTCCCAGGGTCAGGGATCCCTACCAGTAGCGTGAGGGCAACTCGGTTTCTCCACCCTACGGTACGCAGTTGATGCCCGTGCCACCCCTACGCGGTAGCACATTCAACAACTCAACCTTCAAAAATTCAATAATTACCCTCTGAGTAGCCCCTTATACCTCCCCCCGTCCAGCAGCACATTCACCGCCTCCACCACTTCCGGATCATTCCTTAACCCAATCCGGATCCGCCCCTCCTGTAAATAGTACCGGCTGGCGATCTCTTTCTCGATCAAGTCCTCGATGGCGGCCTTATAGGTCTCTAACTCGGCGCGCTTCGCCGCTTGGATCTTGGTCTGCAAAGCCTTGATGTCGGCCTTCGCGAGGTAGTGATCGGTCTCGGCTTGCTTTTCTAACTCGCGGACCTTCTTCTCGGCCGGCGTGTCGTAGTCGAAGTCGCGCGCTTCGAGAAAGGCCACGAAGGCCACCCAATCGCTAAACTCGAACTTATCGACCGGACCGATCTCCGTGTGTTTGATCGCGTACTGCGTGGCGTAGTCGAACACGATGTAGTTCTTCTGCAACACCTCGAGAATATTAGAGCTCTCGTCCTGGTCCACCACCACGTCCGGCTTCACGCCACCGCCGTCGAGCACGGTGCGGCCGCTGGTCGTGCGGAACTTCGTCCGGCGGTTGTCGGCGATGTCTACCGGCTCTCCGTTCTCGTACTCGACGCCCTGGATGCAGCGGCCCGAGGGGATGTAGTACTTCGCGATCGTCACCTTGAGCTGCGAGTTGTACCCTACGTCTTTGGTGTGTTGCACAAGCCCCTTCCCAAATGATCGCTGCCCCACCAGCACCCCGCGGTCGAGGTCCTGTAAGGCGCCGGCCACGATCTCCGAGGCCGACGCAGAGCGGCCGTTGACGAGCACCACCACCGGCATGTCCGGGAAGCTCGGGTTCTTCATCGTCTTGAAGGTCCGGTTCCATTCCTTGACCTTGCCCTTCGTGATCACAACGGGCTCGCCCTTCGGCACGAAGATGTTGGTCACGTTGACGGCCTCGGTGAGGAGGCCGCCGGGGTTGCCACGCAAATCGAGGACGATGCCCTTGAGCCCGGGGTTGGCGTCCTTGACGTCCAGCAGTGCGCGCTCCACGTTCTGGCCAGCGTCACTCGTGAATTGCGACAGCGCTACGTAGGCGATCCCGTCGCGGATCACGCCGGAGTACGGCACGTTCGGAAGCTTTACCTCGTTGCGGGTTACTCTCACCTGCGTGACGCCCGTGCCCGGTCGGTCGATCTTCAGCGCCACTTCCGTCCCCGGAAAACCTTTCAGAAATTCGTTGACCTGCTCGATGTCCTTGCCGGCTACGTCGTTCCCGTCCACGGCCAGCAGGATGTCGCCGGCCTTTAAGCCAGCTTCGACCGCCGGTGAGGCAGCCTGCACCTCCACGAGGGTAATCTTGTCATTAATCGACGTAAAGTCCGCACCGAGCCCATTGTAGCGCCCCTCTGTCATAAGGCGGAAACCCTCGATCTGCGATTCGGAGATATAGTTGGTATACGGGTCGAGGCTCCCGACCATTGCGTCGATCCCGGTCCGCATCAGCACCGCCGGGTCGATGTCGTCGACGTAGTAGGTGTTGAGCTCCTTGTAGAGGTTGGTGAAGACCTCCAGATTCTTAGAGATCTCGAAGAAGCGACCGTGGTCCGGCGTGACGGCGGCGGCCAGGCCGACGGTGAGCGCCATCACAAGGACGGCGAGGCGGAGGGTGTTCTTCATGGCGGTCGGGAGTCGGGGGAGCGGCACAGTGCTGTGAACGGATTTGCGGCAAGAATGGTACCGGGAAGGCGCCGCGCTAGACGCTGCCGACGCTGGCGACATGGGGAAGATGGGGCTTTCGCCAAAACCCGACACCGTTTTGCTAAAGTATTGAAGCGCGACGGGGGATACTTTACCGTTCTTTGGCACATGACCCGAGAAGACTTCCTTAAGCAGATCGGCGTCGGTGCCGCGTTCGTCCTCACCGTGCCCTGCTTCTACGCCTGCGGCAAAGACGAAAACGACGCGATGGAACCGACTCCGCCGGGTGCAGTCGACTTCACCGTCGACGTGACGGCCGCGCCCTACGCCGCCGACTTCGCCAAGCAGAACTTCACCATCGCCAACCAGGTGGTCATCGCCAAGCTCGCCGACGGCACCTACGCCGCCGCGACCCAGATCTGCAGCCACGAGCGCAACAAGGCCGTCGAGTACGACCTCGCCAATGATCGCTGGGCCTGCTACGTGCATGGTGCGCAATTCCAACGCGTGAGCGGCGCTCCGATCAACAACGTTACGAGCCGCAGCCTCACCATTTATAACACCGCGCTCACCGGTAATATGCTGCGCGTGAGCTAGGGAGGCGGTGGCTACTCAGGCAGGCGCCCCTTGTGTCCGCAACGGCCTTTGGGCGCGAGGGCGCGCTACTTAGTAGATAAATTGCGAACGCTCGTAGGCGACATCCCCACCCTGGAGCTGACGCTCACACAAAGCCCATCGCCTGGGAAATCTTATGAAGTCACAAATCCAAGACGCCCGAGCCCTGCACACCGTAGTGAGCCTCAGGTACAGTCCAACCAGCACAGCGCTCTGTTAGCACAGCGCCCTTGCCCCTAAAACTCCCCGCCCCCATCGCTCCGCTGATCGTTGTTATCGATCTTCGAGCGGCGACCGCTCTGGCGGTTCTCCTTCAGCTGTCCGAAGCGGTAGCTCGCACTCACCCCGAAGGAGCGAAACAGCACCGAATAGGTATTCTCCTGCCGGAAGCCCTCACCGGATAACGAATTGGGGAAAGTCTTAAATTTGGCAAACGGCTCCACGATCCGGATGCCGACCCGCCACCGGTCCTCCATCAGCTTCTTCTGCGCACCGATGCTCCAGATGCTGAAGCTCGCGCGCTCCCCCTGGATCGACTGCTCCGGAGCGCGGTAGAATCCGAAGCCCTCGACGACGACTTTCTTAGGGAGCTCGATGGTGAAGGAGCCGTTGAAGTTGTACTGCCACACATTGCGCTCCAAGCCCTGGAGGTTGCCGGCGCCAGTGAGGGTCAAATGCTCGGCGTTGACGCCGCCGCGGACCTTGACGATCTTGGCGATGGTATAGCTAGCGAAAGCATTTGCGCCATAGGAGTCGGTGGTCCCTAGGTTGATCGGAAAGCTTCGCGTGACGCCGTCGGCATCGACGGTAAGGAATTCGCTGATCAGCCCACTCGTCTGCCGGTAGAAGACGCTACCGTTGACGAAGCCCTGGCCGATTCGCGTGTTGCCTGTCAACTCCAATTGATCAGAGACTTCGGGTTCTAGCTCAGGATTGCCGTAGTTGATGACTCGCGGGTCGACCTGATTGATGAAGGGATTGATGTCGCCGAGGCCCGGACGGCGGATCCGGCGGGAGTACCCGAGGCGCAGGTTCGACGTTTGGTTGACCTTGTATTGCACGCTCGCGCTCGGCAGGTAGTTGCCGTAATTGTTGGCGAAATTCGGGATGGTGTCGGTGCGCTTTTGGGCCCCGCTGATGGAGGTGGCCTCGTACCGTAAACCCGCCACGCCGCTCCACTTGTCGGTGAAGGTGCTGCGGAAAGATAGATAGCCGGCGTACACGTCCTGATTGTAGTCGAAGACATTGCTACGCCTCATGCTCCGGACGTAGTCCTCACTCGTATTATTGCGGTTGAGGAACTCGTAATCCGAGCTTAGCTCGCGGAGGATTCCCTGGGCACCTGTCTCGATGAAGAGCTTTTTCGTGATCGGGGCCTGGTAGTCGGCCTGGAGCGTGTACTCGAGATTGAGTCCCTTGTTATTGCCGATCTCGTCGCGGTCGCCGAAGTCGCCCTCGATCGAGGTCTGTACCAACTCGTAGTCGGAGTTCCGCGTCGAGGCACCGACCTGGAAGGCGACGTTGAGTTCGTGGTCCTCGCCCTTGAACTTGCGTTTGTAGTCCGTGGTCCAGTCGTAGTTGATGCCCGGGTTGAAGCTCTCGCGGCGCGAGAGGTAACGCTGGTAGACGCCCTCGGACGGAGAGTTGAGGATGGACTCGTTGTCGGTGACGGAGTTACGCTGGCGACCGCTCACGCGTAGGCTCGTGTTAAAGGAGTTGAAGGCATTGATGTCGTAGAAGGCGCCGAGGTTACCGTTGAAGCTATTGTACGCGCCCTTGCCGCTCCCGTTTTGCGTAAGCGTCCTCAGTCCACCATCGCCGAGTGTGTCGGTGCGCAGGAAGGTCGAGGTCGACTCCCGCGGCCAACTGAAGCGCGAACCGAGTCCGCTGTTGACCCCGAAGCGGCCCTTCGTGTAGGCCATGTTGAGGCTCGCGTTGTTGGAGCGCGTCCCGATGCTCGCGTCGGCATTGCCGGTAAGGCCCTTGAGCCCACCGCGCTTTGTGATGATGTTGATGATGCCGGCGGTGCCCTCGCCCTGGTAGCGCGCGCCCGGGCTCGTGATCACCTCCACCTTCTCGATCTGGTCGGCCGGCATCGCCTGTAACGCCTCGCCGACCGAGCCGGCGAACATGGTGCTGGGGCGACCGTTGATGAGGATCTGGATTTGCGTGCTACCGCGCAGGGACACGTTGCCGTCGATGTCGACCGTCAGCAAGGGCACGCGCCGGAGCACGTCCGAACCGTCGCCCCCCTGGTTGAGGACATCCTGGCTCGCGTTGTAGACGATCTTGTCGACGCGGTTCTCGACCAGCGACGCCTCGCCCGTCACGACCACCTGCTCCAGCATCGCGGCCGAGGTCCCGAGGGCGACGCTGGCGAGCTTTACGTCGGGTTGTTTTCCCGTAAGGGTGATGTCGGTGATCTTGGTCGTCTCGTACCCGATGAAGCTCGCCTCGACGAGGTAGGAGCCCATGGCCACCTCCCTGAAGTCGAAACGGCCGTCCACGTCTGTGATGGTACCGTCCATCTGGGTCGGCTGGCCGGGAGTCTCGCCGGACTGCGGCGTCCGACCTCCCGGGCCAGCGCCCGGGATACGCTGAGCGGCCGCGGCCACCTCCGCCGCCGTAGGTGCGCGCCCGAGGCGCTGCGTCATGCGCTCGACGATCATCGCCTGGCGCGTGCTGTCTTTCAGGATGGCCTCAGTTCCGCCGGCGGGGCTGCCGTTCGGGGGGGGGCCGGCCGCCGGTCCCGCGGCGCGCTTGAGGACGAGGGTCGCGAACTCGACCGGCTCCCCGGTGCTCGCGTCCACGACCTGGCCACTGATGCTACCCGTGATCCCTGGGTCTGCCCCGCCCCAGTTGCCACCGGGTCGCTGGGCCGCGACCGGCGTGGAGATCAGATAAATAAATACCATTGAGACGAGCGAGACGTAGATTACTCTCATAGCGGGGGGGTGTCGGGCGAGTCCTAGACGTTTGGTAACGTGGCAAGTTTAACCGCGCATCAATGGCCGATGTCGACAACCGACGTCCAAGATCAAGGGTACGGCTTACCCGCATTAGTGGAGAACGGTCATAGTGCGACAGCGGTGCGCCTACCTTTGCGTAGCAGCCGAAAGCCCCCCACCTTTTATGGACCGCTTAATATTTTTAGAACGTATCCAAGCTTACAGTTCGCTCTCCCCGGACTGCGTCGTCTCTCTCAACCACGCCCTCGCGCGAAGGGTCGTCGCCGAGGGCGATAGCCTACCGCCCCGTATGGGTCCCGCCCGTGAGCTCATCATGATCGCCTCCGGGATAGCGCGCGTCTTCGTGACCACGCACGACGGTCGCGACGTGACGCAGTACTTCGCCCGCGCCGAGGACTTCGTGCTCGCCAACTTCGACGGCGAGCGCGCCCTCACCGAGCACATCGAGGCCGTCACCGACCTCACCTACGTCACGCTGTCGTACGCGAGGCTCGAGGCCTTGATGGCGAAGCACGTTGGCCTAGCGGTGTTCTTCTCGCAGATGCTGCGCGAGCGCTCCCTGCGGGCGCGCGACCGTGCCGGGAGACGCGCGCGCCGCGAGGGCGTTGAGCCCTACGAGAGCTTCCTCCACACCTACCCCGGCCTGGAGTCTGAGGTACCGACCGTGCACATCGCGAGCTACTTAGGGATGACCCCGGGGGAGTTCATGCGGGTGCGGCAGCGCTACCGCGAACGGTCGGTGATGTAGCCACGACGGGCGCGGCCGTAGATTCGGCCCTGATGCACCAGTTAGACCCCAGCCGTATTCAGGTCATCGGCTTCGACGCCGACGATACGCTGTGGCACAACGAGATGATCTTCCGCGACGCCGAGGCGGAGGTTGCCCGACTGCTGGGCGCCTTCGAGGTCGAGCACGTCCTCCTGCGTGAGATGTACGCCATGGAGATGAAAAACCTCGACGCCTACGGCTACGGGATCAAAGGTTTTACCTTGAGTATGATCGAACTCGTCTCAAAGGTGACGGGCGGAGCGGCTTCCGCCAAAACCTACGACGCCGTGCTCGCGATCGGGAAGCGGATGCTGCTGGAGCCCGTGCGAATCATCGACGGCGTACGCGAGACGGTGGATGCGCTCACCGACGCCGGCTGGAAGCTAGTCGTCATCACGAAGGGCGACCTCCTCGACCAGGAGCGCAAACTGGAGCGAAGCGGGATAGCCGACAGGTTTCACCACGTCGAGGTCGTGAGCAACAAGACGCCGAGTGATTATCGACGGGCACTAGCGCGGATGGATCTACGCCCGGAGGAGTTCTTGATGATCGGCAATTCGCTTAAGTCGGATGTGCTGCCGCTGCTGGAGTTGGGCGCGCAGGCCGTGCATGTGCCGTACGAGGTGACCTGGGATCACGAAGTGGCACAGGCGGAGGCTCACCATGCCTACGTGGAGCTGGCGGGGATTTGGGAGTTGGTTGAGTTGCTGGAGGGCGGCGCGGCGCTTACGCACCCTGCCCGTTAGCGGTACTTTATGGGAGCGGTGCTAACTCCACCAACACCGGCAGATGATCCGACACCCATCGTCCGTTTGATGGACGCCGGTCATCAACGTGCACGCTCTTGGTGACCTCAAATCCGCGCGTGAAGACGTAGTCGATGCGGCGCTCCGGCCAAGTATCCAGCTTGAAACCATTGAATGTGCCTTCGGGACCGTAAGAGTCCGGGGCGTGGGTACGGGCGTCGGTGAGTCTTGCGGCAAGACTTTCGATGGCTGCACTCCCCGGTTCGAGATTAAAGTCGCCGGTGAGCAAGACGTGCGCCCGTGAGCCGGCTACGCTATCTATAACATCCGCGATCAACTCGGCCGACCTCCGTCTAGCGACCTCTCCTACGTGATCAAAATGCGTATTAAAAATCCAGATCGTGTCTCCCGCCGCACGATCCTCAAAGCTGCCATAGGTACAGATCCTCGGGAGGGCCGCATCCCAGCCCTTGTTAGGGGTGTCAGGTTTTGGCGAAAGCCAGAAGGTGGTGCCCATCAGCAAGTCAAAACGCGTCGTGTCGTAGTAGATCGCCGAGAACTCCCCGCCCCGCTTGCCGTCATCCCGGCCGATCCCGATGTAGGCGAAATCGGTAAGCACACTATCTAAGTAGTCCACCTGCTGCGGCAAAGCCTCCTGTACGCCAAGAAATTGCGGGTTGTAGTGCCCGATTAGCCGCGCGACATCTTCTTTCCGCGAATCCCAGCAATCCTCCCCGTCGCTCGCGAGCGATAGCCGGAGGTTATAGCTCATGACCGAGATAGGCTGGGCTTCCGCCAAAACAGGACCGACTAAGAACAGGAGACCTACGAGTGAGCACCGAACAGTCAGACGTTTTCGCATTGCGGCAATATCCGACTTAGATAGGTTGTCGATGGGGGCTAATCCGCCAAACGACGTAGCAGCTATCGCAAAATATACCTCACTCCCGTCCTCGGATACGTCGGGTGAGGCCCATTTAGCGCAGCGCACATCCCGCGAGCAAAGCAAACGCCCGCAAGGCACTACCCTTCCAACGCCGCGGCACCTCCGACAATCTCCGCCAACTCACTCGTGATCACCTCCTGGCGGGCCTTGTTGTACTTGATCTTGAGGTCGCGCAGGATATCGTCGGCATTGTCGGTGGCCTTGTCCATGGCCGTCATCCGCGCACCGTGCTCGCCAGCGGCCACGTCGAGGACGTAGCTGTGGAAAGTCGTCTGGAGGATAGTCGGCACGAGGTGCTCCAAGAGTTCTTCCTTACTGGGCTCGAAGATGTAATCAGCGCGGTTGGAGACCGTCTTACTCTCGGCCTCGAGCTTTTCGACGGGCAGGAATTGCACGGCCTCAGGAAATTGCATGGCCGCATTACGAAAGCGCGAGTAGATCACGTCCGCGCGATCGATCGATCCGTCCAGCCAGCCGTCCATGAGGTACTGACTCACGGGCGCTATGCCTTCGAAGCTAGCGTTGGCAGTCGCGCCAATAAACTGCTTGATCTGCGGCACCTGCGGGAAGCGCTTGCGGAAGAAGTCCGCCCCCTTTTTACCGATGGGCAGGATGCTGAGCTTGCCCTGGGCGAGAGCCGTGGCGTAGGGCTCCTGCTTGAGGAGCTCGAGGCCGAGCTTGCCGATGTTGGTGTTGAAGGCACCGGCCAGACCACGGTCGGAGGTGACGACCACGAGTACGGCGTGGTTGACGGGCCGCTGCACCCCAAAGGCGCTGCCGGCCTCGCCGTCGAGATTCGAGAGGATGTTGCGCAGGATGCTGCGCAGCTTGGTAGCGTAGGGGCGCACCTCCTGGATGGCCTGCTGCGCGCGCCGCAGCTTCGCCGCCGAGACCATCTTCATCGCCTTCGTGATCTGCTGGGTATTCTTCACCGAGGAGATCCGATCGCGTACTTCTTTTAGTCCTCCGGCCATTTTCTTACGTGTTGAAGGGGGGGAAGGGGGAAGTGTTGAAGGGCCCGGCTGGCGCTGCCCGTCTTACGTCTCGCTATTGTCCCTTACTGAATAATGGAATTTTACTCGCTCTAAAAATTAGTCCTCTTGATCGGTAGTAGAAGCCGCCCCGCAATGGCCCTACATGCCCTTCAACCTTCACACTTCAACACTTCCTACCGGTACTGCGCACTCATGTCACTCGCCAGCTTCTTGAGCGTGTCGAGATCGGCAGGCTCGAGCTTGCCATTGCGGAAGATCTCGAGGATCTGTGGGTGTTTTTGCGAAAGCGTGATCCCGAGGAGTTCCTCGAACTCCCGGACCTTGTCGACGGGGACGTCGCGCAGCAAGTTGTTGGTGGCGAGGTAGATGATCGCGACTTGCTTCTCGACCGAGACTGGGGAGTACTGCGGCTGGATGAGGACCTGCACGTTGCGCTTGCCCTTCTCGAGAACGGCCTGCGTGGCAGCGTCGAGATCGGAACCGAACTTGGAGAAGGCCTCCAGCTCGCGGTACTGCGCCTGGTCGAGCTTGAGCGTACCGGACACTTTCTTCATCGACTTGATCTGCGCCGAACCGCCTACGCGGCTCACCGACACCCCGACGTTGATGGCCGGGCGGACACCTGCGTTGAAGAGGTTGGTCTCGAGGAAGATCTGGCCGTCCGTAATCGAGATCACGTTAGTCGGAATATAGGCGGATACGTCACCGGCCTGCGTCTCGATGATCGGCAGGGCGGTAAGCGAGCCACCGCCGCGCACCAGACCCGCGTCGACGAGGCTCTCCGGGAGGTCGTTCATCCGCTGGGCGATCTCGTCGTTGTTGATCACCTTGGCGGCACGCTCCAGCAAGCGGCTGTGGAGGTAAAATACGTCCCCCGGGTAAGCCTCACGGCCTGGCGGGCGACGCAAGAGAAGCGATACTTCGCGGTAGGCGACAGCCTGCTTGGAGAGATCGTCAAACACGATGAGCGCCGGGCGACCGGTATCGCGGAAGAACTCCCCGATGGCCGCACCCGCGAAGGGAGCATAGAACTGAAGCGGAGCTGGATCGGAAGCCGAAGCAGCGACAATCACCGTGTAAGCAAGTGCACCCGATTCCTCTAGGCGCTTGGCGACACCGGCCACCGTCGAAGCCTTCTGGCCCGAGGCGACGTAGATGCAGTAGACGGGCTCGCCGCGGTCGTAGAATTCCTTCTGGTTGATGATCGTGTCGATCGCGATGGCCGTCTTACCGGTCTGGCGGTCGCCGATGATCAGCTCGCGCTGGCCGCGGCCGATCGGGATCATGGCGTCGATGGCCTTGATGCCGGTCTGCAGTGGCTCGGTGACCGGCTGGCGGAAGATGACACCGGGCGCCTTCCGCTCGAGAGGCATCGAGTAGGTGACGCCCTGGATGGGGCCCTTACCGTCGATCGGGATTCCGAGCGGGTTGACCACACGACCGAGGTAGCCCTCGCCGACATCGATAGCTGCGATCGTGCCGGTGCGCTTGACGATCGAACCCTCGCGGATGCCGTCTGGCGAGCCGAGCAATACCACTCCAACGTTGTCGGCCTCGAGGTTGAGGACGATAGCCTGGACGCCGGTCGCGAATTCGACGAGCTCACCGGCCTGCGCCTGGGTGAGGCCGTAGACGCGGGCGATGCCGTCACCTACCTGGAGGACGGTGCCGACCTCCTCGAGCTCGGCGGCGGTTGAGGTTCCTGAGAGTTGTTGCTTGAGGATCGCGGAGATCTCGTCTGGTTTAACGCCAACCATGGTGTGAGTTTGACTTTTGCGCTGTGGGCTAACTGCAGAGCCGGTTTAGCGGATATTGTTTACGTAAAGGTTGCCCGTGAACTCCTTGCGGAGGGTGGCGAGCTGGGATTTGGCACTCGCGTCATAAAGGCGGTCGCCGACCTCGACTACGAAACCGCCGATGAGGCTCGGGTCGACCACGCGCTCGAGTTCGATGTCGTTGTTGGACAAGCCGCCCATGACGAGCTTGGTCTTGATGCGGTCGATGGCCTCGTCGGTCATCGGCGCCGCACTCGTGATCTTGACGATGCTGATGTTGCGCTCCTCGCGGAAAAGCGCCATGAAGGCCTCGGCGATCTCGGGCAGGGCCTCCTCGCGCCCCTTGTCGGTCACGATCTTGATGAAGGCCGTGGTAATCTTGTTGTAACCGCCGAAGAGCTGGTCGAAGACCTTCAGCTTCTTGTCGCCAGTCACGATCGGGCTGGCCATCAGGTTGCGCAGGTCCTCGTTCTTCGAAGACGCGGCGAGGTGGCGCACGTCGGCAGTGACGGCGTCGATCTGGCCCTGGTCGCGGGCGAGGTCGAGCAGCGACTTCGCGTAGGGCGTCGCGATGCGGGTAGCGGCGCTCATCTTAGTTGAAGTTGATCTCGTCGATGAGCTCGTTGGCGTACTTGGCCTGCGCGGCTGGATTGGCGAGCTGCTCGCGCAAGACCTTCTCGGCAACCTCAATCGCCACCTGCCCAGCGTGGTTTTTCACGTCGATGATGGCGGCCTGCTTGAGGGCTTCGATGTCGGACTTGGCGTCGGTGAGTAAGCGTGCCCGCAAAACGTCCGCCTCGGCGCGTGCCTCACGGATAATTTGCTCCTTGGCCTCCTTGGCCTCGCGGAGCATCATGGTGCGCTCTTCTTGTTGGGCCTTGAGGGCGAGTTGGTTTTCGTCGCGGATGCGGGCCATCTCGGCGCGGGCGCGCTCGGCCTCGGCGAGGGCGTTCCCGATGGAGGTCTCGCGCTCGCGCAGGGCGTTGGCGATCGGCTTGAAGGTGAAGCGACCGAGGACGAGCCAGGTCAACAGGAAGACGACGAGTGCCCAGAAGACCATCCCGACGGTAGGGGCGATCAGTGCGTTGGCAGCGAGCAGGATCATGCGGTGTGGAATGGAGGCCTCGAAAGCCTCGGTGGTGTTAGAAATGCCAACCGGCTTGCGTCCGGTTTAGCGGACCAGAAGTTCGCCGGTTGCGGTCTTCTGATTTATTGGGCTTCCGCCAAAACATGCTTTCGGGGTCTTCGTGGACTCCTCTGGCGAATTGAGTTGTAGAAAAAGCACCGGGCTGCGGCCAATCGCCTCGTCACCCGGTGCTTAGGTGGTTGTTTTCCCGAAAGGGGGAAAAGTTAGGCAACCGTTGGACGGATCAGCGCCACGACGATAGCGAACAGCGCTGCACCCTCGACGAAGGCGGCGGCGATGATCATTGTCGTACGAATGTCACCAGAGGCTTCTGGTTGACGGGCGATGGCCTCAGTGGCTTTGCCACCAATTTGTCCGATACCGATACCTGCGCCGATAACGGCGAGTCCGGCTCCGATTGCTGCGAGTCCTGCTCCCATGATGAGGTGGATTAAAAAATGAAAATGAGTCTTTCGAGTACTAGGCTGGAATGTGAGCGGCTTCGCCCCCGTCGATCTCGTGCTCGTGTTCTGTATGGTGATGCTCCTCGACGGCGGCCCCGATGTAGAGGGCACTGAGGAGCGTGAAGATGAACGCCTGAAGGAAGGCTACGAAAAGTTCGAGGAGATTCATCACGAAGACGAACGGGACGGCGAGCAGGGCGCCCATGGCGGACCCGCTGGCGCTCGCGCCGTTCTCACCGAATAGAAAGATGAGTCCGATGAGACTGAGGATGATGACGTGCCCGGCCGTGATGTTGGCGAACAGACGGATCATAAGCGTGAAAGGCTTGATGAAGATCCCTAAGAACTCGATCAGCGCCATTACAGGCTTGAGCAGGACGGGTACGCCGGGCATCCAGAAGATGTGCCCCCAGTAGGCGCGGTTGCCACTGAGGTTGACGACGATGAAGGTGACCACGGCGAGCGCCAGGGTAAGGCCGATGTTGCCTGTCACGTTGGCCCCGAATGGCGCGACCGGGATGAGGCCGAAGAGGTTGACGATAAGGATGAAGAAGAACAGCGTCGCCAGGTAAGGAAAGTACTTCTCGTACTTCGGCCCAATCATCTCCTTAGCGATATCGTCGCGCACAAACAAGATGATCGGCTCGAAGAAGCTCTGGATGCCGCTCGGCGCTTTGCCCACGTTCTTCTTGTAGCCCGCGGCCACCGTAATGAAGATGAGGGCAAAGACGATCATCGCGAGGATCATCGTGAAGACATTCTTCGTGATCGAGAAGTCGATGAAGCTGTTGCGGTCTAGCAGCGTGGCGGCGCTCTCGACGGCGAAAGCCTGTCTGTCGGCGTGGGCCATGAGGGACTCGCCGTTGCTGCTCATCACAACCGAGTCGAGGCGGGCAACTGTGCCGCGGGCTTGTGGGTCGCTGATGCGGCGCAGCACGCCGTGGTCGAGGAAGTAGCCGTTGATGATGCGGTTGGCGCTGTGTTCGCCATCCTGCCCGTGGCTCGGATCGACATCGTGGCCGTGGGCGTGGCCTGCATGACCGGGCTCGTCGTGCACGCCCGCACCTACGTGCGGCTCGTGCTCACCAAGCTCCCCTTTATAAAAGTCGCTCGACCAGCCCGTGAAAAAGCCATCGGCCTTCGACCAGGCGATAATCGGCAGCGGAATGTGGATGTCGCCCCAGAAGTGGAACTCGTTGGCGTCGGAGATGTGGTGCATCACCTGCTCGGAGTAGTCGACGTCTTCTCCGCCGTCAGCTGCCTGCGCGGAGGTAGGAAGTAGTACCGTGCCTGCGAGCGCAAACAGGGCGAGCAATACTGAACGCATACCGTAGTTCCAGGGGCTTTTCAAATCGGCGGCAAAAGTAAGACGGATTTTGTGGGCGGCGAAGGGGGAATTTCAGGATAGGTGCGGGGGAGGGTAATCAAGTTTCTGAAGCTACTTACGCCTTGTAACCCCCCCGGCCCCCCTTATTCCGGTTTCGTCCACAAATCCGCTTCGCGTCTTGGTGTACGAAACCGAAACAAGGGGGGAGGCGCACGCTCATGTGCACCGGCTGTCCGAACGCCGCAGGACTTGCGAGCGGAGCGAGCGCACACAGTCACCTCCCCCCTTGTCCAATTTTGGTTCCCGAACTTTCGCTCCGCTCGGTTCGGGAACCAAAATTGGACAAGGGGGCCGGGGGGGTTACAAACGCGTGACGAGCCCGCTACCCAAATTCGACCAGCCGATACACCTCCCGCAACGGTAGCGCGTCGTCCAACGCCCGCACCAGCGCCGCGGCATCAAGCCCCTCCGTGATCGTGATCGTCCAGTCGGCCCCGACACCGACGCGGGAGCGGACCTCCACCCGCGGTCGGTCCTGCGCGATAAGCACGTAGTCGCACAGCGACTCTAGCGTCGCGTAATAGTCGTACTTGTCGCCGGTGTCGTAGCCCTCGCTCTTAGGCGACAGTACTTCAACGACCACGACGGGATTGGTGACGGCCGTTGAGATTTTGCGATCATACACGGGGCGCCCACAGACGACGGCTGCATCGGGGTAGACGTAGCGGTCCTCCGACGCTATCATCAGTTGGAGATCGCTCGTGTAGACGCCGCACTGATTTGCTACGATACCGTTGTCGTGCTTGGTCACGATCCTGAAGAGGCTTCCCGTCACGTTGCCGCCGATAAGAGCGTGCGGCCCCGTCCCGCCGGCCATCGCGCGCACGCTCACGAGCTTGCCCTGGTGAAATTCGTAGCGCTCGCCGGTCATCTCTTCGATGAGTTGCCACTCCTCCAAGGAGTAGCGTCGGTGCGGGTCGACGGTGAGCGGCGCGGTGGCGAGGGTGGGCATTGGCATGAGGTGAAGATACGGTAGCGCCGCGGCCGTGGGCCACGGCACTTCCAGTTGGGATGAGAGGATTTGAATTTCCCACCTAGTCGTCCCGAACGACGCACACTAACCGAACTGCGCTCCACCCCAAAGTGGGAAGCCAAATTTACGCACGCGAAACAGTTTCGGAAACGCCCGGGAACGAGAGACTGTGCCCGCGATACGATCTGATTTTTTTCTGAGTGTCGCCCCAAGGCTCTACGAACATTCCACCCCCCGACGGTCTTCCTCCACCCGCGGCGAGGGCCACGATTCCGTCGGTCTATCCGCATTCACGTACAGCAACCAAAACCCACGACCAATGAGCAAGATGAAAACCCTGGAGGACCTCTTCGAGCACCAGCTTAAGGACCTCTATAGCGCCGAGACCCAGTCCATCGCCGCGATGCCGAAAATGGTGCAGGCCGCCACCAATGCGCAACTCAAGCAGGCCTTCGAGTCGCACCTCGCCGAGACCAAGACCCAGGTCGAGCGCCTGGAGAAGATCGGCAAGCAGCTCGGGATCAGCCTCACAGGCGAGACCTGTGAGGCTATGAAGGGCCTCCTCAAGGAAGCCAAGGGCATGATCGAGGAGGACGCCACGCCCGCCGTCATGGACGCCGGCCTCATCGCCGAGGCGCAGCGCGTCGAGCACTACGAGATCAGCGGCTACGGCACCGCGCACCGCTACGCCCAGCAACTCGGTCACACCGAAGTCGCCGATCTGCTCGCCCAAACTCTCGAAGAGGAGAAGGACGCCGACGAGCGCCTCAACGACCTGGCGATCGATTCGATCAACGAGAAGGCCGAAGCCTGAGGCTCAAGCCTCGTCGGTCATCGGAAGAGCCGGGGGCACGTGGTGCCCTCGGCTCTTCGTGTTGGGGCGGGCCGGAGTTGATGCACCCGATCTGTTAAGTGAACCTACAGTCCTCCTCCACCACCTCCACCACCCCAAATCGACAAAACAACTCCTCCGAGTACCACCCCTCCTGCCGCGTCAACTTCACGACCTCCGCGTGGAAGGGACTTTTATACGCATACGCCTCCATCGCCCGCCCACTCGTCCACAGACTCACGGTCGCCTGCTGAATGACCGGCAGCTCCCCCACCCCTACCGAGAAGACGCGCTCCGAGAAGTCCATCGCGCTCTCCGACACTTTCGACACCCGTCGCCAGAAGGCCGGCAGGTGCTGCACTTTGATCCGCGCCCGCGTCAAGACCACCGTCGGTTTCTCGCGATCATACGTCCCGCTCGTCCGAAACGGCGCTACCCCATCCCACTCCCCATGGCTCTGGAGCGGCCGCAGCAAGAGCGTTTTGGCGCAAGCCGAATGAGCAGCGTACGCCCGCCACAAAGGGGAGTCCAGTGCGGCTTTCGCCAAAACCTCATCCGGGAAGGCCGCCAGCAGCGCGTAGCCACCCCAGTTGGGCCACAGGCCGAAGCCACCGTCGCCGCCGGAGCCGAGCAGCTTGAGCCACTCCATCCCAGCGGGCTCCCCGAAGCGACTGACGCCCAAGCCCATGTTGCGAAACGCGAACCACTTGTCACGCAGGGTCGGGAACTCGAAGTAGGTGAAGAGGACAGTCTGCGGCATCAGACCGTAGCAACAGACGAGGACCGGGCGAAGGTTGCCGAAATATTATCGGGTGGATTACGGACGATCCGTGAGGCTTTACCGAAAGTGGCCAGAATAAAATACGGCACGGCATACCCAACGCAATTCAACAGCACAGCACCGCAAAAAACGTTAGAAACTTTTGCAACTACAAAAGTTTCCGCGGGGTTTCCCGACCGTACCTTTGCCTCCGTAATGACATCACCCGAGCCAAGTTCCTCCTCCCAACTCCGCGACCAGGTCATCGAGGCCGCCACGCGGCGCTTCAACCGACACGGCTTCAAGTCGGTGACGATGGATGACATCGCCCGCGAACTCGGCATGTCGAAGAAGACCCTTTACCAAGTCGTTGCCAATAAGGTCGAGCTCATCGAGCTCACGCTCGACTGCGATATGATCCGCGACGAGGCCCTCATCGAGCGTGTAAGTGCCGAGGCTCACGACGCCGTCGACGCCATGCTCCGTATCGCGCGCCACTTCACCGAGCAGATGCGCGACATCAATCCGGCAGCCCTCTACGACCTCCACAAATACTACCGCCCGAGTTGGGAGCGGCTCGACGCCCACCACAACGACAAGATGATTGGGCACGTCCGCGCCAACCTACGCCGCGGGCAAGACGAGGGCCTCTACCGCGACAACCTCAATCGCGAACTCATCGCCCACCTCTTCGTGCAAGGTCCACAGGCCTTCATGAATCCGGAGCGCTTCCCGCTCAAGCAGCACGAGTGGGATGATGTCCTGAATCAATTCATGCGCTACCACCTCAACGGCGTCGTCAGCGAGCGCGGACGAGAACTGCTGAAAGCCTACCTCTCCCAAGGTGCGGAGCCCAAAACCTCTATCTCGTGATCACTCTCTTAACCCTCGCGCGCAGTGGCGTACGGCTTGCGCCAAAACCTGCCGGCGGTTCGCTCTTTAAGTTGCGGGCTGGACTATTTCTTTGCCTCATCATCACCCTGCTCGCCGCTTCCTTTAATAAGGTGTGGGGACAGCAGGCCTTCACGATCGAGGAGGCGATGACCTACGCCGAGCAGCGCGCGCCATTAGTGCGGATCGCTCTGGCGGATCTGGCGGAAGCCGAAGGCCAGATCAAGGAAACCACCTCGATCGGGATCCCGAAGGTGAGCGGCAACGTCGACTATACGCACTTCATCGAGATACCGGCGCAGTTGCTGCCGGACTTTATCGGTCCGTCGGTCTACAATGTGCTCACCACCGAAGGTGTGAGTGGCGCCAGCGGACCGATCGTGGCGCCAACCGCGGGCGGTGGCTTTTTCCCGGTGCAGTTTGGCCAGAAGAACAACCTCCAGGCCGGGCTCCAGGCTAACGCTTTGCTCTTCGACGCGACCTTCTTCATCGCTCTGCGCGGCGCGAAACTCTACCGCAACCTCGCCGTCAAGACCGTCAACCAGACGTCCTACCAGACGCACCTCCAGGTGAGTCGCGCCTACCTCGCGGTCCTGATCGCGCAGCGCAACCTCGAGACCCTCGAGCGCAACGTCACCAACCTCGAGCGCACGCTCTTCGAGACCAACGCCATCTACGAGGAGGGTTTTGCTGAAAAGCTAAGCGTCGACCGCCTCCGCCTCACGCTCGGCAATCTCCAGGCCCAGCGCGAGAGCATCAAGCAGGTCGAGGAGATCTCGAAGAACCTGCTCAAGTTTCAGATGGGCTACCCCGTCACGAAAGAGATCGTGTTGACGACGGCCTTCGACGAGGCGCTGGGGGAGGCGCGAATTATGGGCCTGTTGGCCGATGACGACTTCGACGTCGCGAGCCGTCCCGAGTTTGCGACCCTACAGGTGGCCGACAGCCTCAACGCCATCGACCTCACCCGCATCCGCGCGGGCTACTACCCTACCCTCTCGGGCTTCGGCAACCTCTCGCGCCAGCTGCAGCGCAACAACCTCTTCGATGGCAATCAGGCCGCGTGGATTCCGAGCTCCGCGGTTGGGGTTTCCCTCTCGATCCCGATCTACGACGGCGGACTGAAGAAGGCGCAGAAGCAACGTGCCCTGGCACGCGTCGACAAGACCCGTATCCAGATTGATCAGTTTACGCAGAGCGCTCGCTTGGCGCTGGCCAATGCCCGTGCCTCGGTCCGTAACGCCCGCCTCGCCGTCACCTTGCGCGAAAGCGCCATCGAGTTGGCCGAGGAGATCTACAACGTTGCCCAAATCAAGTTCCGCGAGGGCGTCGGCTCGAGCCTCGAGGTCAACCAGGCCCAGGCCGATCTCTACGCTACGCAGGACGCGCTTACCCAGGCCCTGTACGACCTCGCCGTCGCATACACCGACTACCGCGATGCCACCGGTAGCCTTTAACGCCCAAACAGAACCCTGCGACCTCACACCTCCAAGTCCTACGTTATGTCCCGACTCCCTCACCACTCTACCGCCCTACTCCCGGCGCTCCTGGCGGCCTTCATCCTTTTCACCGCCTGCGGCGGCGGCGACTTCGCCGTGCCTGAGACCCGCGAAGAGCAGCTCTCGATGCTCGACGAGAAGCAGCGCGAGGAGCGCAAGCTCCGCTCCGAGATTACCCTGTTGGAGCGAGCCATTGGCGGAGACTCGACCACCGTCACGGATTCACGCCTGGTCACCGCGGAGGCGATCACGCTCGCCGACTTCGAGCGCGAGATCGAGCTCCAGGCTACCGTCGAGAGCGACGAGTTGGGCATCGTAAGCGTGGAGGTCCCGGGCCGCGTCTCACAGGTGATGGTGCGCGAAGGTCAGAGCGTTCGGCGAGGCCAGGCGCTACTCCGCGTCCAGCAGGAGTCCCTCGGGATCCAGGTCGCCGACCTTCAGGCGAGCCTTGACCTCGCCAGGGACCTCGCCGCCCGCCAGCAGCGCCTCCGCGCCCAGAATATCGGTACGGAGGTCCAGCTCCTCGAGGCCAACAACGCCGTCGAGCGCATCGAGAAGCAAATGGCGCAGGTCCGCGTCCAGCAGGGCAAAAGCCTCGTCACCGCTCCGATCTCCGGGACGGTCGAGAACAAGATGATCAACCCCGGCGAACTCGCCACCCCCGGCATGCCCCTCATGCAGATCCTCGACGCCGCCACGGTCAAGGTCGTGGCCGACGTCCCGGAGACCTACCTCAAGTCGGTCAAGAAGGGCCAGACCGTCCGCGTGGAGTTCCCGAGCATCAACGAGACCAAGCGCGCCCGCATCTCCGACATCGGCCGCACGATCGACGCCGCCAACCGCACTTTCCGTATCGAGCTCGACATGCCCAACCCCCAGCGGCTCTATAAGCCCAATATGCTCGCCAACGTCTACCTCGTGGACTACGCCAAGGCCGACGTCGTCACCGTCCCCAGCGAGACCATCCTCGAGGAGACCGACGGCCGTGAGTACGTCTTCGTCGCCTCTCCCATCGCCGGCAAGCCCGACGCCTACGAGGCCAAGAAAGTCTACGTCACCACCGGTGAGAACGACGCCACCAAGCGCGAGGTCACCAGCGGCCTCGACCCCGGCGACCTCCTCGTAAGCAAAGGCATGCGCTCCATCGCCGCCGGACAAAATTTGAGGATCGAGGGGCTTTCGCCAAAACCCAGTACTACCCCAAAACCCACTGCTGCGGTCAAGCAAACGGAGGCACGGCCGGCCCAGTAGCTCCCCTCCCCCTAAAGCCACGCTAACCCCACCCAAAGAAAAGGCTTCGCGCCCTTCTGCTTAGCAGCGGGCCCCCAACCCCACTGCTGCGCGGCGTCATATCCCCCTCCTAGCGAGAAGCGCCTCCCACAAAAAGCCTCTGCGATCCTCTGCGGCCTCTGCGCCTCTTTGCAAATTTTCCAGCTGCGCCAGCAGCCCTCCCCTCAGCCAAGCGAAGCGCCCCTCCAAACCCACCTCATGTCCGAGATCAAACCCACCCCAGACTTCGACAAGCACCCCGACCAGGAGAAGCGCTCCTTCGGGATCACGGAGCTGGCCGTCAACAACGGCACGAGCGTCTTCCTCCTCACGCTCATGATCTTCGTCTTCGGCCTCGTCGCCTACCAGACGATCCCCAAGGAGCAGTTCCCCGAAATCTCGCTACCGACGGTGTTCATCAACACGCCCTATCCCGGCAACTCCGCCGAGGACATCGAGAACCTCGTCACCCGCCCTATCGAGCGCGAGCTCCAGAGCGTCACTGGCATCAAGGACATCACGAGTTCCAGCGTGCAGGATTTTTCGATCGTCATCGCGGAGTTCAACTCCGACGAGGACATCGACCAGGCCGTTCGCCGCGTCAAGGATGCCGTTGACAAGGCCCGTGGGGAGTTGCCGAATGACCTCCCGACCGAGCCGCTGATCCAGGACATCAACTTCGCCGACATCCCGATCGTGACCATCAATGTGGCCGGGGATTTCCCGCCGGACGTCTTGCTTAACTACGCCGAGGTGCTCGAGGACGAGATCGAGAGCATCGCCGAGGTGGCCCGCGCCGAAATCCAGGGCGACCAGGAGCGCCAGATCCGCGTCGACCTCGACCTGCCGAAGATGCAGTCGCTCCAGGTGAGCTTCAACGAGGTGGCGCAGGCGATCCAGGCCGAGAACGTCACCGTGTCCGGCGGGGAGCTCGTCACCAACGAGTTCCGCCGCGGCATCCGCGTCGTCGGGGAGTTCGAGAACGTACGGCAGTTGGAAGGCCTCGTCGTCAAGTCGGAGTTCCAGCGGCCGATTTACCTGCGGGACATCGGCCGCGTCACCTACGGCTTCGAGGACCCGACGTCGATCTCGCGCGTAGACGGTCTGCCGGTCATCTCGCTCAACGTCATCAAGCGCAAAGGCGAAAACTTGCTCAGCGCCTCGGACAAGATCAAGGTCGCCATCGAGAGCGCCCGCGCGCAGCTCCCGGAGGCCGTCGAGGTCTCGACCTTCAATGACCTGAGCGTGGCCACGCGCGACCAGGTCTCCAACCTCGAGAATTCGATCATCTCGGGCGTGATCCTCGTGGTGCTCGTGTTGCTCTTTTTCCTCGGCCTCAAGAACGCCGCCTTCGTCGGGATGGCCATTCCGCTGTCCATGCTGCTCGGCATACTGATCCTCGACGCCACGGGCACGACGCTCAACGTGGTGGTACTCTTTAGTCTCATCCTGGCGCTCGGCCTGCTGGTCGACAACGGGATCGTCGTGATCGAGAACGTCTACCGCTACCTACAGGAGGGCTACTCCGCCAGCGAAGCCGCGCGGCAGGGCACCGGCGAGGTGGCCGTCCCGATCATCGTCTCCACCCTCACTACGCTGGCCGCCTTCGCGCCGCTGGCGTTTTGGCCGGGACTCATCGGCGAGTTCTTCAAGTATATGCCGATCACGCTGATCATCGTTTTGACGTCCAGTCTCTTCGTGGCGCTGGTCATCAATCCCGTCTTCATGGCCGCTTTTGCTACCTTGGAGAAAGCCGCACCGACGGCGAGCGAGCGGGCCAAGCGCCGGAGGAGCAACCTCGTCTCGGTAGGGGTGATGCTGGTTTTGGCGACAGCCTTCCATTTCATCGGCGGCAGGACCTTCCAAATACTCCGCAACGTCTTCTTGATCGGCGCGCTCGTCAACCTCGCCTACTTCTGGCTCTTGCGCCCCCTCGCCTTCCGCTTCCAGGACGGCTTCCTTCCCGTGCTCGAGCGCGGCTATGACAAGTTCGTCAGCTGGGCCCTGAACTACAGCTGGACCATCCTCGGGGCGACCGTCGCGATGCTCGTCGGGTCAATTGTGCTTTTCTCCGTCAAGCCGCCGCCGATCGAATTCTTCCCGAGCGCCGACCCGCAGTACGTCAACGTCTTCGTGGACCTACCCCTCGGCTCGGACATCCAGGCCACCGATAGAATGGTCAAGGAAATCGCCGACAACATTTCGCTCTCGCTAAAACCGTATGAGGCCATCGTCGAGAACGTCCTCGCGCAAATCGGCGAGAACACCGCCGACCCGAACGGCGACCCGGAGCCGGGCTTCTCGCCTAACAAGGCCCGCATCTCGGTGGCGTTTATCCCGAGCACCGAGCGAGGGGACGTCTCTTCGATGGAGGCCATGTCCGTCATTCGCCGGGCCGTCGGCGAGTACCCCGGGGTGCAGGTGGTGGTCGACAAGAACGCCGACGGTCCGCCGGTCGGTAAACCCATCAACCTCGAGCTCCGCGGGGAAAACATCAACGAACTCGTCACCCTCGCGCAGGACGTGACGAGCTACTTCAACGCCGAGAACATCCGCGGCATCGAGGAGCTCAAGACCGACGTGCAGCTCGGCAAGCCCGAATTGCTCGTCAATGTCAATCGCGACGCCGCCCGTCGCTACGGTATCTCGACGCAGGACATTGCCCTGGCGCTGCGCACGAGCGTCTTCGGCTCGGAGGTGAGCCAGTTCAAGGACGGCGAAGATGAGTACCCGATTTTCGTGCGCCTCGACACCACCTACCGAAACGACATCAACGCGCTGCTCAATCAGCCAATCACGTTCCGCAATCCGGCCAACGGTCAGATCTCGCAGGTCCCGATCACGGCCGTGGCCAGCGTCGATTACTCGAGTACCTACACGGCCATCAAGCGCAAGGACCTCAAGCGCGTCATCACGATCCAGTCGGGCGTCACCGAAGGCGCCAACGCCAACGCCATCGTGGCCGACCTAGAGCAACTCATGGCCGCCTACGATCTGCCGGAAGGCGTCACGTACGAATTCACCGGCGAGCAGAAGGAGCAGGCCGAGGCCATGAGCTTCCTGGTGGGTGCCTTTGGAGTCGCGGTGTTCGCGATCCTCATCATCCTCGTGGCGCAGTTTAACAGCTTCTCGGCACCGGTGATCATCGGTTTGAGTATTCTTTTCTCGCTGATCGGGGTGCTGGTGGGCTACGTGGTCACGGGCCAGACCTACTCGATTGCGATGTCGAGCATCGGGGTCATCTCGCTGGCGGGGGTCGTGGTCAACAACGCGATCGTCCTCATCGACTTCATCAATCTGAAACGCGAGGAGCGCCGCAGGGAGCTCGGGATCGCCGACGACGAGCGACTGCCGATGTCGGAGATCCGCCTCGCGATCGCGCGCGCCGGGGCCACACGTCTGCGGCCGGTGCTGTTGACCGCCATCACGACGGTACTCGGCCTCGTGCCCCTCGCCATCGGACTCAACATCAACTTCATCCCGCTCGTCACCGACTTCGATCCGCAGTATTTCCTCGGGGGCGACAACACGGCCTTCTGGGGGGCGCTGGCATGGACGGTGATCTACGGCCTCACGTTCGCGACCTTCCTCACGCTGGTGGTCGTGCCGGTGTTGGTGCTGATCTTCTACCGGCTCGAACTCGGGATCCGCAAGCTCCGAGGCGTCGATAAGCCGGTGGCCGACATTTCCGATGACCGCACCCTGGGTGCACTAACCGTTTAGAACCCAATGACCCCGCTTACCCTTATTGCCCCGACGCACGCTGTCGTCCGTCACCTCCCGAAACCCTCGCGACACAACCGCATGAGCGCCACCGCCGAAATGCCCTACTTCATTCGCCCCTCGGCGAACCTGAGTCCCGCCGTCAAACGCGCGGCCTACGTCGAGTTGCGTGCCGCGGCTCAAGCCACTTTATACGGCGAGACCGATCGTGTGGTCAAGCAGGCCACCCTGGCCTGTCTGATCAAGACCTACCTGCCCTACGCCTACTGGGCCGGGTTCTACGACGTGAAAGGCGGCGAGCTAAAGATTGGTCCGTATCAGGGCACGCTCGGGTGTCTGAGCATCGCGCTCGGTCGCGGGGTTTGTGGGCGGGTAGCCGTTTCCGGCAAAACGATCGTCGAGCACGACGTCCACAGCCTCGCGGAAGGCACGGCACACATCTCCTGTGATCCAAATAGTCGCAGTGAGATCGTCGTACCATGTTTTGGCGAAAGCGGCCTTTTTGCGGTGCTGGACATCGACAGTACGGAAGCGGGGAGCTTTGACGAAGTAGATCGCGTGGAGCTGGAGGCGCTGTTGATGGAGGTCTTCTAATGCGGCGCGGTCCTGCGGATTGTCAATTCGCAGGACGGTGCCGCACGAGCAAATTTCCCACGTTAGCGACGACGATACAGCCGATCCCAACGAGCGTTAGCACTCCGTAGGTCTCGTCCAGGAAGTAGCTCCCGAGCACGAGCATGAAGACCGCCTCCACGTACTTCAGCGGCATCACCTGCGAGGAGCGACCGGTCTGCATCGCGGTGGTCATGAAGTACTGGCCCACGAGGCCCACGAGGCCGATGGTCGCGAGCTTGGGCCAGTCCTCAGCCGATGGCATGGCCGCGTCACCGAACGTGAGTGCCCAACCCGTAAACCCGACCACCGTCGCGAAGCCCGTAAACCAGGCCACCAGCACCATCGTGTGCTCCGAGCGCCCGATCTTCTTGATGATCGTGAACGTGGCTCCGTCCAAGACGGCGGACGTGAGCACGAGCAGCAGCCCGAAGGTCGCGATCCGCGGGTCGAAGCCCTTCACCATGATCACCCCCGCGAAGGCGAGCAAGAACAGCAGCCACTGTTTGCGCTTGACGCGCTCCTTGAGCAAGTAGGCCACAAAGGCCACCGCGAAAATCGGCGAGAGGTACCGCATCGCCACCGCCGCCGTAATCGGGAGCGTCTCAATCGCGACGAAGAAGATCAGCAGACTCACGGAGCCCGTCAGGCCCCGCAGTAGCAAGAGTCGCGGTCGATTCCCCCGCAGGGGTATGCCTTTGTACAGCAAGTACGCCAGCGTCGGCAGGAAGGTCCCCACCCCCCGAAACCCCGTCACCGCGAAGCCCCCGAGGTGACTGAGTTGCTTGGCGAGCACGTACATGGTCGAGAACGCCAGCCCAGCCAACAGCATGTACAGTGTTGGGCGCGTCTGCATGGGGGCGAAGATGCTAGCCGCGCAGCCTATGGACGAGGTATACACATATGTAAGAAACGTCACATGTATGGCACGATTATTAATCTTGGCCATTCGTCAATATGTAGAAACGTGTTAGTCAATACTATACGGCTAACCTGCAACAATTGACCTATGGGCACGTAGAGTGCTTAGCGGCCTCCGGGCCCCTCCTAATTGAGTGTTTGTTCATAGTTTTGTTTGCCGTTCCCCAGCGCCTCCGCTGGGGAATTTTTTTTGCCCAGCCGTGGCGTTCCTTCACCGCGATGGTTGATCCGGCGTGGGCGGTCCTAATCGGCGTAGGGCTCGTGCTCACCTTGATGTTGTGGTGGCGGGTTCACGCCTTCCTCGCCCTCCTTATCGCCGCCCTTACCGTAAGCTTGCTGGCCAACGGTCCGGCCGCGGCAGTGCAACCGGTCCTGGAGAGCTTCGGGAGTACGGTCGGCAAGATCGGCGTGGTCATCGCGCTGGCCGCCGTCATCGGGCAGTGCCTCCTGCTCTCCGGTGCGGCCGACCGGATCGTGGGCGCCAACGTGGCTTTGCTCGGGGAGCGCCGTGCGGCTATGGGCCTGATGGCCGGAGGCTACGTACTCGCCGTGCCGGTCTTCTTCGACACCGTGTTCTACCTACTCATACCGCTTGCGCGAAAACTCCACCTGCGCACGGGGCTCGGCTACTCACTTTGCCTCATGGCCCTCGCCGGCGGGGCGGCCGCCACGCACGCGCTCGTCCCTCCGACGCCAGGTCCGCTGCTGGTCGCGGCCACCTTCGGGGTGAGCGTCGGGAAGGCCATGGGACTCGGGTTAGCGATCTCGATCCCGGCCTGCGTGGTGAGCTACCTCGTCGCCAAGCGGCTTGACCTCTGGACGCCGACGGTGATGGTCCCGACCGAGGCGGAGTCCCAGACCATCCGGGGCATGGGCACGAGGCTTTCGCCAAAACCATCCGACCGTAGAGGAGCTCCCGAACGCGCGCTTTCGCTCAGCCTCTCGCTCCTCCCGATCGCGTTGCCCATCGTACTCATCGGCGGTCTCGAGGCCAGTAAGGCGACCGGCGCCCTCGAAGCCGGCGGCGCCTGGGCATCGGGTCTAGCCTTTCTGGGCAACCCGAACGTGGCCCTCGGGCTCGCCACCGTGGTCGCGATGGCCCTGTTACTGTACAGCGGTCGCCTCGGCGAGCGCAAGCTATCCGCTGCCGTCGAGGAGTCGCTCCTCAGCGCCGGCGTCATCATCCTCATCACCGCGGCCGGCGGCGCCTTCGGGGCGGCGCTCAAGGACACCGGCATCGCCGAGGTAATCGCCGAGCGCTTCGACCTCGGCGCGCTCGGTCCGCAATTGTTGCTGATCGGGGCCTTCGGGCTGGCGAGCCTGCTCAAGATTGCCCAGGGGAGCAGCACCGTGGCGATGATTGTGGCGAGCGGCATGTTGGTGGCGGCGGTAGACCTCCAGTCCCTGACCTTTGACCCGGTCTACCTCTCGCTCAGCGTCTGCACCGGGAGCCTCGTCGGCTCGTGGATGAACGACTCGGGCTTCTGGATCTTCTCGAAGATGGGCGGCCTCACCGAGCGTGAGACCTTGCGCACGTGGACGCCGCTGTTCGGGATGGTGGGGGTCTCGGGCTTTGCGATGGTGCTGATCCTGAGCGTGGTGTGGGGGTGACCACGGCGGAGAGCTGCCGAGAGTTAGCAAGGGCGGCGCCACGCGTACGTACACGCGAGCGCGATAGGAACCCTAGTGGCCTAGCCTGCGTCCACGTGTTAAGCTGGCGCGCCTTTTGCCCGCGCTAGTGCTATCCAGTGAGCGATCCACTTAACTACACCTCAACCGCTACAGTGCGTCGTCGCCTCCGCTTCGGGGAGGCGAGCCGCGGCGCCGGATCCCGGATCGCCGGGACGAGGGAGACGGTACTCGCCATCGCACTTCCGTTCACCGCAGTACTGATGGCGATCTACGCGATCACTACCGTGGCCCAGGGGGGAGAGGTCCCCGTGATCATCATTTGGATGGCCAGTATTTGCGGCGCGTGCTGCTTACTGCGACGCTACCACCAGGCGTACGCGATTTGGGCTTTCCTCGGCGGTTCGTTCCTTTCGCTCGTCGTCTACACCGCGGGCTTCACGGGCGCCGCGAACGGTTTGGCCAGCGGGTCCGCGCACACCCTTTGCCTCTACCCACTCCTCGTGTGGACCGTCAGCTGCCGCAGGGGTGAGCGCCTTGCGACCACCGGCCTCGTGGCCCTGGTGCTGGCGGGGCTCTACGCCGTCGGGCAACCTGCGACCCAAGCGTTCGCGGTCCCCACGGAGGTCATGCAGCTCAGCCTATTGCGCTGCTACGTAATGGTGGGCTTCAGTCTCGCGATCGCTTACGGGTTCGACCTCTCGATCAACGCGAGTACCCAACGCTACGAAGATGCCCTCGCCAAGCAGTCGGAGCTCTACGAGGATCTCGAAGGCAAGGCCGCCGAACTCGAGAAATCCACGGCGGCCCTGAGCGCCACTCACGAGCGCCTGCGGACCTCCGAGTCTCACTACCGCGAGCTGTTCGACAACGCTTTCGACGGGATCGTCGTCTTCGACGGCGTCCGGGATTGCGCCGTGGAGGTCAACCCGACCCTCGCCAAAAGGCTCGGCTATACGGCGAAAGAGCTGATGGAAGCGCACCCGGTCGACATTAGCCCAGAGTATCAGGCCAATGGGCGCGCGAGTACCGACGCCCGCAAGGAGACCGCCGCCAGCATCCTCGTGCAACCATCCTACAGCTACCCCTGGCGCCACCTCACTCGCACCGGGGAACTGGTCGATTTCGAGATCCACACCTTTTGGCTCAACGGGAACAACGAGTTCCGCATCAGCGTCCTGCGCGACGTGACCGAGCAGAAGCGCGCCGAGGCCGCCCTCCAGCTCGCCAACCGCGAGCTGCTCCACTTCACGCATGCCGCGAGTCACGACCTCAAGGAGCCCCTGCGCACGATGGCCAACTTCGCCAAGCTCCTTGAGCGCCGCTACGCGAGTCACCTCGACCTGACCGGTCGCGAGTACATCGGGTTCATCACCGACGCCGGCGAGCGCGGGACGCGGCTCGTGAGCGACCTGCTGCGCTACGCCGAGGCCGGCACCGACGAGGTCGAGCTTGAGTCCGTCGACCTCGGCGCCACCGGCCGGCAGGTGCTCGCGACCCTAGACGCCCGCCTTCGAGACGAGGGCGCCGAACTCACGATCGGCCCGCTGCCACACGTGAGGCTAACCGAGACCTGGGCCCAGCAACTCCTGCAGAACATCATCTCGAATGCGCTGAAATTCAGACGCCCCGGTGTCGTCTCGCGCGTGGAGGTCCGCAGTGCCGAGACGCCTACCGCCTACGAGGTCGCGATCTCTGACAACGGCATCGGTATCGCCGAGGAGAGTCTCCCGCGGGTGTTCGCCGTGTTCACGCGCCTCGTGGCCCGCGACCAGTACGAAGGCTCCGGCATCGGTCTGGCGCTGTGCCGCCGGATCATGGAGCGCGCCGGGGGCGGGATCCGCGTCGAGAGCGTCCTCGGGGAGGGCACCACGTTCACGCTTTCCTTCCCGAAGGAGGCGGCTTTCGCCAAAACACCGGACGCCCGCCCAGACCAGGCCAGTTCCCGGAGTCGGGTCCAGCGGTCCCCGTCGGCTGAACGCGCGGCGTCGGCGCTGCTCTCGTCGTGCACCAACTTCAAGTGACCCCCTTGACATGCGCATAATTGCCCGCCGCCTCGAGGGTTGGCGACTGGTCGGCGTCGACCTTGTTCATCACGACGAGCTCCCCGTTGGATTCCAGCAGGACCGCCGCCACCTGGGAGGGGGCGCCCTGTGCGTTTTGCCGAATGGCGCCTAAAATTTCCGACTTCGGGACGCGCTCTCGCAGCATAGCGGCCTCGTAGTAGGTGCCGTGGTAGAACAGGATCGTCGGGGGTGCCTTGACGATGTCCGCGAAGGCTGAGCTGCGGACGCTCAGCGTCGTGACGACCCACTGTGCCCCGATCAGCGTCAGGTAGGCCGCCATGGTCTGCACGTAGGTCACGCCCTCGCTCACGAGTGCGCTGGCCATCACCGAACCCATGGCCACGGTCACGACCCAATCGAACATATTCATCTTCGAGAGCGTCCGCTTGCCGCTTATGCGCAGCATCGCAATCAGGGAGACGTAGCTCGACAGCCCCACGGCGACCGTCTTAAAGACCGGGGCCCAGCCCTCGAAGAACCAACTACTTACGTCCATGATCGCTGCGTTTCGATGGCGCAACACTAGAAAAGGCGACATTGTGGGCCATGCCTAGCCTCTTCGACACCGCCCGCACCCGCCGCCTCCGTGAGGAGGCCCAGGGTTTCCTCGAGCGACACGTCTTCCCGCACGAGCTCCAGTGGCTCCAGATGCCCTTCGCCGACGTGGAGCCCGATTTGCGGAAGCACAAATCCGAATTGGAGCGCCTCGGGCTCTGGAACCTCTACCACGGTTCCGAGCACGGCGGACCCGGACTTACGCTCACCGAGGTAGCTCGCGTTGGCGAGGTCGTGGGCCAGAGCATCTTCGGCCTTTACCTCATCAACGCGCAGGCCCCGGACGCCGGCAACCTCGAGTTGTTGATGAAGTACGCCTCCCCGGAGTTGCAGCACCGCTACGTAGAGCCGATGCTCGCCGGCGAGATGCGGAGTTGCTTCGGGATGACCGAGCCCGATCTTGCCGGCAGCAACCCAACGCGCATGGACACCACGGCGGTGCTGGAGGGAGACGAGTTCGTGATCAACGGCCGCAAGTGGTTCACGACCGGGGCCGACGGCGCGAGTCTCTGTATCGTGATGGCGATCACCGACCCAGACGCCGAGCGCGCACACGAACGCGCGAGCATGATCGTGGTGCCGACTGAAGCGCAAGGCTACCGCCGGATGCGCAACATCTCCATCATGGGCCACGCCGGATCGGGGTGGCTGAGTCACGCCGAGGTGGACCTCACGGACGTCCGTGTGCCGCACGCCAACCTGCTCGGCCCGCTCCATCAGGGCTTCCGCCTCGCGCAGGAACGGCTCGGGCCCGGGCGCATCCACCACTGCATGCGGTGGATCGGTCTGGCGGAGCGGAGCTTCCAGCTGATGCTCGCACGCGCGGCTACGCGCGAGATCGGACACGGGCAGATGCTGGGTGACAAGCAGATGGTGCAGGCGATGATCGCCGAGAGCCGCGCCGAGATTGACGGCGCGCGCTTGATGGTGCTGCACACGGCACACAAAATCGACTCGGAGGGCGCAAAAGCGGCCCGCAACGAGATCAGCGCCATCAAGTTTACGGTGGCCGCGATGCTAAATCGCGTGGTGGACCGGGCGATACAGGTGCACGGCGGGCTTGGGGTGACCGACGATACGATCCTGAGTTTCCTCTACCGGGAGGAGCGGGCGGCTCGGATTTACGACGGGGCGGACGAGACCCACAAGGCGAGTCTGGCGCAGCAATTGCTCAAGGCGTCAGTTAGGCAAGTCGATGCACCGACGGAGGTTGCGCACGCGATGCATGCGGAGGGCGACGGGCCAGGGACCACAGGTTCGTAGAACTCCCCTTGGCGCGTTGCTAGGTACGGGCTAGGTGACTCTATCGCACTCCTACGAGGGAAAGCGACGGCGGCGGAGTGCCAGCGGGTCTTCGGGATCTTCGCACGGCTCCACGCCCGCGACATTTACCCTCTGCGTGCCTAGGCCCGAGCATCGTCCGCCAGGCCCTCAAATCCTACGGCGGCGGCGTGTCCAGCGAGCGTGCGCCCGGACGCGGGACTACGGTGCGCCTGCGCCTGCCGGTTGCCGCCCGAGCGTGACGGAGGATCTGCGGTGGCAAGCACATCTTAGCGCCCATGCGCATCCACCGCTCTACCTGTCCCGCCTGCGACTCCGAACACATCCATCCGGTGCTATCGGCCACCGACCACACGGTCTCGCACGAGACCTTCGACGTCTGGCAATGCCTGAGCTGTAGTCTCCGTTTCACGCAGGACGTGCCCGGGACACAGGAGATCGGCAGCTACTACGCCTCCGAGGAGTACGTCTCGCACTCGAACACGAGCAAGGGCCTCATCAACGGCCTTTACCAACGCGTGCGCTCGGTGACGCTTTCGCAAAAACTCGCGCTCGTGCAGGCGGCCACCGACCTGGAGATGGGCACGCTCCTGGACGTCGGCTGCGGCACGGGCGAGTTCGCGCACACAATGCAGAAGGCGGGCTGGCGGACGAAGGGATTAGAGCCGGACGCGGGCGCAAGG
>JBGTKC010000268.1:0-10611 GCA_041744755.1 Saprospiraceae bacterium
ATCCCCCCCAAATTCCCGTGACTCACGGCCACCGCCTCCAGCGGCATCTGCCCGTCGAAAGTCATGTCCTGCTCCACCAAGTAAAACTCCATACCCGACTTCTTCTTCGCCGCTAATATGCGCTTAAAGTCGATGCTCCCCGTGCCCACCGGCGCGAAGCGGCCCTCGGGGTCCATGTCCTTGACGTGCCAAGCCTTCCAGCGCCCTGGATACTTGTTGAAATAAGCCACCGGATCGGCCCCGGCCTTCGTGACCCAGTAAAGGTCCATCTGGAAGTTGAGCTTTTTCGGGTCGGAGTTGGCGAGGAAGTACTCGATTGGGACGACGCCATTCTCGTCGGCTTTGAACTCAAAGTCGTGGTTGTGGTACAGCGCCTTGAGGCCACCGGCCGCGGCCTTGTCGGCGATCATATTAATGTTGGCCATTACCTGCTCCATGCTCTGGTTCATGCTCAGCTTCTTGGTGGCCGGATCGAAGGCGAAGGCCCCCATCGGCGGCACGGGGATCACGAAGTACTCGAAGCCGGCGGCCTTGGCGTCGGCGACCAGCTTCTCTGCGTTCTCGGTGGTGGCCATGCCCATGTGCGTACTGATGGGCTTCAGCCCGACTTCCTTGAGATAGGCCTTGAAGGCCACCGGGGTCATCCCGTAAAACTTCCCGTCCTCGTATCCGGCGGCCTCGATCGAGGTGTAGCCCATCGCGGCCACCTTTTTGAGCGTGCCCTTTGGGTCCTCACCCATGGCGTCCCGCACGCTGTAGAGCGCTAGGCCGCCGAAGTTCTCGGTCGAACCGGAGGCCATCGCGGTCGTCTTCATATCGGTCTCGGTCTTGGTGAGGCCCTTGTCCTGGCAGGCGGCGAAGAGGCAGGTGAGGGCAAGGAGGAAAGTGAATCTCGTCATCGGTGAGGGCGGTTTTGCGATGGGAAGGTAGCATTCCGCCGCAATCCATTGTGCCTGGCTTGTTGTAGTTTCGCTTTCGCCAAAACTGATTGCGTTTGGACTTGTGCTTACACCAAAGTTTCATGAAAATTAAGTACGCCCTCGCCCTCCTCCTCGCCACCGCCACCACGGGCCTACGCGCCCAGCAATGCCCGACCCCCGTCTGGGAGGACAACTTCGACGCCGCCACCCTCGACCTTACCAAGTGGAGCCACGACGTCAACACCGACTGCGGCGCGCCGCCGTGCTCGTGGTACAACGAAGAGCTCCAGCAGTACTACCCCGAGAACACCAAACTTGAGGACGGCGAACTCATCATCACGGCCACCAAGGCCCCCGCTGGCGCAAAGTGGGCCTACAACTCCTCGCGCATCCTCACGCAGGGCAAGTACGAGTTTACCTACGGCCACGTCGAGGCCCGCGTGAAAGTGCCCTCCGGGAAAGGGACCTGGCCGGCATTCTGGCTGCTGTCCGACCAGCAGAAGTTTGGCCCCTGGCCCCTCAGCGGCGAGATCGACATCCTGGAGTGGGTCGGCAATAAGCCCAACGAAGTACTCGGCACCATCCACTACGGCAACACCCCCGGACGCAGCATCTACTCCAGTGAGATCTACAAGCCCGGCGGCGGCCCGGTCGCCGACGAGTACCACACCTACGCCATCGAGTGGGACGCCAATAAGATCAGCTGGTTTTACGACGGCTACCGCTTCTTCACCCGCACCCGCGCCGACATCGCCCCGCAGGCCTGGCCCTTCACGCACGACTTCTTCATCATCCTCAACCTCGCCGTCGGCGGCACCCTCGGCGGACCAGTAGACCCGAGCGCCTTCCCGGCCGAGATGCGCGTCGACTACGTCCGCATCTATAAAGAAGGTAAGCCCTTCCTCACCGGCCCACGCGAAGTCGCCGCCGCCGGTGCCACCGCGACCTACACCATCGGCAACGTAGCCAGCGGCACGGCCGTCGACTGGACCGTTCCCGCCGGCGCCACCGTCGTCTCGGGCCAGGGCACGTCCACGCTCACGGTGAAGTTCGGGGCCGAGGGTGGACGCCTTTCGGCAAAACCCGCCAATAGCTGCATTACCAATGAAGAGATGCAGGTCTTCGTCAACGTACCGGCCGCCAAGCAGCGCGTTAGCAGCCTCGAGAACTTCGACGACGACAGCCCACTGACCTTCGAATTTGCTACCGGAGGACTCACCGAGGTAGCCAACCCCGCCTCCGGCGATCCGAATACCTCGGCTCGCGTCGGGCAGTATAAGCGTGCCGCCGGCTCGCAGTACGACGTGCTCATCTACAAGACCAACGCTGCCCTCCCCAACGTAGCGCCCTTCGTCACCGACGAGCAGGCCTTCTACATCGACCTCTACACCGACGCCGCCGTAGGAACCGAGATCCTCCTCCAACTGGAGACCTCCACCGCAACCGGCGGCAACTTCCCCACCGGACGTCACAGCCGATACACCGCCCGGGTCTTGCAGCAAGGCTCCTGGCAGCGACTGCCCTTCAAGTTCCTGGACCGGCCCGACCCCGGCGCCCCGAATACCGGCATCCGGCAGCTCGTCATCCTGTTCGCTCCTAACTCCAACAACGCCAGCACCTACACCTTCGACAACCTCGACGTGTACAGCGCCATCCCCTCGGGCGTCCGCGACGCCGATCGCTACATCTCCGACGCCCGCCTACTCACCAACCCCGTCGGCGAGACCCTCACCCTCGACCTCGAACTGCTGGAGCGCAACTACGTCGGCCTCACTGTGGTCGATGCTCTCGGCCGCACGGTTTTGCGACAGGCGTCCACGCTGCAGGAAGCCGGGCCGCAGCGCATGACGTTGGATACCGAGGCGCTGCCGGCGGGCCTGTACCGCATCGTGATCTGGGCGTCTGGCGCGCGCAAGGCGTTGGGATTTGTGAAGGGGGACTAAAATGCCAAAGCAAACGGCGTTGCGGGATTAGCAGGGCGCAGTATCGCAGGCATGGCTAAGACTCAATCCGCGCTGGACTGGGATTGATTTGAGGACTCAGCGTGAGGCTCTGAGCAAATAGTAAGTGTGAGTCTACGCACTTTTGGGAAAAAACTGCTGCAACGATAGCAGCTGTGCAACCTCACTCAATTCGTGTCCCCTCCCAGACCAAGTCGGTCCACTTTTCGGTGACCTTGTTATAGACTTTATAATCGATGGTGAGGGAGCGCTTATCGGGCGTGAGCTGGCCGGAGCCATATATCCTACTGCAGCATGAGTTCTCTGAGGGAGGTATAAAAAAGGACTTGTAGTTGTCCGTAACAAACGCGTTATTGAGCCTTTCACCATTTATCGCGTTCCGAGGTAAGTTTTTAACGCGCATAGCAGTGTATGCTTCATCGTAGAAAAATTCAATCGTAAAATCTCCAAGCTCTGGCTCCGAACGATTGTTACCCCGGAATTTTCCTATTAGTGGACGTCCATCGAATTGAGGATTTAGACTGTTAATTATGAATATGGACTTTGTAACTGTAATTGAGTCGGCGTTACGATCTGGGCAATCAAGTACATCTCGTTTAAGGGTAAGAGTTACGTCTTGTGCGCCTGAAGTTGTGCCGTAAAAAAAGTCGGCCGAGACTTCGCGTCCAGGACGTTCTCGGGGGTCTGTAGAGAACCGCCATACGTAACTGGTAGCTGTGGAATCAAGCGATTTGAATGAAATCAAGCCCCCGAATGTCGTGTCAATGATGGGGGCGCTATATTCATAATATTCGCCGTTGCCAAAAGGCGCACTACGACGATCTTTAGATATAGTAAAGTTACCAGTCAGCTCTGGGAGTGTGAGACAGTAGTCATAGTTATCACATTCAGGATCGGTAGGATCCATACACTCTTTACAACTAAAGCAAATCAAAGAGATGGCAATCAAAGATATGCAAGAGATAGTTAAGTTAGATGAGGACAACATACCATTAAATTTTTGTAATCAATTTGGTTTCTACTCCTGAGGGAGTGAGAACTTTTACAGTGTATACACCTGCTTGGAGGTGGGAGAGTGGAATACCAACCCGACTATCGCCAAGCGCCTGACTGGAAAATACTCTCTGGCCAGCGCCATTGAAAACCTCTACGGTTTCAATAGCTTCATCCGACGTAATCGTCAGTCGATCTCGAAAAGGGTTAGGAGCGAATGAAATTTCTGTTGCCTCCCCAGGAAGAGCCGAGACAAAGATACTGCCAGCATTTGGACCAGGCGTCATCAATGGCATAGGCTGCGATCTAGGATCTACACGCCTTGCATTATATTCTGAAGTGCAAAATGATTGAAGAGCTGAATTTGTTATAGGCTGAACAATACTGCCTGGACATGAACTTGAGGCAGGTTGGTCATTTATGTAGCCACTGAATGGTTGCTCTGATGAGACGTTGATAGTCTGACCATCTTTAACTTCGTAGCTACCCATGTATACAACATCTGGAGAGCCATCAGCGGGAATCAGTGTGACCAGGACTTGGAGATACCGTCTCGTGCACTCGTATTCCTCAAATTCCAATCCGCCCCCTCCCCCAAATGGGTCATTAGGGTCGCCCGATTGTGTAAATTTACTATAGAAGTTTGCATACTGATTTTCAAAACAGCGCGCGTCGGTGAAGGGAGTTCTGATTGATCCACCCGTCGATGCAGGCATCAGCCTCATAAATCTCGGTTCACCAATGCAATCTTCAAAGACTAGAGACATCATAATTCGTCTCGGTATAGGAAGAAATCCAGCCGAAGTATTTATAACATATTTAAGGTCGTTCCCATCTATACTATAGTACTCATCAATAGTCTTGCCAGTAGCACTAGCATTATTGTTTACTCGTCTTGTGACTTCGGGAGTCTTAACTAAGTTAAATACCCCGAGAGGATTGCCATACACGCTATTTGAACCTGTTTGAAACCCTTGACCAGTTTGAGCAAGTGAAGCTGGCGTATTGAATTCACTAGGATTTCCATATTCAGTAGTAGTGATCTCTCCACTTGCCTCTAATTCATATGCAGTCGTGTAGCCCACTATTCTGGATGATGTACCTTCACTACCGATAAATAACTTTAGTAAGTCTACTACCGATTTACCTGCACCAATCCAACCCGGTACAAGATTGCTAGCAATCGTTAACATAGCTTCTTTTCCCTGCTTTGCCTTGACAGCTGCTGCTTCAGTATTGTACTTTTGCACATTTCCAAAGCTTGCAATGCCTGACCCTGCCGTTCCCAATATATTCGAGGCAATACCAAATCCTCGTTGCGCAGCACTTACAGGTTGACCTGCTTGGACGATAGGTTCGGTACTTGAGCTACCATCAATGCTTAATTCGACAGATTGTTTTTCTGTGATCGATGTTTCGACATACACTCTTGATGCTGCTTGACACACGCAGGGATCATAAGCTGTTGCGTAGTCCAAAATTGACCAAATCCCACCGTCGTTATACACGTTATAGCCTACTGCTTGGTCTCCGAAACCATAAAATGCATCTAGTGCCAAAGCCGGCGTATTGAGATTTGAAAAGATGGCTGATCCGTCTGGAAACACGGAGGACTCTCATCGAGTCCGGTGAGATGCCCTAACCTCAGCAACTGTAAATGCCCCTGAGTTATCGGTCGGGTGATATACTAACGTTCTCACCAACCCAGTATACCGATTGTACAGGGCAAATGATGGAACATCAACATACTCCGTCCGTCCGGAGGATGGAAGATACCCTCCTGTGTTCTTGTAGAGCAGTTCCCATCCATCGGCAACCAAATAATCCGGCGGGGTGGTTTCCAAGTGCCCGGTGTTTGGCGCACCGTTGTTTGAATCGTCCACAAAGGGTGAGGGTACGTTACTGTCGAACACGTTCAGCCCATTTGCATCCTTATAGTAGAACGTGTAGAACGGGGCTGTCCAGTCCCAAACGCTTACCGTCGACTCCAGTGCCGTGGGCGTAGGACAGAACATTTGCCCATCGACATCCACGGATCCGCAAATTAAGGTGATGAGGAGTAGGTATAGGTTCTTCATGATTGGTAAGACTTTTCACGCTTAAACACCATTATTTCGTAAATGTTCACTAAATCCAAATACTATTCTTATATCAGCAGCTTCACAACCAAAAAATCGCCTAACTTCGATGTGGCCAGAGCTTGATAGTCCTTCACGCCCGCCACGCCCGCCAGGCCCGCGTCCACACTACCGTGTCCTCGTACACGCGACTGTAGGATGCGGGCTTGCCTCCGAGCCGCCGAAAGCTGTCCGCAATCCCCGCCGTCTCACTCCCCATAAAATCGAATCTCTCGCACCCGCGCCGCATCGCCCACAGCACGCCCTGGTAGAGCGCATAGCTGCCGCCGCTCAGCGGTCGCGCGGCCTCGGCCACGGCTGTGAGCAGTGCGTAGCCTGTCGTCACGTCCGCGAGGATGATGGCGCAGGCCTGGAGGACACTGCGCTCATTATAGATTTCGGTGCACACGATTTGTTGTCTTTCTCCAAACACATCAAACAGTACCCCGAGGCTCTCCCCATCGAAGGGCTGCGCCATCCCCTGGCGCCGGTAAGGTTCGCCGAGTAATTCGAGCGCCTCGGCGCTGAGGCGCTGGCTGTGGCGCACGCTAAACACCTTGCCCGCCCGCCGGAGGTCATACCGCATCTGTTTCGACTGCGCCGCGGACAGTTGCTCCACGCCGACCGCCAGGTGAGCGATGTGCGTAAGCCGCCGCCGCACGTGCAAGTGCCAGTCGGGATAGACGGGCAACACTTCCGGCGACAGCGCCCACATTTGGTCAAGTGCGCGATAGCCTTTCGGCAAAACAGCCCACACTTCGCCCAGGGCAGCATGGAGCCCTCGGGCGGCCAGCCACTCCGCGTCGAAGAGCGGGCCGCAGTAGCGCATCAGCGGCGGCATCGTGATCACCCAGCCATCGAGGCGCGCCTTTCGGCAAAACGGGAGGACGGCCACCATTCGCTCCTGCCCCAACCGATCCCGCTCGAACACCGCCGCGTAGTCCATCTGCTCCCGCCGCGCGGGCGAGACCAGCGCCAGTAGCAAGTCAGCATCGTGCCACACCGTGGCCCCGGCCTGGCTCGCCACAAACGCCCGATATGCCGCGTCGAGCGCCACCTACTTCAGCGCGAAACTGCTGCCGTCCTTGCCGTCCTTGACCTCGATCTCGAGTTCGGCCAGTCGGTCGCGGATCTTGTCGGCGATCGTCCAGTTGCGGTCCTGGCGGCTCTGCGCCCGCAGGTCGAGCACGAGGTCCATCAGGCCATTGACGCGGGCTACGTCGGCGTCGCTGTCGTTGGCGTTGGCGCTGGTTAGTCCGAGCACGTCGGTCACGATGGTGCGCATGCGCATGAGCGTTTCCGCAAAACCTGCCGCACTCGCTTCGTCCAGCTTGCGGTGACCGTCGGCCAGGGCGTTGATGATGCCTACCACCTCGAACAAGCTCGCCAAGGCGCGTGGCGTGTTGAAGTCGTCGGACAGGTGCGCGGTGGCCTCGTCGAGTGCTCGCGCGAGGTCGATGTCGAGGGCCGCACCCGTTTTGCCGGAAGGCGTCACCTCTTCGGCCCGCTTCATCGCCTCCATCATGCGCTGGTAACCCTTCTCGGCGGCGGCCAGAGCGGCGTCCGACATGTCGAGCGGGGATGCGTAGTGGGCCTGTAGGAAGAAGAAGCGCACCACCATGGCGCTGTAGCCCTTCGAGACGTGCTCGGAGTCACCGGTGAAGAGCTCCGCCGGGGTGATGTGATTGCCGTCCGACTTCGACATCTTCTTGCCGTTGAGCAGGAGCATGTTGGTGTGCAGCCAGTAGCGCGCCCCGCCGTGTCCACAGCTCGCCTCGTTCTGCGCGATCTCGTTCTCGTGGTGCGGGAACTTCAGGTCGTTGCCCCCTCCGTGAATATCGAAGGTCTCCCCGAGGTACTTCCGACTCATCGCCGAGCACTCGAGGTGCCAACCGGGGAAGCCCTCCGACCAGGGCGACTTCCAGTGCTGCAACACGTCCTCCTGGGCCCGCATCCAGATCGCGAAGTCGGCCGGGTGCCGCTTCTCGCTCTGGCCCTTGAGTTCGCGGCTCTCGGCCAGGAGGTCGTCCACCTTCCGTCCGCTCAGCTCTCCGTATTTCCCGTGCTTCGCAATGTAGACGGGCACGTCGAAGTAGACCGAGCCGTTGGCCTCGTAGGCGAATCCGGCGTCGAGTATCTCCTGGACCATCTCGATCTGCTCGGGGATGTGCCCGGTGGCGCGCGGCTCAATCGACGGCGGCAGGCAGTTGAAGCTCCGCAGCATGTCGTGGAAGCCGACGGTGTGCTGCTGGGCTACTTCCATCGGCTCCAGATGCTGGGCGCGGGCGCCCTTCGACATGCGGTCCTCGCCATCGTCGAGGAGGTGGCCGACGTCGGTGATGTTGCGGACGTAGCGCACGCGATTACCGAGGAAGAGCAAGGTGCGGTAGATGACGTCGAAGCTCACGAAGGTGCGGCAGTTGCCGAGGTGCGCGGGGCTGTAGACGGTCGGGCCGCAGACGTACATCCCGACGGCGCCGGAGTGGAGCGGCTCGAAGTCGACCTTCTGGCCGCGGAGGGTATCGTAGAGCTGGAGAGTCGGCATGCGGGGGCGAAAGTAAAGGCAGGGCGCTCGCTGGACGAAGCCCAATGGGCGCAGTGCTGAAGGAGATTATATCGCAGAGCGCGCAGGGGATACGCCGTGCAATCACGCCCCCGCGGTAGCGCATTCAACACTTCTACCTTCAACAATTCAACAATTGACCTCAGTACCCCACCACCGCCCGCACCGGCTTGTGGTCGCTCCAGTCGCAATCCAACACCTCGCTGCTCACGAAGTCGAAATCCTCGTCGCCGAGCACGTAGTCGATGCGCAGTCCCGGGATCGTACCCGGGTAGCTGATCCCGAGGCCGGTACCGCTTTCGCGAAAACTGTCCTCGAGCCCGGCGCGCTTGATCTCGTTGACGGCATAGGAGAGGGGCGTGTCGTTGAGGTCGCCGAGCACGATCACGGGGTACGCACTGGCCTCGATGCGGCTGCGTAGGGCCGCGGCCTGCTTCATGCGCGTGCGGGCCGCGCCGAGGTAGTTGATCGCCACGCTCCGGAGCTTCCAGTAGGCCTCCCGGTTGGCGTTGGCGGCGTCGCGGATGATGCCGGTGGGGCTGATCCGCACGCTGTTGCTCTGGAGGTGGACGGCGAACACGCGTAAGGTGTCCCCGGGGCTCGGGACGACGAGGGCCGTGAGGATGCCGTTGTAGTTGTTGTAATCCTCCTCGATCCGCGGGTCTATCAGTGGGTAGCGCGCGTGTAGGCTCAGTACCATGTCCTTGGCGTAGAAGTGGTACCGCAGGCCGGCCGCGTCCATGGTTTCGGTGAGCCGCGTGCGGACCTCGGGATTGGCGGGCGTCTCCTCGAAGGCGATCACGTCCGTGCCGTCGAGCACGCACGCGGCGAAGGCCTGCATGTTTTGCCGAAAGGCTTCCCGTTCGCCCTCGTACAGCGCCCGCCCACCGAGGAGATTGTAGTTGACGAGCGTTAGGGTCTTGTCGACGGGCGCGGCGGCGTCGCGGCTTTCGCCAAAACCTACGTATTCGAATAAGTAGCCGCCGCCGAGCGCCAGGGTCGCGAAGCTCAGCCACACCCGCCCTCGCCCGCAAATCACCCACCACCCCATGCACGCGAGGTGTAGTACGACGAGGGTCGGGAACGCGAGCGCCGCGAAGGCCGCCGGCCACAGCACCGTCGGAGGTACCCACGGCGAGACGTACGCCACGAGCGTCACGAGCGCCAGGCCGACATTGGCCCACCACACCAAACGCTGCACTAACCTTCGCGGCTTACGTGCGAGAGGAACTCCCGCTCCTCGGCGCTGAGGCTCTTGATGCCGGAGGCCTTGATCTTCTCAAGGATCACGTCGAGCTGGGCCTGGTGAGAGGTCCCGGCCGGGGCCCCGGGACTCGGCTTAGACGTGCCGCCGTTACCGCGGCGCGACGACTCGTAGGCGACCGAGGTCTTGGGGCGGGTCACGACGCGTGTGGCCGGTCGCCGCGGCGGTGCCCTGCGGCCGAGGCGCTCGAAGAAGTTCGTGACGGCGTCGATGCTGCGGTTGATGGGGGCGGCAAGGTCGTAGCCGCTCGCGAGGGCCGTCACGAAGACGTAGCCCATCAGCATTCCGCCGACGTGCGCGAAGTGCCCGCCGGTGTTGCCGTCGGTCCCGAAGGCGAATAGGTCGATCAGGATGATGGCCAGGGCGATGTACTTGAGGCGCACCTCGCCGATGAGGATGAGCCTAAACGAGTACTCCGGGGCGTAGAAGGCCGCCGCCACGATGAAGGCCATGACGCTGGCGCTGGCGCCCACCATGAAATTGCCGCTGTTGTAAGGCAACAGCACCGCTGAGCCCCAGTACACCAGACCCCCGGCCACCGCGCCGAGGAGGTACAACGGGAAGATGTACTTGTCGCCGATCAAGTCCCCGACGATGCGCCCGAACCAGTAGAACAGGATCATATTCCAGAAGATATGACCGAGCCCCGCGTGCATGAACGCGTAGGTGAGGATGCTCCAGGGGTGCGTGAGGTTGTGGTACCAGTCGCTCGAGAACGCGAAGAAGTTCTCGATCTCCGCGGCGAAGCCCCCGCCGTCGACCCCGCGGGAGATGAGCCCGAGGAAGCCGAAGA
>JBGTKC010000269.1:0-17551 GCA_041744755.1 Saprospiraceae bacterium
GAACCCGAGCAGGCGGCCCTCTACCAGCAGGTGGTCGAGACCCAGCTCCGCGAGCTCGCCGCCGCCGACGAGACGATGCGCCGCGCGCGGATGCTGAAGTTCATGACCGCCGTCAAGCAGGTTTGCAATCACCCCTACCACTACCTCAAGCGCGGTACCCGCGACGCCCAGGCCAGCGGCAAGGCCCAGCGCCTGATCGAACTCACCGAGGCCGCCCTCGCTAACGACGAGCGCGTGCTCATTTTTACCCAATACCGCCAGATGGGCGAGCTGCTGGCTGAGATGCTGCGCGAGCGCTTCGGCTACCGCCCGCCCTTCTTACACGGCGGCCTCCAGCGCGAGGAGCGCGACGCGATGGTGGCGGGGATGCAGGACGGCACGGGCGCCCCGATCCTGATCCTGAGCATTAAGGCCGGCGGCACAGGCCTCAATTTGACAGCTGCGAATCACGTCATCCACTATGACTTGTGGTGGAATCCGGCCGTGGAGAGCCAGGCGACGGACCGCGCCTTCCGCATCGGGCAGGCGAGGAATGTGCACGTGCACCGCCTCATCACCGCCGGCACCTTCGAGGAGCGCATCGACATGATGCTTTCGCAAAAACGCGAGTTGGCCGAGCTGACGGTCGGGAGCGGGGGGGCGTGGCTGGGGGACTTGGCGGCGGAGGTGTTGGCGGGGCGGTGAGGCTTCGTATGCGCGGGGCTGGGTCGGAGAGGAAAGGTAGGATGACGGTGATTGCAAATGTGTTAAAGACCTTACTTTTAGGCCATTCCCCCACTCGCGCAAGCCTTCCCATGGACGCCACTATCGCTAAAGACCGCCTACACCTACGTATCGAGCAGGCTAACGACCAAGTGCTTGCCGTCCTCGCGGAGGTAACGGAAGCACTCTTTCGCACCTGGCAGCCGGAAGGCATCCAAAGGGCTCCTCAGTTGTACCAAGCGGCAAAGGCTGTGTCCGCTAAGGACCTCGAGCGCATCGTCGGCACTTCCGAGAGTCAAACAGACGAAGGGGATTACTATACTCCCGAGGCACTGCAAACCGAGACCGGGTCATGGCTCAACGAAAATATCGCGTAGTAATCTCTCGGGAAGTTCGGAGTCACCTGCGTGTAGAACTCGAATACTTCTGGCGAGAACATTCTAAGCAAGTAGCTCGGCACGTGAACAACGGCATTCAGGAAAAAATTTGAACGCTCGACGTCCTGCCGGAGCGCCACATGGTTGTCGAATGGCTGAGTACTAAGGACCTCGTTGTATCGGTCCGTGCCCATTTGGTCTTACCTTATTATCTACAGGATTGCTGGAGACGTCGTTAGGGTGGTAGCGATATTTAAGGCCTCGCAGGATGATAGTAGAATAGAAGGGTTTTACGGTTTATAGCGGTCATTAACTGTCTATGTGAAATGTTTGAACCCCAATATAGAGCGAATTAAAAGCCTCTATGCGTACAGAGTATGCGCAGCTACATTCGCAAATCTTTTAACTCCATTTTTAAATTTCGCTGAGCCGGGGCTGAGTACTTTGCGATAAAATATTCGGTGCTATACAGTTGCTCCCGGGCCAGAAAGTGCTGTAGCACCTGCTGCCTCCCGCGGCGGTACAAAAAGTCCGGATACATCCAGTACTCCCGCCGGACCTGCGCCGCGTAGGTGGCGTACTTCTCCGGCGTATCGCCGAGGATGGCTAGGTCTAAGTCGACGAGCAGCGCCGTGTCTAGATCCTCGTCCCAGCGGTGCTTCGCCGTGGCGCGGATGTGGCGCTCGCAACGTTGGATCCGGTCCTCGTCCCAGTCGAAGCGCGAGAGCACGGCCGCGGCGCGGTTGGCGCTCTTGGTCTCGTTGTCCTTACGGTTGATGGCGTAGACGACATCGTGGTGGAAGATGGCCGCGGCGAGGCACTCGGGGTCTTCAGGGGTGATGCCGCAGGCGTCGAGCTGGTCGAACATGTAGGCAAGGTGCTCCAGGTCGTGGTAGTGCCGACCTTTCTTCTGGTAGGCACCCGAGAGGAGGAGCCACTGCGCCTTGGTAACCTTGGGGTCCGCTTCCGCGAAAACGCGCGACCAGGTGGTGTGCAGTCGCACGAGGGTGTCCATGGGGGGGAAGGTAGGGGGTGGGGGCATCTGCGTTATGACAAATGGCGAGGGAAGACGCGCCGCATTTTAGCGCCCCGCCCATGACCCGCGCCACTCAACTCCGCCTCCTCGGCCTCTATTGCCGTGCACGGGGCCTCCTCAACGTCGACCGCGCCGGCCAGACCGCCCTCGACGCCTTTGTCAAGCCCCCGAAGCCCAACATCACCCCCAAGCAAGACGCCTTCCTCGCCACCGCCCGCCGATCGACTTTAGCCTTCGATAAAGAGGGAATCGCCCTCTACGAATGGGGGCCGGCCGATGCTCCGTACGTGTACACCGCCTATGGCTTCGGCTACAACGCCGGGCGCTGGCGGCATTTCGCCCCGGCCATCATCGACGCCGGCTATCGCCTCGTGGCTTTCGACTACATCGGACACGGCCACAGTAGTGGGACCGAGATCGACCTCGCCACACTCTTGGGACTGCACGCGGCCGTGCTGGCGCACTTCGGACCGCCGGCGCTCGCGCTGGTCCACAGTTTCGGCGCCGGCACCTTCACCTACGCGCTCTCCGAGCAGCCCCGAGAGTTCTGGCCCGAGCGCATCGCGCTGCTGGCGCCCTTCAGCGACGCGAACTACATCTTCCGCCAGGTCGCCGACGCCTTAGGTTTTGGCGAAAGCCACTACGCCGCCCTCAATCGCGCCGTCGAGCGCCGCACCGGCAAGCCCATTCTCGCGTGGGACCCGGCCGCCAAGGCCACGACGCTCGGAGACCTCCCCGCGCTCATCGCCCACGACCCCGAGGAGGAGGTGACGGCCTACTCGAACGCCGAGCGTCTGCACGGGCACTGGCCGGGCAGCTACCTTTTGCCGAGTTCCGGCGCGGGACACGGCTTCACCGACAAGAAAATCACCCAGGCGATCCTTACGTGGCTGCTCGAAGGGGTTTTGCCTAAAGGCGCGCAACCCTACAGCAGTGATTCGGTGAGGCTTGACGCCAAAACTGCGCACGGGGATGCGAAGTCGGTTTATTTTAGTAAGAGAGTGGGGGCGCTGGGGTAAGCCTTAAAGGTTACCTTGGACCAATGATCGAGCTACCGGGTCCGCTAACCATACAGATCGAGTGGGACGAAGACCGCTACTGCGCGCGGGTTTTGGAACTTCCCGTGGCCTCCGAGGGTGACACTCGCGAAGAGGCGGAGGACATGGTCTACGAGGCGTTGGCCCTCTGGCTGGACGGCGTCGACGAAGAAGAACTGCGACGCAGCTACGAACCCGAGAAGATTTTGGTACGCCCCGTCGACGCGCAACGCCTGCGGACTGCAGCTTGAAGTTGGGATAGTTACACTTCCTTCAATTCGTTTGTAACCTCCCCGGCCCCCCTTATTCTGAAGATTTCGCGCCGCTCGCTTCGCGCGCTTTGCAAAATCTTCAGAACAAGGGGGGAGGCGAACGACCCCGCGCACCGGTTACGTCGGCACAGTAAGCGTAACGAGCGAAGCGAGCGAACACGGTCGCCTCCCCCCTTGTCCGATTTGTCGCCCCGAACCGAGCGGAGCCAAGGTTCGGAGCGACAAAGCGGATAAGGGGGGCCGGGGGGGTTACAAAACGATAGCCAAGTCCCCCCCCCCAAAAAAGAGGGAGACGACACTCGCGCATCCCCTCCCTCAACACTTCCAACTTTAAGTCACTGAATGCTCACTGCTGCCAGCCACCGCCCAGCGCCCGGTACACACTCACGCGCGCCTCCAGCTGCGCCAGCTTGGTCTCATTTAACTCGATGCGCGCCTCCAAAGCCTCGCGTTGCGTGAACAGCACCTCCGAGTAGTCCGCCCGCGCGGAGCGGAATAGATCATTCGAGATCTCCACCGAGCGATCGAGCGCGGCGACTTGCTGCTGCTTGAGCTGAAACTTCTGATCGAGGTTGTCGACGTTCGAAAACTGGTTCGCCACCTCGAGGTAGGCGTTGAGCACCGTCTGTTCGTACTGCGTCACGGCCTGGACCTGCTGCGCGTTCGAGGCGTTAAAGCCCGCTATAATTCCGTTGCGGTTGACGAGCGGCGCAACGAGGTCACCGGCGAGGCGCGCGAGGATCGACTGCGGGGTGCTGAACAACACGGCCGGGTTGAAGGCTTGATACCCGAGTACCGCCGAGAGCCCGACGTTCGGGTAGTAGCGGGCGCGGGCCACGGCGACGTCCAGGTTGGCGGCCTTGAGCTGGTACTCCGCCTGGCGGATGTCGGCGCGGTTGGCGAGCAGGCGGCTCGGGATACCACCAACTACGGTCGTCGCGTCCACCGAGTTGAAGCCCTGTGGATCGCGCGGGATCGGCGTCGGGTAGCGGCCGGTGAGGAAGTTGATCCGGTTCTCGGTCTCGACGAGGCGTTGGCGCACGTCGTACTGGAGGCTCTGCGTATTCAAGAGCTGCGCCTCGAAACGTTTCACGGCCAACTCCGTCAGCCGCGCCGCTTCCTTCTGGATACGGACCACCTCCAGGGCCCGCGTCTGGAGGGCGATGTTGGCGTTGATGAAGTCGAGCTGGTTGTCGAGTGCTAACAATTCGTAGTACTCGGCCGCGATCTCACCGACGATATTGGTCACCACGAAGTTGCGCCCCTCCACCGAGGCGAGGTAGCGATTGACCGCAGCATCCTTAGCGTTGCGGAGCTTGCGCCAGATATCGACCTCCCAACTCGCGACTGCCCCCACGAAGAAGTCGGGGATCGGATTCGGGATCTCGTTCTCCTTACGTATTTCAACGCCCTCCTCTACGGCGCCCTTCGGCGTGTAGCGGGGGACGCGGTCGACGCCGATGCTCACGGCCGGACTCACGGTCGGCAAATACTCCCCGCGGCGCGCGCGGATCTCGTTGCGGGCGATCAGGATCTCCTGGTTCGTGATGTTAAGCTCCTGGTTCTTGACCAGGGCCGTGTCGATCAGCGACGCCAGGTAGGGGTCGGCGAAGTACTCCTGGAACTGCATCCGCGCCAGATCGAGCGTGTCGTCCGTAAAGCGGTACTTGTTCGGGACCGTCCGCGTCTGTTCTCGGAGCGCCATGTCGGGCACCTTGCAGGCCCCGAGTCCGGCGATGAGGGCGACGCCCAGGAGGCGCACCCCGTTGCTGAACTTAAACATGCTCGACTTCTCTTTCGACGTGACTGAACTGGTGCTCTTCCGATAGCGGTGATTGCGCCTCGTTTCTGATGAGCGCGCGGCCTTCTTGGAGGCTGGCGAAGACGTAGTAGAGCCCCGGTACGACGATGACGCCGAAGATGGTACCGAAGAGCATCCCGCCGATGGCGCAAGACCCAATGGTCCGGTTGCCGATCGCCCCGACGCCCGTGGCAAGCAGCAGCGGGATCAGGCCAGCGACGAACGCGAACGAGGTCATCAGGATCGGGCGGAAGCGCACGCGCGCGCCCTCGATGGCCGCGGCGAGCACCGTGGCGCCCTCGGCGTGTTTCTGGCCCGCGAATTCGACGATGAGCACGGCGTTCTTGCCGAGCAGGCCGACGAGCATCACCAGGCCCACCTGCGCGTAGATGTCGTTGGCGAGACCCATGATCTTTAGGAGCAGCAAGGCGCCGAAGACCCCGGCCGGCAGCGATAGAATCACTGCGAACGGAATCAGGAAGCTCTCGTACTGCGCCGCGAGCACGAGGTACACGAAGAGCAGCACGATGCCGAAGATCCAGAGGGCCTCATTGCCGCGGTTGACCTCGTCGCGCGAGAGCCCGACCCAGTCGATGTCGTAGCCGCGGGGCAGTGTCTCGCGGGCCACCTCCTGAATGGCGCGGATGGCCTCTCCCGAGCTGTAGCCCGGGGCCGGCACGCCGTTAATGGCCGAGGAGGTGTACAGGTTGTAACGCGTGATCTCGTTGAGGCCCTGCTTCTTGGTCATCTTCATGAAGGCCGAGTAGGGCACCATCTCGTCGCGGCTGTTCTTGACGTACATGTTCATCACGTTCTTCGGGAGCTCGCGGAACTCCGGGGCGGCCTGGACGAAGACTTTGTAGAAGTTCTGGAACTTCACGAAGCCCTGTTCGTAAGTCGAGCCGACCAAGATGTTCAGGTTGTCGAGTGCCTTCCCGATCGAGACCCCTTTCTGCATCGCCGCGGCGTTGTCGATCGTGAGCTCGTACTGCGGGTAGTTGGCCGCGAAGAAGGTGAACAGACCCTTCAGCTCTGGACGCTTCTCGAGGTTGGCCATGAACTCCTCGTTGACGAGGCCGAAGGACTCGTAGTCGCCGGAGTTGGTCTTGTCCAGTAGCCGCAAGGCAAAACCGCCGGCCGCGCCGTAGCCCGGGACGGCCGGGGGCTGGAAGAACTCGATGGTGGCCTCGGGGATCTCGGACTGCGCAATCTCCTCGAGCTCCTCGATGATCTCGACGGCCGTCATGTGGCGATCGTCCCAGGGCTCGAGGTTGATGAGACAGGTGCCGGCGTTGGAGCCGCGGCCCTCGGTGAGGATCTCGTAGCCGGCCAGCGCCGACACCGACTGGATGCCCTCCACCTCCTCGGCGTAGCCCTGGAGGCGCTTGGCCACGGCGTTGGTGCGCTCGAGCGTCGAACCGGGGGGCGTCTGGATGATGGCGTAAATCTGGCCCTGGTCTTCCGCTGGGATGAAGCCTGTCGGCAAAATGGCTGACGTAAAGAAGATCCCGGCGCAGAAGGCAATCAGGAGTCCGAAAGTGATCACCTGGCGATTCACGATCACGTTGAGCAAACCGACGTACTTGCCGAGCACCCGCTCGAACTGCCGGTTGAAGCCAGTCAGCAGCCAGTTGATCGGCGAGCGGCTCCGCGGCTTGCCGTGGTCATTGCGCAGGATCATTGCACAGAGCACCGGCGTGAGCGTGAGCGCGACCACCCCCGAAATCACGATCGAGGTCGCCATCGTAATCGCGAACTGGCGGTAGAAGATACCGACCGGCCCCGGCAAGAAGCAGACCGGCACGAAGACCGCCGTCATCATCAGCGTGATCGCGATGATGGCGCCGCTGATCTCGGCCAGGACCTCCTTCACCGCCGCGTAGGGTTGGAGGTTCTTCAAGTGCATCTTCTCGTGCACGGCCTCCACCACGACGATGGCATTGTCCACGACGATCCCAATGGCAAGCACGAGCGCGAACAGCGTGATCAGGTTGATCGTGAGCCCAAAGGCCTGGATGAACGTAAAGGTCCCGATCAGCGACACCGGTACGGCCAGCGTCGGGATCAGCGTCGAGCGCCAGTCCCCCAGGAACAGGAACACCACCAGCGCCACCAACACGAAGGCCTCCGCGAGGGTGTGGATTACCTTTTCGATCGAGGCATCGAGGAACTGCGACACGTCGTAGTTAATCGAGTACTCCATGCCCGGGGGAAACGTCGTCGCCTTGAGCTCCGCGAGAGTCGCCTTGATCTCCTCGATGACCGTGGAGGCGTTCGAGCCGTAGGTCTGCTTGAAGGTAATGGCCGCCGAGGGCTTGGAGTCGAGGTTGGAGTAGACGTCGTAAAACTCCGAGCCGAGTTCCACCTCCGCGATGTCCTTGAGCTTCAGCACCTCGCCGTCGGGGGTGGCGCGGATGATGATGTTGCGGTACTCGTCCTCCTCATTGTAGCGGCCTTTGTACGTGAGCACGTACTCCAGCGACTGCGAGCGGATCCCGGAGCTTTGCCCGAGGCGACCCGGCGAGCCAATGACGCTCTGCTCGCCCATCGCCTCCATGACCTCCTCGGTGGAGACGTTGTAGGCGCGCATGCGGTCCGGGTTGAGCCAGATCCGCATCGCATAGTTGCGCGTCCCGAGGATCTTGGCGGCGCCGACGCCCGGGAGGCGCTTAATCTCCTGGAGGACGTTGACCGAGGCGTAGTTGTAAAGGTACTTCTCGTCAACAGTCGGGTCGGTGCTGTAGAGGTTGACGTACATCAACATGTTCGGCTGATTGAGCGACACGATCAGGCCCTCGCGTTGCACCAGTTCCGGTAGGCGGTTGGTGATCTGCTCGATGCGGGTCTTGACGTTGACGATGGCCTGGTTGGGGTCGACCCCGAGGTCGAACACGATCTGTAGGGTGGCCTCGCCGGCGCTCGTAGCGTCGGAGGTGAGGTAGCGCATCCCCGGGGTCCCGTTGATGGACTGCTCCATCGGGATGAGCACCGAGTTGACGAGCACCTCGGCGCTCGCGCCGGGGTAGGCGACCTCGACGTTGACGATCGGCGGGGCGATCGACGGGAATTGCGAGATCGGGAGGGTCTCGACGGCCAGTACGCCCATGATCATGATCACGAGCGAGATCACGATCGCGAGCACGGGCCGTTCGATGAATTTGGTAAACATCTGCAACGAATTATTGGGAGTGGGTTACTGGGCGGGGAGTTCGAGGCCGCGCATGACGAGCTGTGGGTCTACGAAGCGGTGCTTGATCTTGTCCTGGTCCTGGACTTTGCGGATGCCCTCCAGGAGGATCGTCTCGTCGGCGGCGATACCCTTGACGACGAAAAGGTCCTCGAGTTCGTTGAGGACCTCGATCTCGCGGGCGTGCACGACGTCATCGGCGTCGACGACGTAGACGTACTTCTTACTGAGCACCTCGTAGGTGACCTTCTGCGGGACGATGATGGCGTCCTTTAGGGGGATCGCCATCTCGATGTTGCCGGTCTCGCCGTGGCGCAGCAGGCCTTTTGGATTGGGGAAAGTGGCGCGGAAGGGGATGTTGCCGGTCTCGTTGTCGAAGTCCGCCTCGATCGTCTCGACGATGCCCGGATGGCCGAACAGCTTGTTGTTAGCCATGAGTAGATTCACGTGCGGCTTGGTTTTGGCGGAAGCCGTCGCCATGTAGTCGAGGTACTCCGCCTCGGGCACGTTGTAGTACACCCACATCTTCGAGTTGTCGGAGAGGTTGGTGATCAGCTCGCCCTCGTCGACGAGGCTCCCGAGCTTGACCTGGAAGCGGTCGACGATCCCGGAGAAGGGCGCGCGGATCTCGGTGAACCTGAGGTGGACATTAGCGATCTCGAGCTCGGCGAGGGCCTTGTCGAGCTTGGCCTTCGCCATCGCGAGCTCACCGGCCGAGACGATGTTGCCGTCGGCGAGGCGCTTCGTGTTCTGGTATTCGATCTCGGCGAAGTTGGCCTCGGCCTTACTCTTCCCGACCTCCGCCTGGTAGAGCGTCGGCGTGATCTGGAACATGAGTTGGCCCTCCCGGACGTACTGACCCTCGTCGATGTAGACCTTCTGGAGGTAGCCCTTCTCCAGGGCGCGGACCTCGATGTGGCGGATGGATTGGACCTGGGCCACATAGGACTTAATGACCTGGGTGTCGACTTGGACCGGCTTGGTGACCGTGAAGGTCATCTCGGGGGCGGGGTGCCCGCCCTCGTGCTCCGAGGAGGCGTGTGCGTCGCTGCAGCTGGCGGTATACAGGCCGACCAGCACGCCGGCGAGCGTGAGTAGTTTATACACGGGAGTTTGTTGTAAAGTGGAAGTGAAGCGCCTGTAAATCAGGCAGATAGGCGTGCGCGATTGCGCACATCGCAAAAGCGATGGAAGCGGCTACCGAGCCGCGGCAAAACGTAGGGTACGGGCGGAGGGGACTACGCGACGGAGGGTCGCGAGCCGGCTGGGTCTACGCCTGTGTAGATTCTAAATGAGCAGTGCGCGGTGCAGCAAATAGCGCGGCCGTTGGGCGCGCTCGTCGGCAGGCCAGAGGGCCACGGTCCGGTGCTGGAAGCTGGGGAGGTACTCGAGCGCGGTCGGGGCCGAGTTTACGTCGGCGGCGCTGGTGTAGCTGGTTTTGGCGAAAGCCGTATCGCCGTCGTGCGACTCGCCCTCCTCGACGGTCTCGGTGACGAGGTCGACGCAGAGCTGGTCGACGATCCGCGGGTAGACGGCCGAGAAGGAACACTCGGAGATACCGGAGGCGGGAAAGTGGCACTGGTGGCCGCTCGGCGTCGCGTCCGTCTGCCCGGCGTCCCCCACGAATATCGCCCCGACGAAGTTACCACCGAGCCCGAGGAAGGCTACGAGACAGCAGACGTGGCGAAGAAGAGAGGTATGCATCGAACTGGAGGCGGCCTAAGCCGACGCGAAGGTATGGGGGGGATCGGTGTGGCGCCAAACATGTTAGTGTCGCAATCCACTAAATCGCCTTGCAATTCGCGGGCCACGGTTTTTGGACACACAGCACCATTCGGCAAAACTTCCTGTGCACGTTTTGGCATAAGCCGTTACATGATGTCGGTCCCGGGAGAAGGCAAACTTATCACCACGCGTCGACCATTGCGTTGGAGCGCGTGAACGGATGCATAACGGGCTGATTGACAGTCGTTAAATTAGCCGTGGCTCGACTCGCCGCCTCTAAAACCCGTACCTTCGCGCGCTTTTGCGGAAACCCGACGTGCGCTCTCCGAAAATCTCGTTCATGCAAGCCCTCCTCAACCTCTTCGACTTCGAGCAAAAGGTAGATTACAAAACCGAAATCCTCTCCGGCCTCACCGTTGCCCTTGCGCTCGTGCCGGAGGCCGTGGCCTTCGCGCTGATCGCTGGACTGAGCCCGATCACGGGTCTGTACGCGGCCTTCGTGATGGGACTCATTACCTCGATCTTCGGGGGTCGCCCGGGGATGATCTCGGGCGCGACCGGGGCCGTGGCCGTGGTCATTGTCGCGCTCGCCGCTGAGTACGGGCCAGAGTACATCTTCGCCTGCGTGGTGCTCGCGGGCCTGATCCAGATGCTGGCCGGCATCCTCAAGCTCGGCAAGCTGATGCGCCTCGTGCCGCACCCGGCCATCTACGGCTTCGTCAACGGCCTGGCGATCGTGATCTTCATGTCGCAGCTCGACCAATTCAAGGTCGCACCTGGCGGCGATTGGCTCGGCGGCACGACGCTCTACGTCTTCGTGGGTCTCGTGGCGCTGTCGATGCTCATCATCTGGGGCCTCCCGAAGGTGACGAAGGCCGTACCGGCGGCGCTCGTGGCGATCCTTACCGTCTGGGGGATCGTCATGTTGCTCGGGATCGACACTTCGTCGGTGGGGGACATGGCCGGTCCAGACGGCATCTCCGGCGGCTTCCCGCCCTTCCACATTCCAGCCGTGCCCTTCACCTGGGAGACGCTCGTGATTATCTTCCCGTACGCGGCCATCGTGGCGGCGGTGGGCCTGATCGAGAGTCTGTTGACCCTCAACATCATCGACGAGATCACCGAGACGCGCGGACACGGCAACCGAGAGGCCGTGGCGCAGGGGGCCGCCAACTTTATCAGTGGGCTTTTTAGCGGCATGGGCGGCTGCGCAATGATCGGGCAGAGCCTCATCAACATTAGCGCGGGTGCCCGCGCCCGCGTTTCCGGCATCGTGGCGAGCCTGCTGCTGCTGTCGTTCATCATGTTCGGATCGAGCCTCATCGAACTCGTGCCCATGGCGGCGCTCACGGGCCTCATGATCATGGTGGCAGTGGGCACATTTGAGTGGGCCAGCTTGCGGACTATCAATAAGGTGCCCAAGGCGGACGTGATCGTGATGGTCCTCGTCACGCTTGTCACCGTCTTCCTCCACAACCTCGCCCTCGCCGTCATCGTCGGCGTCATCATCGCCGCCCTAGTGTTCGCCTACGAGAGCGCCAAGCGCATCCGCGCCCGCAAGCTCATCGACGCCGACGGCGTGAAGCACTACGAGATCTACGGACCGCTGTTCTTCGCGTCGGTCTCGGCGTTCAACGACAAGTTCGACGTCCTCGGCGACCCAGAGCGCGTCGTGATCGACTTCACGGAGAGCCGCGTCGTCGACATGTCCGCCATCGAGGCCCTCAACCGCATCACTGAGCGCTACGCGCGCGCCGGCAAGCACGTCGAGATCACGAATCTCTCACAAGACTGCCGCCGCCTAATGGACGACGCGGAGAAGATCCACGGCGTGAACATCGTGGCGGAGGAGAGAGCTAGGGGAGTGGGGGAGGTGATGGCCTGAGGAGCGATTGTTGGGTTGAAGAAGGTGGAATCGTTGAGGGTGCTGCGGCGGAGGACCGCCCGAAGTGCACAGTGAATGAGGCCGGTAGTAACGCGGCGCCGCAAGCCCTACGCCGTAGGCCCACTGCCAGAGGCGTCCCAATCGAATCTTCCCAATTATTCCCCACCTTCGCCGACATGCCGAGAGCTGTACACCTTTTCGCCACGGGCCTCCTGCTCCTTGCACTCGGCGCTTGCCGCGGCGGGGACGGCGGGGCCCAGGCCAAAACTTACCCTCACACCAAGGTCGTCGACGAGTCCGAGGGCTTCGCTTTCGAGGTGCTCGACCCGGCCTTCGACGAAGTCATCGACGTGGCCTCGGCCATCGAGGTGCTCGCGGGCGGGTTTACGTGGGCGGAGGGCCCGGTCTGGGTCGAGGACGGGGGGCGGCTGCTCTTCACGGACGTGCCCGCCAATGTCGTGTACCGCTACAATCCCCGCAACAATGAGTCGCGTCGCGAGGGAGTCTGGGGCGTGGACACGTTCATGTTCCCGTCCGGCTACATGGCCTACTACTTTATCGAGGGCGAACCCGGGGCCAACGGCCTGGTCCTCGACCGGGGTGGCGACCTACTCATGGCGCAGCACGGCGAGCGGCAGGTGGTTCGCTTTCGCCAAAACCTGAGCGAGGCGCTCAAGGCCGACCGCATCACTCCGGACACTACCGCGTTCGAGGTTTTGGCGAAAGCCTACCGCGGCAAACGCCTCAACTCCCCCAACGACCTCGTCCAGGCTAGCAACGGCAAGATCTACTTCAAGGACCCGCCCTACGGCGTCGACAAAACCTTCGGGGAGCAAGCCCGTGAGCTCGCGTTCTCGGGCGTGTACCGCATCGATAGTTTTGGCGCAAGCCCGACCTTACTCTACAGCGAACTCGAGCGACCCAACGGGATCGTGCTCACGCCCGATGAGTCGGCCCTGATCGTGGCCAACTCCTTCCCCGAACGTATGGTCTGGATGCGGTGTCCGCTGGCTGGGCCGAATGACTCGACCGAGGTCGAGTGCAGCGTCTTCGCCGACCTCACCGCGGACGTCGGGGAGGCCAACCCCGGCTCGGCCGACGGGATGTATATGCTCGATAGCGGTGTGCTGCTCGCCACCGGACCGGGCGGCGTGATCGTCTTCAGCGCCGAGGGCAAGGTCCTCGGCAAGATCCGCACCGGCCGCCCGACGGCCAACGTGACCGTCGGCGGGCGCGACGGGCGCGATATCTTCATCACCGCCGACGATCTCCTGCTCGAGGTGCGTTTGAAGAAGTCCTAGCCTCCAAACCTCCTTATGGAATTCACCGGCCCCATTCAACCCAGCTTCTACCTCAGCTTCGACGAGGGCGTTACGGCTACGGCCACTGGCGCGGGCGGTCGGCTGCGGGTGATCCGTTCTTCGGGCTACCCGCACGACCTCCAGGTGGTGCCCGGGCAACAGGCCACCATGCGGGCGGGCCGCGTCTTCGCGCCCGTGGTCGAGGCCGGTGGCACCTTGAGACTCGGCACGGAGGCGGAGGCACATCTCAATTTTAAGGTGCTGTGTGCCAATTGCTTCGCGGAGATGTACTCCAAGTCGATCGAGCGGAATCTCGAGGCCCTCGCGAAGGCCGAGGCGACCTTTTGGGAGACGGACGCCATTCGGGACAACGGCTGTCCGAGGTGCTTCGCGGCGGCGGCGAAGCCGCACTAAGGTTAATTTTTGAATTTTTGAAGTGTTGAGTTGTTGAATTGCACAGCGTGCCATCCTGCAGGGCATTCAACAATTCAACCTTCAACAATTCAACCTTCAACAATTCAACAACTGGACACCCGTGATCATCTACTTCGCCTCAGATCTTCACCTCGGCGTTGACGCCCGGCTGCCCTCGGCCGAGCGCGAGCGACTTTTCGTGCGCTGGCTCGACGAGGTCGTGGCCCCGGACGCCAATGCGCTCTACCTCATGGGCGACGTGTTCGAATTTTGGTTCGAGTACAGGCGCGTGGTCCCGCGAGGCTACGTGCGTCTGCTCGGGAAGTTGGCCGAACTGCGCGACGGCGGCCTCGAGATCCACTATTACACCGGCAACCACGACCTGTGGATGCGGAGCTACTTCACCGAGGAGCTCGGGATCCCGCTCCACCCCCGCCCTACGGTCGAGACCTTCGACGGGCGGCAGTTCCTGATCGGACACGGCGATGGGCTTGGGCCGGGCGACCGAGGTTACAAACGGATGAAGAAGCTGTTCACGAATCCGCTCGCGCAGTGGGCCTACGCGCGGCTCCACCCCAATTTCGCCGTCGGTCTCGCCGAGCGCGTCTCGGGCTTCAGTCGCGCGAAGACGAGCATCGCGGAGGCGGGGTTCCTGGGGCCGGACAGGGAGTGGCTCGTGCAGTACTGCGAGCGCAAGCTTTCGCTAAAACCCGAGCTGGAGTTCTTCCTCTTCGGTCACCGCCACCTGCCGATCGACTACCTGCTCTCGGATGGTCGCGCACGCTACGTCAATACGGGCGACTGGCTGAATCACCAGAGCTACGCGCGGTGGAATGGGGAAGCATTGGAGCTGAAGTTTTTCGAGAACGCTGGCGGGAGGGTATTCAATTGACAGATTTCAATGTGCCGTACGCTGCCGCAAAACGTATGCAATGGAGGCGCCGGGGCCACGAGCCGCTCCCACGACCGAGAATCGCGGTCAGCCACGGGCGCTGCTTAGGGTAGGACGTACGTTTACGCACCGTGCGCTCGTCGATCATCACCACCGCTTGCCTCTCGGTTTTGGCGCAAGCCTGCGCACCGAAGCCAACCCTCGCTCCGACCCCCGTCACGGAGCGCGCCGAGCCCGCCGGTGCCGGCGACACGCTGACAACCACCGTCATCGAGATCCCTCGCGATGTCCTCCTCGACGAGGCCGGCGCCGACGTAGACGCACCCGCCCAGCCTACGGCGGCCAGTCGCCCAAGCAGCACCGCGAGGGCAGGCCCACGCGACAGCCTCCGCGTCACCGTCGACTCGCTCACTGGCCGCTCGCCGGACAGCTTCCTCATCGACGCCCTCGGGCAGGTCTACCGCTGGACGCGCAACGGCGCCGTCACCAAGTTCGCCGCCGCTTCCGAGGTGCTATCGGGCGTGGCCCCGGAGCTACGCTATCAGAACACCAGGCTCGGGCGCCTGGCGCAGGTCGACCTCACCAACCCCCTGCGGCCGGTGCTCTTCTACCGCGAGGCACAGACGGTGGTGTGGCTCGATCGCAACCTGGCGGAGCTGCGGCAGCTGCGGCTCGTGGAACTCGACCTCGGCCAGGTGGACGCGATCGCCTACTCGCGCAACGACGCGCTGTGGATCTACGCCGCCGATCGACAGCAGCTCATCCTCATCGACCGTCAGAACCGCCTCACGCAACAGAGCCCCGTGTTCTCGCAGCTCTTCGGCAAGCCCGTGCGCGTGGTCGAGATGGTGGCCACCGCGCAACAGGTGGCCCTCGCCACCGAGGACGGACGAATCCTGTTGTTCGGCCCCTTCGCAGGTTTCCGTACGCAGGTCAACCGGCCCGGGCGCTACCTCATCGCCGACGAGGAGCGCCTCCTCTTCTTCGACGGCGGGAGCTGGTCATCCCTCGACCGGGAGCTTGGGCTCGTGAGAGAGCTCGCCCCCGGTCCCGCCGGCAGCAACCTCCTCATGCTCCGCGGCGACAAAACGCTCTGGTACCGCGCGGGGCTCGTGTGGGCGGAATAAGCGCCAGGGAAGCGGGAGCTACGGGACGATCAGCGGACTAGTCCCCGGCGAGTACGTACGCCGCAATCATCTCCACGTCTAGGCGGTAGTGCTCCGCCAGCAAGGAGGCGTAGTCGTCCCGTATGTCGGCGGCCAGGTCCAGCAGGGATAGACGATCGGTAAGGGTGCGGCGGCGCAGCCGCAGGATATCCTCCGGCTGCGCCTCCGGCGAGCTCGCGAGCACTCGCTCGAGCGGGATACGGTTACGCTTGCGCTCCTCGAGCGAGCGCAGTAGCGCGCCGTACTGTTCGAGCGCGAGGCTGAGCTTGTCGAGGGCGGTCGTGAGTTCGCGCTCCTGGACCCGCAGGTCTACCGCCCGCTCGATCTGCTCCTGCTGCCGCTCTACCCGGAGCTTGTCCACCGCCGGCAGGGCGCTCGTCCGCAGGGGGAATTCCAGGCCGCCGCCGAGACTGTAGCGGCTCTTCGCTACCTCCAGGTCGGAGCGATAGTTGACCTGCAGGAAGTCGAGCCAGGTATTGTTTTGCGCCTTCTCGAGCGCGAGTTCCGCGTCGAGGACGGCGAGCTTGCCTGAGGCGGGGAGCGGCTGCGGCCCGAGGGTGCGCAGCGTCGCGATGCGGGCGGGCAGGTCCCAAACGTCCACAAGGCGATCCAGGGGCAGGGGCGACGGCCGCGCCGCCGCCCGTCGGGAGAGCCGCTCGCGACGGAGCCGGAGGTCCGCGAGGTCGTCCTGAGCGTCGAGCACCCGGTCGACGTCGTAGTTGGGTTCAGCCATGCGCCGGAAGGTGACTTCCACGAGCCCCCGCTGTAGCTCGATGAGGGAATCGATCGTGCGCATTTCCTGGGCCTCCGCCGCCAGTCCAAACAGCTGCCTCAGGGCTTCCTCGTCGGCGTCGCGCCCGGCCGAGAGTCCTAGGTCCTCGAGCCTCGTGCGTTCGGCCTGTTGGAGGTCACGCTCGGCGCGGCGGATGTGCGGGAGTTTCGGCTGCACGCGGACGCCGTAGCGCTGGCGACCGAGGTCGAGGCGATCGGCCTCGGAGCGGAGCTGCAACTGCTCGATGATCCCCGGCCGGAACTCGGCCAGCGGCTCCACCAAACCTGCCTCGCCAAAGCCTGCGTAATCGCTCATCCACACCCGCAACACTTCCGCGAGCTGCGTCGGGCTCGCCGCGCGCGGCTGCGCCTGGGCAGGGTGGGGGAGGCTTACGCCAAAACACAGCACGGCTCCGGCGAATAGGCGTCCCAGGTTTCGCCACCGCACTCGCCATCGGCGGAGGTGCTTACTCATCGCCGGTGAGGAAGGTAAGCGAGACCTTCTCCTGCTGGAGGAAGTCGTTGTGGGGACTGATTGCGACGACGATCTCGCGGCCGTACGTCCGGAGGTCAGGCATCCGCCGCATCCGCGGCGGGATTTCCACGATCCGCGACCCCATCCCCGTCACAACGCCACGGCTGCTGTACTCGGGATTGATCAACGACCGGACCTCGATCGAGTCCCCGACGGCGGCCTCGAGGAGCTTGCCCTCGTGCACGTAGCTGAGCACCTGCCGCGGCGACGGCTCGTAAAAGCTGATCAAGTTGGCGAAGGCCGACTTGCGCTCGCCCACCTTGGCGTCGATCCCGCCCACTACCCCCCGGGCCGGGGCCACAATCTCGAAGCGGACCGAGTCCTGCTGGCGGTTGAAGGTGGCCTCCGCCCGCAGGCGCCCGACGGCGGCCGCGGTGGGTTGGGCGGCGAGGGATAGCTCGCGGGTGAGGGCCCCGCGCGTGGCCTCGTAGTTATTGCCGAGCGACACGG
>JBGTKC010000270.1:0-2829 GCA_041744755.1 Saprospiraceae bacterium
CGGGGTCGCGAAAAAGTCCCAGGCCGCGGCGCCGTCGCCGACGCGTCCGAACGAGACGTTCTCCCGCTGCGGCCCGAAGGTGTAGGCGTCGACCCTGGTGGTGCCGTCGGGTTTCGTCAGCACGATGCTCTCGCCGTCGGCGCTGAGCTTGAGATTGACGTGGTGGGCACCCTGGTCGGTGTCCTTGTCGGCCCACAGGAGGAGGTAGCCCCCGGCCGGGATAATGGTCTGGGCGGGGTCACTCGCCGCTACTCGCCAGAGTTTGGGATTGGCCGGATCGTCGGAGATGTAGTAGCCAGCCAAATCGACGGCAGACGAACCCGCGTTGAAGATCTCGATCCAGTCCTCGAAGGCACCAGATTCGTCGGTGATCCCGCTAGTATTAGAGGCCACGAACTCATTGACGAAGAGCTGCGCGGAGGCGGCAACACTAGTGCCAGTGAGGAGGAGGAGCGTGACGAGGTGTTTCCGGAAGGTAGGCAACATAGGAGCAGGTCGGTAGGCGTGAGATCGCGGCCAGGCGCGAGGGTTGTGTGGGCGCGGTTGCTTACTTCACTTTTACAGACGTGGGTTGCACGCCAGGGGAGTGGCCGCTCTTCCCCAACGAAAGGGAAGTGCTCTGGGATCAAGAGGGGTACCGCGCGGGATGAGCAAAATTACGGCCTCGATGTGCGACGCGCTCGATAGATTTCTGGCGACGGTTCTGGTGAATACATACGACAAATGGATAGGTGTGCACTTTATAACAAGTGGCCTTTCGGCAAAACGAAAACCTCCCGCGTCGGCGCAAGTGCAGGGTACGTACGTCAGGCGCATCCTTCGCACCTTCGCCCCGTATCTGAGGGGATGCCCGCAACGGGCCCTCCTCCGGCTCGCCGAAACGTGCACCGCCTCCCTGCCGCAAAAATCCTTCCATGGAGTGCATCTCCGTCTTCGACATGCTCAAGATCGGCGTCGGGCCGTCGAGCTCCCACACGCTCGGACCCTGGCGTGCCGCCGAGCGCTGGATCGCGGAGCTGCGGGAGGCGGGGCTGTTCGACCTCGTGAGTTCGGTGCGGGTCCACGTCTACGGCTCGCTGTCGCTAACCGGCAAGGGCCACGCTACCGATGCAGCCCTTCTGCTGGGTTTGTCGGGCGCCGACCCAGAGTACGTCCCGATCGAGAGCATCCAGGGTTTACTCGATGACATCACTTGCCGGGGTGAGATCCGTTTTGGCGAAAGCCGCCCCCTACCCTTTGTCCCAGCGCGCGATCTGCTGTGGCACCGCAACTTCCTTCCTTTCCACGCCAACGGACTCACCTTCGAGGCGACCTTAACCACGGGCGAGCTCCAGGTCGACACCTACTACTCGATCGGCGGCGGCTTCGTCGTGGCCGAGGAGCGGACCAATGCCCGCGAGAACCTCAAATCCTTCGCCGCCTTTCCCTTCCCGGTCGTCACGGGGGATGAGCTGCTCGCGCACTGCACCGCCGAGCGACGCCCGATCAGCCGCATCGTCCTCGCCAACGAGCGCAGCTTGCGCACCGACGACGCAATCGACCGCGAGATGCAGCGCATCTGGACCACGATGCTGGAGTGCATGTACCTCGGGTGCCATACCAGCGGCACCCTGCCCGGTGGCCTCGGGGTGAAGCGGCGCGCCGCCGAGATGAATCGCGCCCTGCTCGGCGACGACCTCGACTACCACGACGCGGAGAGCTGGCTGGCGGCCATTCGGCGAACGGAAGTAAAGTTCCGGCAGATCCTGAAGTGGGTGAGTTGTTTCGCGCTGGCCGTCAACGAGGTCAACGCGAGCCTCGGGAGGGTCGTGACCGCGCCGACGAATGGCTCGGCCGGCGTGATTCCGGCGGTGCTGATGTACTACCTCGCCATCGAGGACCACGCCGCGGGCTTCGCGGAGGTCAAGCAGTTCTTGCTGGTGGCCGGGGAGATCGGGAGCATTTTCAAGAAGGGCGCCACGATCTCTGCGGCGATGGGCGGGTGCCAGGCCGAGATCGGGGTCTCGAGCGCGATGGCGGCCGCGGCCCTCACGGAATTACTCGGCGGCACGCCCGAGCAGGTGCTGATGGCCGCCGAGATCGCGATGGAGCACCACCTCGGGCTGACCTGCGACCCGATCGCGGGCCTGGTGCAGGTGCCGTGTATCGAGCGCAACTCCATGGGGGCCATCAAGGCCATCAACGCCGCCGGCCTGGCCGTCGACGGTGACCCGGCCGCGGCCAAGGTGCCACTCGACAAGGTGGTGGCGACGATGTGGGCGACGGCCAAGGACATGAACGCGAAATACAAGGAGACCTCGGAAGGGGGCCTGGCGGTGGGGGTGTACCTGACGGATTGCTAGGACTATCCGCGCAACACCGAGTACTTCAGACAGAGTCGCGAAGGCCGCAAGGCCGTGCCACCGGACGCTCGCCAACGCGAGGGCGCTGTCGTGAAACGTCACCGCCCAGGGTGGATGCCCGTTCAACACGTGTCTCCCCTCAACAGCTCAAGGAACCTCTTCCAAGACTTGCGTCAAAACCTCACACGCGAACTCGATCTCCTCCTTACTGATCGTCAGCGGCGGCGCAATCCTCAGCGCTCGATCATTAAACAGAAACCAGTCGGTTATCAACCCCAACTCCGTACAGCGCTTAATCACCGCCCGCACCCGTTCCCCGCTTTGCAGTTCGACCGCCAGCCACAGGCCGATCTGCCGGATGTCCAGCACGCCCGGCAGGTGCCGCAGGTTTTGCCGAAAGGCTCCTCCTTTGTCTGCCGCCTTTTCTATAAGGTCGCTCTCCAGCAAAACCCGTAGCGTCGCCAGCGCCGCTGCACAGCTCACCGGG
>JBGTKC010000271.1:0-3434 GCA_041744755.1 Saprospiraceae bacterium
CCGAGCCGTACTCATCGACGACCGCGGCGATCGACTTGCGCGAACCGATGAAGCGCTTCATGAGGTCGCTGAGGCGCATTGCCTCGGTCACGATCGGGAGGTCGAGCGTGAGCCGGCGGATCGTCGAGGGATTCTTGAGGAGGTGCTGGTGGTGGACGTACCCGAGCACGTTGTCGACGTCGGCGTCGTAGACGATGAGGCGGCTATGGTTGCTCGTCGCGAAGAGCTCGATGAGGTCGCCCACGGGGGCGCTCACGTCGATGCCGACGATCTCGTTGCGGGGGATCATCACGTCGCGCACGCGCAGGTCGTTGAAGTTGAGCGCGTTCTGGAAGAGGTCAGCGTCGATCATCTCCTCGTCCGAGTCACGGGCCTCAGTGTGGGTCTGGATGATGTACTGCTCGAGGTCGAGGCGCGTGAAGGCCGTATCCGGCACCGTCGTCGGCTGGCGCGTAATCAACTCCAGCAGTTTTTCCGAAAGGCGAATCATCAACCACGCCAGCGGACTGAGCAGCCAGCGCGCCATGTTGATGGGATAGGCCAGGCCGAAGAGTGCCTTCTCGGCAAAAACCTCGAACAGCGCCTTGGGGATGAACTCCCCGAAGATCAACACCACCACAGTGATGATGAGCGAGCTAATCAGCAGGTTGACGTACTCATTGCTCGACACCGAGTCCCCGAGCGCGTCGCCGATCATGGCGCCGGCCAGGGCCGTGAGCATCACCATCACGAGGTTGTTGCCGACCAGCATCGCGCCCATAAAGTCGGCCGGCTTCTCGTAAAACTTCGCCAGCAGAGCGCCGCGGCGCTTCGAGCGCTTGCGCTTGAGCTCGATCAGCAATTTGTTGGCGCTCACGAAGGCGATCTCGCTGCCCGAGAAAAGGCCCGACAGCAGCAGCAATACCAGCAGCAGTATAATCTCACTCGCCATCCGGACGCGAAGGTAGCCGCGCGGAGGTGTCCCGCGGCGACGTTGTGCCGGGCTCCACCTGGACGATCCCCTGGATCGCGATCACCTTGGCGCGCGAGAAGTCCTCGTTGCTCTCGAAGCCAACGCCCGTGATCTCCTTGTCGGACTGCCGCAGCCGCACGAAGCGATCCGAGTAGATCTTCCGATCGTAGGACACCCAGTGAAGCTCCTCCGTATCGAGCCGGTCGCCAGCCACCGATTGCCACACCACCGAGTCGCGCAGCAGCACCCGGTCGTCGGTCTCGTAGCGGATTCCGTACCCACTCTCTAGGGTCGAAGAAATTTTGCCGGCGTCATCGTAGAACTCCAGGTGCGCCCCCGCCGGGAAGTACTGCACGAACTGGCTCTCCTCCTGGACCCGCAACATTTGCGGTCCCGTAACGCGCACCTTGATCTGCGCACTGTCCGAGTAGATGGTCTCGAAGTCGCGGATCACTTCTGCGTCGGGGCGGACATCGGGAAACATGGCGGCGACGGCGGCGGGGTCGTTCTCGCACGCGGCGAGGGAGACGAGGAGAAGGCAGGCGGCGGCTTTCGCCAAAACTCGAGACACCCGGCCGGATGAATCCTGGGCCACGCGTAAGCAACGCGCGCTACGCGGCTCCGAGGGGCTAGAATGGGTAGTCCCCCAGCTCACTTTCAAAACTTTCACTACACTCCGCACTCCACGCACTTTTTACCTCACCAAATTTATGTCCCCGTTCACCTTAACGCTCACCCCATCCACGTATGCCACCTCCGCCACCCAGGCATACACCCCGGAGTTCATCTCCTCCCCCCGGAAGGTTCCGTCCCAACCCGCCGCCACGTCGTTCGGCGACATCCCCGCATTCTCGAACACCTGATTGCCCCACCGGTCGAAGATCCGCAGGTAGTTGATCCGCGCCAACACCGGCGGCCCGAACAGCGTCCACCGATCGTTGATCCGGTCCTGGTTCGGCGTGAAGCCCGTCGGCGCGTACAGCGGTCGCTCTTTGCGGACCTCCAGTTGCAGCCGGTCCACGGCTGTACACCCGGCACTAGACTCCGCCATCACCGTGAGCTCGGCCGGGCTAAAGCCGTAGACGTACACCCGATTGCAGGTGCTATCCAGGCAGCGTATTGAATCAGCGCCGGTCCACGCGTAGGTGTACGTCCCGTCAAGGTTGACCAAAGCCTCCACCAGCGCACTGTCCCCAAAGGTAACCGTCAGATTGCCGCCGATCTCGACCTCCAACGGCGGCGGATCGGTGAGCGTCACGCGGGAGGTGTCCGTGCAGCCCTTGATGTTCTGAATGAAGACGGTATAGTCGCCCTCCATCAAACCGGTCCGCTCACTCGTCGGCAGGTAGGGTCCGCCGTTGAGGCTGAAGAAGTAGTCCGGCACCCCTCGGCTGATCGGGATCGCGAACGCGCCCGAGGGCGTGCCCGCGCAGCTCGGGTCGGTGGTCAGGGGTGCCCCGGCCACCAGGGGATCACTGAGCTCACAGCAGGGCTCGACGTACACGGACTTCGTCTCCGTCACCACGCAGCCGTCCGAGCTCCGCAGCCTAAGCGTGATGAACTTCTCCCCGAAGCTGCCGTAGTTGACCGAGTACGGGCCGGTGCCCGTGAGTTGTGCCGGGTCGGCGAAGCTCCCGAAGGCCCACTGGTAGGTGCTGGTCGCCCCCGGGTTGGTGGTGCTCTCGTTGGTGAACACGAACTCCGTGAGGTCGCACTGCCCGCCGACGTCCGGGCTCACGCGAAACGCCGGCTTCGGGCCGACGAAGGTCCCGGTGCCGGTCCACTCGATCGAGAAGCCATTCCCGGATTCGCTGAAGTTGTTGACCACCAGTGCGTAGCTCCGCCCCGCCTCCATGTCGATCGAGCGGACGAAGTTGTTGTTGCTCGCCTGGCAGCCCGGCGGCTCCGACACGTCGGTCTCGCTGGCGCGGATGCCGGTACGGCCGCTGCAGCGCTCCCAGTCCCTGAGGGGCGCGCCGATGTTTTCGCCGGCGGCCTCGCAGCGCAACTCGCGCTTGTCGTCGCAAGCGTCCACCCCGCCGGGGAGTTCGTACACGACGAAATCGAGGTCGTCGGTCGGGTTGCTCGGCGTAAGGACGAACCCTAGGTCGCCGGCCTCGTCGCAGGTCCACTTGTACCAGACGCTGCTGAACTCCTCACGGACGCAGGACCTCGGGTCGATCTCGCGGGTGTTGCGGCCGGCGCCCTCGAGCCGAGCCACGGTGAAGGGATCCTTCGAGCAGAGCAGTACCCCGTCGACGCAGTCGCTGGCAGGCTTCGGGACGAAGTCATAGAGGTTGACACACAGCTTGAAGGTGCCAACGTTCGAGCCGCGGGCCCCGAGGCGGATGTAGTAGAGCTCCCCGGGTTGGAGGGAGTCCGTGAGCACCTGGACGACGTTGGACCGAAAGCCGTCCGAGACGCAGGCGATCTCGGAGAGGCTCCCGCACGCCGGACCTCCGTAGAGGGCGAGTTGCGGTGC
>JBGTKC010000272.1:0-27932 GCA_041744755.1 Saprospiraceae bacterium
GTCGTCGTGGCCGCGGGCGCGGACCAGGTCGCCACGGCGCTCGCCTGGCCGGTCGGCACTTCGATCGCGAGGTTCGCGGGGCAGCCGGCGAGCGTGAGACGCGGTCCGCCGGGCGAGACGACGAGGGTGTAGTCCTCGACCTCGCCGCGGTCGAAGGTGCTACAGGACTCCGGCGCCACGTCCGCGCGAAGGCTCACGCGCATCCGGGTGCTGCCGGTTTTGGCGAAAGCCGGAACCACGACGTTGGCGATCACGACCGCGAAGCTCGCGTCCGAAGAAGCGATCACCTCACCCTGGTCAAGGAAATCCCCGTCCTGGTTCCAGTCCACGAAGACGCGCCAGAAGAGTACAGGCTTGTACCCTGGCCAGCTCAGGCCCGGGGTCAGGGTGAGTGGGTAGCTCAGGCCCGTTGAGACGGCGGCGCTCGCGCCCGTGAAATCGGCGTACCCGCAGGTCGTGCCGCACTTCGCGCTCTCTTGGTTGATCTGGCCGAACTGCACCCGCGCGATCCACTCGTTCCAGGGCTGGGCCGAGGTCGACTTGCAGTACGTGCCCGGCGCCGGCGCCACGGTTGGCGCGGCGGTGACAGTGACGGTCGTGGCGCAGGTGGTCAGGTTGCCGGCGTCGTCCTTGGCGGTGAGGGTGACGGGGAAGGAGCCCACTTTCGTGAAAACCGACGGCACGACCGACACGAGCGTCACGTTGCCACAGTTGTCGGTCCCGGAGGCGTACACGTCCTTCGGTGCGAAGGTGACGGACTGCCCGGCGACGAGCTCCTTACTCGCCGGCTTACAGACGATCTTCGGGGCCTCGGTGTCGACGACGTCCTCGTCGATCAGCCCGTCGCAGTCGTTGTCGAGGCCGTCGCAGATCTCCTTCGCGCCAGGGTAGACCGTGGCATTTTTATCGTTGCAGTCGTCCGGATTGAGGACGTAGCCCATAGGTTTAGCGCAGGACACGAGGCTCACGGCGCGGTCGCCGTAGCCGTCGGCGTCGGCGTCGGCGTAGTAGGTCTGGCCGACCGTCACCTTCGGGTCCTTGTCGTCGCAGTCGCAGGCCGCGCCCACGCCATCCTTGTCGAAGTCGAGTTGGTCGGCATTCGCCACGAGAGGGCAATTGTCGCGGGTATCGGGCACGCCGTCGCCATCGGTATCGCCGGTGCTGAACTCGTAGGGACCGATGTCGGGCATGCCGCCCTGCACGCGGGGCGCCCCGGCGATATCGCGCTCGACTTTGAACTTGGCGTAGGCCGCCGCCGAGCCGGCGTCGATGCCCACGGCACCGGGCTTGAGGTGGAAGTCGCCCGCGCTCGGTTGCACGAAGCCCGCACTGGCGTTGTAGATCATGCCTTCGCCGCAGGTGAGTACCCCGCCGCTGCCACCGCCCTGCATGATCGTCGCGCAACTCGCGGCGTCTACCTGGACGTGGTCGAGGGTGATGCGTGGCATATTATCTCCCGAGAAGTGCATCCGCGGGTCGAAGTTGCCGCGGCTCGCGGAGAAGATCGTGTTCGAGATCCGGAGGTGCGTGAGGCCGCGGTCGGAGGCGTTGGCATAGACGCCGCCGCCGACGCCGGAGTAGTTGTCGTACACTACGCAGCCGATCATCTCGGGCTCGACGGCGCCGCCGGAGCTGGAGAGGTTGTAGACGGCCCCGGCGGCTACCTCGCCGGTGTTGTGGTCGAAGATGCAGTCGATGATCACGGGGCTACAGACGCCACTCGCATCCTTACCGAAGTTGTAGATCGCGCCGCCGTAGCCGGTGCTCCAGTTATCGCGGAAGCGGCTGTCCTCGATGCGGGCCACGTTGGTGCCGCTCTGGCCGCCGTTGTAGATGGCGCCGCCAGCCCCGGAGCGGTTGTTGGTGAATGTACAGCCGGTGATGGTCACGCGGGCCGTCCCGAGGAAGGCCTGGTTGTGGATGGCGCCCCCCTCGCGCGCCTGGTTGTTATCGAACGTGCAGTTGAGGATCGTGGTGCGGATATCGCCTGAGTACCCGTTATTGAAAATGGCGCCCCCGAGACCGCTGGCCCGGTTGTCGGCGAGGCGGCAGTTGGCGATCGTCGGGGCGGCCGAGCGACCGGCGCTCGTGCCGTCGACCAGGACGGCGGCCCCGTGCTGGGCCTCGTTGGTACCGCTGGCGGACCCTTCCTGAATCGTGAAGCCGTCGAGGCGGGCGCTGGCGCCGACGTGGTCGAAGGTGACGACGTGGTAGCTGTTGCCGGCGAGTGCTTTGTCCTGGTCGATGTCGCCGGTGAGAATGGAGACGTTGCGTGCCACGCTGCGCTGCGAGCGCTGGGTCTCGGTCCCGGCGAAGCCGCCGTAGACGGCCACGCCCTCCTTGACGGTAAAGCTCGCCTGCCGATCTGTGGTAGTGCACAAGGCGCAGGTGACGGGGCGGTAGGTGCCGGCGGCCACCCAGACCTCGGTATTGGGGGCGGCTTTCGCCAAAGCCTGCTGCAGGTCTCCGGCGGCGGCCGCCCACGAGGAACCGTTGCCAGTGCCTCCGGTTTTGACGAAAATCACGGTCTGGGCCTGCGCGAGCACGGAGAGCACTGCGGTGGCGAGGACCAGCAGCGCACGGGTATGGGTGTACATGGGTTGTAGAGGTTTAACGGTCCGAACGGGCGACGTAGGGACCGCGTGTGAGCGAGTTCAAACCTATGCCTTACGCATACAGAAGATGTACCGCAAAGGGCGTAAATACTAGTCGCTTCCAACGGCGTATTTGGCTGCGGCGCGCGTACGTCTGTGCGCAATCCCAACTGCCCGGGCGCAGTTCTCGCGGCCGACCACATACTCCCCAAAGGAGATTCGCCTTTCGGCAAAACTCGCCGCAGACGCACGATCGGACGCTCCGAAGTGGCGAGGAGAACGTCCCCCTCGATCTCGAAGGCAGGAGCAAGCCCCAGAGAATGGGCGAATGGCCCCTTGGCCCTGCCGCGCAAGCGCCGGCAGAACACCGATCCCGTGATCCCCAGTTCCGCCGAGAGTGAGAGCGAGGGTTAAGCCAATGGCTCGATCGCCAAGCACGAGCCTCAGGTTTGCGGTCCACGCCGGCATGAGGTCGGCGATCTTCTCGAGGTCCGAGGCGTGGTCCGCGGGCCAGGTTGCGGGCCTGGGCTGGGCGCGAAAGGTAGGCTTAAGGCTTTACTGTCAGACGGCGAGAAGACAGGAGTTGAGTTTTGGCGAAAGCCGCATACGCGGGCTAACGTAAGAGCCCGATCGCCCAGCAATCCCTAGATGTAACGGAAGCGCCTAACCCACCGCCGCCCTGCCTGAGCTCTGAAGCGGGTCCCCGAAACCTATCTCCTCCTGCAGCGACCTCTGCGTTCCAACCCTCAACCGCTTCACAACGACCGCCGGCACCCCCGCCACCACCGTGTAGGGCTCGACATCTTTGGTCACCACGGCCCCGGCCGCCACCACGGCTCCGCGCCCGATAGTAACGCCCTTTAGCACCATGGCCCGCGTCGCCAGCCAGGCATCGTCCTCGATGATGATCGGGCGATTGACCGCCGAGGCGTCCCGGTCTTGCACCCCGTGAAAGTCCCCATCCATCAGGTGCGCCCAGGGGCCGAGCGTGACTCCATTCCCGATGATGATATCCGTGTTGGCGGCGATGATGCAGCCGTTGAGCAACACCCGGTCCCCGATAATGAGCCTGGCCTTGTGGCGGACGCTGAGGCGTGTGCGGTGTATCTCGCAGTGGAGGCGTACGTCCTCGCCGAGGCGAAGTTCCGCGGCGCGCTCGAGGTGGATATCGGGGCGCCCGTGCGCGAAGACCAGACGACCGAGCGAGCGGGCACCACGTAGGTAGACGCGTGCCGTGAGCCAGGCCCACGCCAGCCCCACCACGCGCCATGCCGTCACCCACTCCAGGTGTAGCCCGGTGTAGCCCTGCGCGGCGAAGGGGGCCCTGATGCGGTCTACGTAGTGATTCATACGTCGCGGGGACTGAGGTGCGGCAAGCTCAGCGGCTCGCGGTGCCTGCGGCCTACCGTCTGGCGGGCGTTCCACCGTAGCGCCTCGCCGAGGGCGCGCACGTGATCGGGACGGCGGTGGCGGAGGAACCGCAGCGCGCTGACCGGCAGGGCAAATAAGACGTAGTACAGCAGGAAGCAGTAGAAGCTCACGCCACTCAACAACCGGCGATAGAAGACGAGCCGGTTGCGGTGCAGGTAGTAGGTCTTGCGCGGGCTCCCCACGCCTAAACTCACGCTCTGCCGGTGGCGAATGCTTGTGGCCCCGCAGTACATCGTCTCGAACCCGGCGCGCTTGGCGGCGATGGCGAAATCCAGCTCCTCGAAGTACATGAAGTAAAACTCCGGCAACATGCCGACGCGCTCGAAGACCGCCCGGCGCACCAGCATACAGGCGCCGTGCGGGAGGTCCGTGAGTCGGGTGTCGTCGTACTGGCCGTAGTCCAGCTCCAGGTGGCCGATCTGGGTCCCGCGCCCGAGCACCGGCTGTCCGATGAAGGAGCCGGCGTACTGGATCGTACCGGCCGGATGGGCGAAGAGGATCTTCGGACTCACCATCCCGACCTCCGGGTTGTGCAACAGCACCTCCACCAATGCCTTTAGGAAGTCCGGCCCGACGTAGGTATCGTTGTTGAGCAGCAGGATCAGCGAGCCGCTCGCGTGTCGGATCCCGAGGTTGGTGCCCCCGGCGAAGCCCAAGTTCGATTCACTGCGGACGTACACCACGCCGGGGTAGTGGTACTCCCAGCGGCTGCGCTCGCTCCCGAGGCTCCCGTTGTCGACGAGGACGACCTCGAGGTTCGGGTACGTACAGGCGCGGAGGTCGTCGAGTAGGTCGCAAGTGACTTCGGCCTGGCGGAAGTTGACGGTGACGATGGAGACCTTTGGGCAGGGCGCTGAGGCTGGCGCGGCTTTGGCGGCTTCGCCTAGCGGGGCGGCCTTGCCTAGGGGGGCGGTGGCATTGGGCTTTGGCGTCGGGGTGGCCGAGCGGACGGGCTTGTCGGCACCGTGGATTAGATCCTCGTAGAGCCCGTACGTATCCGCGGCGATCTGCTCCCAGTCGTAGACCTGCTCGGCGCGTCGGCGTCCGTTTTCGCCGAGGCGCGTGGCGAGCGCCGGATTGGCGAAGAGGTGGTCGATCACGACCGCGAGGCTCCGCGCGTCGCCCGGGGGGTAGAGCAGCCCCGTCTCGCCGTGCACCACGACCTCGTCGATGCCCGGGACCGACGCACCGATCACCGGTCGCCCACAGATGCCGGCCTCGATCAGGACGATGCCCTGCGATTCGTGGAGGCTCGGCAGCACGAGGGCGTGCGAGCGCTGGATGAGGTTGCGGACCTCCTCGGCGTCCTGGTCACCGAGGAGGTGGACACGTCGCTTGAGACTCACGTCGCGGTCGATGATGCGCTCGAGGCCGCGTCGCTCCGGTCCGTCGCCGACGATCTTGAGTTTGATGCGCTCGTCGACCTCCTGCATCGCCTCCAGCAGGGAGTACACCCCCTTGATGCGCTCGAGGCGCCCGACGAAGACGAGTTGGTGCGGGTCGGACACGGCGACGGGTTCACCGAACTCCCGGCTTACGCCGTTCGGGAGGATCCGCACGGGGGCGAGGTGCTTCGGGCAGCACTCTACAAGCTCCCGGCGCATCTCCTCACTCACGGCGATCGCGTGGTCGGAGTAGCGCGCCGCCCGCGTCTCGGCGTAGCCCATCAGGCGCCGGTGCAGGAGGCCATCGATTATGCCGGTCGCCTGGCCGTCGTACTCGTACTCGATGGACAGCAGGCGGTGGAAGGTGGTGAGGACCGGGGGCGCCACCCTGCGCCGGGCGAGCGCCGCGTAGAAGCACCCGGAGCGTCCCTGCACATGGATGCAGCCGTAGGCCGGTCCGTGCCGGCGGAGCCACAGGAGAGCTGCGACATTGAAGCTCACGTCTTCGGTCGTCTTCTGGAGGAGAGGCAGGCGCCGGCCGGGGAGGTAGGGTAGGAAAATGATCTCGCGTCCCTCCTGCACCTCGGTGTAGGTGCCGCGGTATAAGCTGCCGCCCGTTAGGATCGTGATGCGACACCCGCGTGCGATCAGGTGCTTGCTCAGCTCCCAGACGTGGGTCTGGATACCGCCCTTGAAGGAGTACGGGAGGGACTTACAAACGAACAGCACATGCACAGGTACCGGCTATGCAAAAGCTGGGCCACGGCTCGGTGGATATTGCCACGCGGCTCACTTAACTACGTTTCTTGACGTTCGCACGCCAGACGCCGACCGCTATCCCGCCGAAGAGAAACCAGATGAGGATGTGCCAGGGCATGATTAATTTTTGAGTTGTTAAATTTTTGAGTTGCTGAATGCCTGCGCGGCCATTCAAAAATGATGCACTTCAAAAATTTAAAAATTAGCCTCCTCCCCCTTCGGCGTGTGGTAAAAGGTTTTGGCGGAAGCCGGGATCATCACCACCGAACGGCACGCCTGCCACACGAGGTTAGGCAGCTGTGAGACGAGGAGCCACGAGGCCGACTGCCAGAGGTGCGGCGGGATCGCGAGGGCGAAGCTGGCGGCGTTGAGGATGAGTAGGGCGCCGAACAGCGCACTCCACTCGAGCGAGAACGGCAGGGCGAGGGTCATCGCGACGAGTAGGGCCGCGGGCAAGAGCAGCCGTGGCGGCAGCGCCATCTGTAGCGCTTTGTTGGCGAAGTCGAATTGCCCCCGGCACAGCGCCCTCAGGCCGGGTCCTAGATAGCGTCCGGCGTAAGTGTACTGCGCCGCGAGCCACCGGCCGCGCTGGTGCGCGAACACCTCGGGGCTCGACACTTTCTCGTCGTAGACGACGGCCTTGGACGCGTAGCCGATCGCGACGCCCATCTGCGTGAGCCGCAGTTCGAGCTCCTTGTCGAAGCCCCCGATGGCATGGATCTCCTGCATGACGCCGTCGAACAGGTCGTAGTCGAACACCATCCCCGAGCCCGCCAGGCGTGCCGACATACCCACGGCGTGGTGGCCGGTGCAGAGGATGTGGTTGTTGACCGCCTCCGCGATCGCATCCCAGGCGGCCGTGCCCCCGAAATCGCCCGGGGGTGCCGTCCGTTGCCCCTGCACCGCCCGGAAGCCGGCGGCGAGGTAGCGGTTGGCCTCCAGGAGGAAGTCCGGAGCCATGTGGTTGTCGGCGTCGAGCACGAGGGCAGCCTCGAACTCCTGTCCGTAAGTCGCCAGCAATCCCTCGCGGAGGCTCTTGCTTTTCGTGCTTTCGCAAAAACGCATCTCCACCACCTCGAGCGGGAGCTTGCGCAACTCCAGTAATGTAGCTGCGCGCAGCTGGTCGGCCAGGACCACGACCTCGAACCGGTCGCTCGGGTAGCGCTGCTTGAGCGCGCGGCGCGCCGTCTCGACGATGACGCGATCTTCGCGGTAGGCGGCGATGAAGATGGCGAAACGCCGGAGGCGAGCGTCCTTAGGCGCGGGCTCCGGCGCGGGCAGCAGGCCGGCGACGGCGTAGAAGAGCTGGTACAAAACCCCGAAGGCGAGGTAGGCCGTGGCGACACACAGCAGGGCGTAAGCGATGATCATAAGCGGGCTCAGGCCTCCTCCGACCAGCGGTCCGACAGCAGCACGGGGATCGCGAGGTAGACGATCAGTGCGGTCGGGAACTGGCTTAAGACCTGGTTACCGTAGCTTGCCAATAGTATGCCAGCGTAACCGCACAGCAGAGCCGCGCGCTCGTGGCGGAGCACCGGGTCCGCGGTGTGCCATACGCGGGCGGCCCCCGCGCCGAGGACGTACCCGAGCACGAATAGGTGTAGCGCGAGGCCGACGACCCCCGTCTCCACCCACAGACGCACGTAGTACGAATCGGTGGGCGTATTCGCCCAGATGGTGTCCGGCGTGAAGCGCAGTCCCCAGAAGCCGGCCGCGCCGACGCCAACGCCGAAGGGCTTGCCCTCGAGGTGATAGCGGAGCGTCTCCTGGTTCTCGAGACGGACCTGCAGACTCGCCTCCTCCGGGTCGAGCGCCGAGCGCATCCGCTGCACTTGTTCCACGCCGCTCGCCACCGAGGTGTAGCGTAGCAGTCCGTACGCCCCCCCCATCAACAGGGCGCCGAGGCAGAAGACCTGCGCGTTCCTACTGACCAACAGATACATCATGCCTCCTGCCGCCGGCACCGCCAGCGCCCCGCGCGTCCCGGAGATCCCGAAGCCCACCAGACAGAGCGTAGCCGTAACGAGGTAGAAGGCGCGCGCGCCTTCGGAAGGCGGGCGGATGGCCATGATGCAGGCCATGAGCAAGACCATCGCCTGTGAGGCGCCGAATTGGCCCGCGTCGGAGTAGAACGAGAAGGTGCGCAAGACGCCAAACAGCACATGTTGTCGGGCGTGGCCCTCAGCGAAGAGCCAGTGCCGCTCGGCGCCGTCGAGGAAGAAGAATTTTTGCCGGATCCCCCACAGTGCCCCTAACACGCTGAAGCCGAGGACCATCCAGAGTAACGTACGCAGGTGGCGCCGCTCGCGCAAGTGAAAGTACCCGAGCCCGACCGCGAGCACCGGGTAAAGCCCGACCGCCCGCATGGAATACAGCCAAGCCTCCTGGCTCTCCGCCTCCGGATTGGCGATCTCGAGCAGGAGGTAGGCGAACCACAGCAGCGACAGCACGAAGCCATCCCGCCTGAGCTCCGGCCAATTCCGCGGGTCGCCGGCCGTGTCGAAGTTGCGCGGGAACCGCCGCGCGAGTGTGGCCAGCCATCCGACCACGAGCAGGGCGTCGACCAACAACCCCCAGGGTGCATCGACGTAGCGCCCGACGCCATTGGCGAGGAATGCGACGGCCACGAGCAAATAAATGCTGAGGATCGGGTAGCGAACGATGAGCAACAGGAGCGGCAGGCCGTAGATCACCGTAGTGAGCGCGAGGCTCCCTGCCAACCCGACGCGCAGGCCGAGCGCCACCACGGCGGCGACCGTGACGATGATGCCGCACATCCCGAGCGGGTGGCCCAGCCATTCGCCGGGGGCTCTGAGGCGCCAGGTTTGCATCATTCCGCCAGGAGTTGACCTTCCCAGGAATCGTTATCGAGGGGTCGCAGCACTTGTAGAGCGGGCGGCGGAGGCAGAATGGACGCTCGCTTGGCGCGCTGGGTCTGGGTAGGCGCCGTGGGCGGAATGTGGGCGTGGGCCTTTCGGGAGCTGAGGTGAGATAGTTGTGTGGCCCAGTCGTCGGTCGGAACTGAAGCAGGTGCGGTTTGGAGGGTTTGAAGTGATGGAATAGTGACGGTGGCGGCGGAGGGGGCGGGAGCCATCTGATGACCCGCAAACGGTAGACCCGTGGGGACACTGATAGGGGTGGCATCACTCGGAAGCGGTCGAACGCCCCGCTCCACGGCACCAGATTGTATGGCCTGCGTCCATTTTCCGAGTTCCCGCCACGACGCGCCCCAGAGGTGCAGAAGGATATCGGCCGACAGTCCGTTTAAGACCAGGAGAGGCTTGCGGCCGGCGGCCTCCGAGAGGAGCGCCGCACTCGAGGCGTGGTTCTTCGACCACCCCTGGCTCGGGGGGTGGACCAGGAGCACGTTGTCGGCCCGGCGCACGAGGTCGATCGGGAGGCGTCCGGTGGCGACGGCGGGCATCTCCCAGAGGACGATTTGGAGGGCGGCCCACTCGTTGTGGCGAAAGCCGCACAGCTCCCACGGCTCCGTGTCTACGGCTGCCCCGAGCACATTAGCCACCCGGAACTGGACGCGGTCATCGGGCGGGAGCCAGCTCGGCACATCGCCAATTACCGCGACTTGGAATCCCCGCTCGGCTAGGCGCTGAGCGAGTAGGTTAACGACTTGCGTCTTGCCGGACCCCGGCTGAAGAGCCGTCACGGCGACGAGCTGCGGGCCGGATCGGGCACCCGCGCTCTCGGTCTTGGAGCGGATCCCCTGCCACAGGAGGTCGGCCGTCATGATGTCGAGACTTCTCTTGTAGCGTTTCCGCAAAACCCGCCGCGCCGTCGACCACCGCGCCACGCCGCCGGCGACCCCCAGGCCACTGCAGCGCTCAGCCTCCTCGAAACTCGTAAGCGCGCCGGTGAGCAGCTCTAAGGCGATGCCGAGGACGAAGGGGAACAATCCGCCCATGAGTACCCCGGCCGCGAGCAGGTGGAGGCGCCTGGACTTCTCGGGCAGGGTCGGGAGCGTCGGCACGTCCACTAAGCGAAGGCTCGAGGTCGAGGCCTGCGTGTGCTCCTTCTGGAGGGCGTCATTGAGGTTGCGCAGGTTCTCGAGGTAGTCCTCTTCGGCGATGTGGACCTCGCGCTCGATCTTCTTCAAAGACGAGCCCTGGTAGGCGATCTCTTCGTACGTGGCGTCGAAGTCGCGCTTGGCTTGGTCGAGGACCTGGACCTTCCCCCGCGAGCTCTCCCGCTGGAGGACCGCGGCGATCCACTCGTTGAGCAGGCGGCCCAACTCGACCCCCTCCGGCCCCTGGTATACGCCCTGTAGCCTCACGACGTCGTCGGAGAGCTCGCGGCGGAGCTTGGCTTGCTCGGCGCTCACCTTGCTGATGGCGGTCGCGTTGCCGCGGGACGAGTCCGGGGTCATGACGCGGAGGCGGGCCTCGCGGCGGCCGAGTTCGGAGAGTTCGCGACGGCGCTCGTCGATGACGTGGTTGAGTTTGACGAGGTTGACGCGATCGGCGAGGCGGAGCTCGAGGCTCTTGATGGCCTCCACGGCGCCGGCGGCGCGCATCAGCTCTTCGGTGTACTGCTGGTCGATGTCCTTGCGCTCGGTGGCGATGGCGCGGGTCTGCTCGTAGTAGTTGATGATGCGGTGGTCGGCGGAGTAGGTGCGCAGGCGCTGTTCGGCCTCTTCGAGCTGCGAGCGGGCCTCGGCGGTGGCGCGGCGGAAGTAGGCCAGGGCGCCGTCCGTGCGCTCGAGCTTGACCCCTTCGTGGGCCCCGAGAAAGGTCGCGAGGTGGGTGTCGAGGGTACGTCTACACCAGGCGGCGTCGACGGTGGCGTAGCTGATCTTGAGCATGTCGCTCAGTCCCTTGCGCTCGACGCGTAGTTCGGCCCCGAGGTGCTTGATACCTACCAGGGCGTTGTCGCCGTAGAGCAGGGCGATGAGCGGGTGTTTGGCGTTGGCCTCCCCGTAGCGCCGCAGGGAGTCGCGCTCGGCCACGAGGCTCTCGTAGATTTGCGTTTCGTTGCCCGCGTAAGCGTGCCGGGCCACGAGGCTCGGATCGAGTTCGACCTGCAGGTCGCGGTAGGCGCGCGCCGAGATAATGGCCGGGTCGGGTGCCCGCAGCGACAGGTAGGTTGCGAGGAGTCTAGTGGCGAGCTCCTCGCGGATCTCGAAGCTGCTGGCGAGGTTTTGGATCCCCTCGATCTCGTTGATGACGAGGTCGCGCACGTAGTCGGCCTTGTCGACGCCGCTCATGATCCCGGTGCTGAGGAGGGCCTCACTGCGGTAGGTGGGACGCTCGTTGTCGGTCATGAGGTACACGCCCCAGCCAGCGACCCCCGCGCAGACCAGCGCGGGCCCGAGGGCCCTAACGAAGAGACGTTGCCAGCGGAATACGTTCATGGGATCGGGGAGGACTGGAGGGGGGGGCAGCGCAGGCCGTCCGCTAGGGGACGCGTCCGTAGACTTTGGTCATGAGCATTTGGTAGTAGAGTCGGAATTCGCCTTTGGCGTTCTCGAACTTGGCGGTCGCCTCCACGCTGCTGGTGAGGACGCCGGAGTAGTCGGCCAGCGTCATGGCGCCCTGCTGGTAGAGGCGCTTACCCATCTCGGCGTTGGTCAGCATCACCTCGGCACCCTCGGCGAAGAGGTCCATGAGGTCGAGGGCCTTCTCCGTCATGCCGTGGAGGTAGGCGATCTCCCCGGCGTAGGTCTGGGCGTTCTGGTCGGCGAGCAGGCTCATGCGCTCGATTTCGATCTCGTGGATCCGGCGGTTGGCCTTATTGATGAAGATGTCGGCCGGGATGAGGCGGAGCGTGACGGAAGCCTGGGTGTTGGTACGGTTCTGGACCGTGGCCGAGGGTCGGATCAGGCCGCCGTCGGAGTTGAGGCTGAAGACATCCTGGTTGCCGCGGAAGGCATCGGCATTGATCGACAGCGGCTTATAGTCTGCGAGCGCGAAGATCTTGCGTTTCTGCTGCTCGATTTCGGCGGCCTTATCGAGGTACTTCTGGTTGGGCGAGAGCTTGCGGGCGACGTCGATGAGGTCATTGAGAGCGGGGAGGCGCATCATCTCCCCCCGGGCCTCCTGGACCTCGTTGGCGGGCGTGGTTGTGACGGAAGTCGAAGGCGCGAACTGCAACGCACGCGCCGCCTGGGACTGCGACCACGCGTTTTGCGGAAGCGTACAACCAACAAACAGGCACAAAATACCAAAGACGGTGGCTCTCACGCCGGAAGGCCTGCTAAAACCGTGCCCCGGGGAAAAGCGGGGCTATCGAGAGGGCGGGACGCAGGTGGCGCTATGGAGGCGCGACAGGACGGCGAGGCGTGAGTCGTGACTGCTCCTGCAGAGAGGCAAATTAAGCCCAATTAGCGAACCGCCCATTTGGGCGCAGCCGCAGTCACTTAGAAATCCAGCCCAATACTAAAGTGCCACCTCGGATCCAAGATGGTCTTCGTCTCTATACCCCAGGCGCGGTCCACGCGCAGGAAGTAGCCGAAGAGATTGACGCGGGCCCCGGCACCGATGCCGGCCACGACGGGGTCGCGGAAATAGTTGACCGTCAGCTGGTAAGAGGGGTCGTTGTACACGACGGTATTGATTGGGTTCTCGCGCGTGAAGGGCGTCGGCCCCGTCCAGGCCGTACCGGCGTCGCCGAAGCCGACGAGTTGAAACTGCCGCAGGAAGTTGCTGCGAGTATTGGGGAAGATGTAGCGGAACACCGGTACGCGCAACTCGGCGTTCGTGATCGCGAAGCTATTGCCGTTGCGGATGTTGATCCGGAAGCCGCGCAGGTTCGTGATCGCCATCTCGTAGGCGAAACTCCCGGGCGCGATCGGGACGGACTGATCGAAGCTCCCGCCTACGGCGCCGTCGGTAGACCCGAGGTAGAACAGGATCTTCTCGGCGCCGAAGCTCGTGGCCCCGGCCGCGCGCACGGCGAAGACGCTGTGCCGCAGCACACGGATGTAGTGCCGCGCGTCAAACCCGACCAGCGTCAGCAAGCCGTCGCGAAGGTTGAAGGAGGGGTCGCCGGTGATGTCGACGTCGAAACCCTTGGCCACCTCGGCGTAGATCTTCGCGCGACTGCCGTGGAGGATGTTGGGGGCGTAGGTGAGGGTGTTGTCGTAGACGTACTCGACGCGGACGCCCGCGCGCTGCTCGCGGTCGGTGACGTCGTCGAGGCTCTGCTCGTTGACGAGTAAAGGCGTGAAGCGGTCGAAGCGCAGGGTGGCTGTCGTGCGTAGGACGCTGAAGACATCAAAAGGGTAGCTGTACTGCGCGATCCCGATGATGGAGCGGGCCTTGCTGCGGCGCTCGTCGAGGGAGTTGGCCTCGGGGGGGAGCCGCTGGCGGCGGGTCCCGTGGTAGAGGCCGTAGCGCTTATCGATGCGGCCCTTACGTTGGTCGAGGTACGCATAGTACTCAGAGTTGTCGAAAGTGGTCGCGAAGCGGGCCCCGAGCTCGAGGACGTAGTCCTGGAAGAGCTCTTTGTTATTGAGCTTGACGAGCAGGCCCGTGGGCTGTTGGCGAAAGCTCTGTGGCGTGGCGGCGAAGTTGTCGAGGCCGCCGAAGAGGGGCTGGTTGTCGAAGGTGGTCGTGAGGTAGTCGGTGCGGAAGCGAAGGTTGTACGCCCGGATGCGAGCTGGTCTAAACTGGTGGAGCTCAACGACCTCACTCTTTCGCTGCCGATCGCCGACGTCGGTGAGGAGTTCGAGCCCAAACGCGGACTCCGTGTCGACGGGACGCGCTGGCACCCGCAGCGCGACCGGCGGGTCCTCGAAGCGGGTCTGGAATCTGGCCCCTTCCGGGACAAGGGCGCTGCTGGGGGTGGCTACGGCGACCGTGTCTACGCCGCGGCGCTGTCCGCTGAGCCAGGCCGGCAAGACGTCTCGCAGGTCCGGCCGCACTACCCCACCCCCCGCCCCCGGCGCGGCGAAACGCGTGGGCATGGGAGTCCTGGACCGTAGGCTGTCGAAGTCGATCGGCGTGTAGCGGTGCAGGCCGTTGGGGTACTGCGTGAGCATTAGGGCGCGCGACCCACGCGGCTGCACGTCGAGGAGATCCACCCCGAAGGCCAGGTCCGTGCGCCCGCGCGTCACGCCCCGTAAGCGCCGCACGGGCTCCTCGCGGATACTCGTGATGAGCGGGAGCAGCTCCTCACTCGGCTCCCAGTCGATGGGCAGGCGGCGGATGTCGCCGTCCTCGAAGGTGACGACCTTCTCGTAGTACGCGGTGTACTCCTCGATTGTCCCGGTGTACAAATTGCGGATCCCCGAGCGCTCGTCGAGGAAGGCGAAGCGCTGGCTATCGATCGCCACGGCACTGCCGGGGTCGCCGCCGCTAGTTTGCGTGAGGCGGATGAGGTACGGGTACTCATCGCGGTTGTCGCCGAGGAACCACAGGTTCATCGGACCCGTAGGCAGGACGCTGTCCAACTTGGCGCGCGCCAGCAGCGTGTCGGTCCGATTGGACTTGAAGACGATGCCCGCCTGCCCGCCCATCACCACGCGGCGCGCGTCCAGCTCGTTGTAGTAGTCGTCCGTGATGCGGGTGCTCTGCCGGTTCTCGGGGTAGTAGCGGTACAAATCGGTGATCCCGCGCACGGTGGCCGACACGAGCAGCTGTGCCGGATTGAAGTAGTCGACCGAGTACACCCGCTGGAACTGCGGGTCGAGCGGCTCGGTGACGGCCTTCGCTTTGGTGCCGGGCGTGGTTCGGCTCAGGTACAGCACGTCGCGCTCCTCGTAGACGATCGCGAGTTCGGTGTTGTTCGGGTTCCACGCCAGGATCGGGTAGCCGTAGTCGGTGGCCTGGATGGCGTTGCGGTAGCCAACCCGGAGGATACGCTCGCGCTTACCGGTGCCGAGGTCCTCGACGTAGACCTGCTGCTTGCCGATCTCGTTGATGACGTAGGCCACGCGCTGTCCGTCGGGGCTGATTCGCATCTGCGTGATCTCCGCTCGGTGTTTGTTGCGGAAGGCGCCCGGCTCGATCCCGCGCACGGCGCCGCCCTCCTCGAAGGCCTGCCGGTTGGCGAGGTCGGCGTTGACGCGATCGCGCTGGTAGGCGAGCCACCCGGCGGCCACCTCGTCGAAGCTAAGTCCGTAGACGTAGTCGATGGCCGACTCTACCGAGCGCGAGATGCGCGTGAGGTACAGGAGATTGCCGATCGTGCCGCGGCCGTAGGTCTGCGCCACGTAGTGCCACCAGGAGTGCCCGGCCAAGCGCGGGTCGTAGGCGATGAGGTCCTCGAAATCGGCCTTTGGCTCGGCTGCGAGATACTGGCGGAGTCGTTCGTCGGCGTCGGGCGTCCAACTTTCGCCAACGAATGCCACGAGTCCTTCGGAATACCAGAGCGGGATGTCGAGCAGGACGGCGTTCTGGACGATCTCCTGGAGGTTCTCTCCGAACATCATCGAGCTTAGGATCACGCTCGCCGTACCCTCGCGGATCTGGCGCTGGAGCTCATCGTGGTCGCCGTCGAAGTAGACGAACACCTTGTTTCCCTCCACCTTGACACGCCCCGGTTGAGTCTGGAAAGCATCCGTGACGCCGATATTGGACTGCTTGAGGTCGGAGACGTCGGTGTAGACGATCAGTTCGATCTTGTCCGACATCTGGTGCTCCAAGAGCTGCTGGATATCGGCGTAGTTGGCCTCCGCGATGAGGACGGCCGCCTGGCCGATGTTGCGCGATTCGCCGTACCAGTACGTGAGGTAGTTCTCGGACTCGTACTGGAGCCACTCGTCGAACTTGTCGTGGAACTGCACGCGGTTCTTGCCGAAGGGCGTGTTGGTCTGCTGTGCGGCGAGGGGTGCGGCTTTCGCCAAAACCGACAGCACGGCGAGGAGGGCGAGTAGGCGTAGCGTCACGGGCGGTAAGATAGGTGTACGTGGAACGTGACGAGGGGCGGGGTTGGTGCGCCTTTCGGGGTGGGTTGTTTGGTCGAATGGGGGTTTGGTGCTTTGGTGACAGACTCGAGGGCAATTGTTGAATTGTCGAAGGGTGCATTGTCGATTGTGCTGCCGCGCACGTCCTACGATCCTGGGGTTTTTGCTGCCCCTGCCTAGACCGCTTCTAGTGAAGCAGCACTTCCGACAACCTACCGCCGTAGCTTCCGCCCATGATCAGACCTCTGATATTCGGCGTGGCCATGGCGATGCTCACCGCTTGCAACACGCCCGAGAGAGCAGGTTTTGGCGCAAGCCCCGACACCCGGCTCGACAGCCTGCTCACGGCCTACAACGAGGCGCGCCTCCAACTCTACCCGCTCGACGCGACCTCGCAGGGCGATCCACGTTACAACGATCGACTGCCCAATAGTCTCTCGCAAAGCTTCCGCGACAGCGTCCGTAGCTTTTACACACGCTACAGCGATGCGTTGTCTGCCATCGATCGCACCACCCTCGAGGCCGAGGCCGCCGTAAGCTACGACGTGCTGCAGTGGGAGTGCGATATCGCCCTGGCAGGCCTCGAGCACCCCGCCGAGCTGATGCCCCTCAACCAGTTCACCGGATTTCACCTCAGCATGGGACAGCTGGCCAGCGGGGAGGGTTCCCAGCCGTTCAAGACCCCGGAGGACTACGAGAACTGGCTCAAGCGCGTGGACCAGATGGTGGTGATGCTCGACACGGCGGAGGCCAATATGCGCCGTGGCTTGGCGCAGGGACGTGTGCTGCCGAGTAGCCTTTCGGCAAAACTGCTGCCGCAACTGCAAGCGATGGCTGACACACCTCTCGACGAACACCTTTACTACGGTCCGGCGCGCATGCTCGGCGATACGCTCTTCAACGAGGATGTCCGCGCCGACCTCGCCCGCCGCTACGCCGACATGGTGGAGCAGAAGGTCCGCCCGGCCTTCCGGCGCCTGAGCACCTTCGTCGAGGACGAGTACCTGTCGGCCTCCCGCACGACCAGCGGCCTCGGCGCCCTCCCCGGCGGCGACGCGGAGTACGACTACCTCGTCAAGCTCTACACCACCACCGACATGACGCCCGAGGAGATCTTCGACCTCGGCGAGAGTGAAGTGGCCCGACTAAGCGCCGAGATGGAGGAAGTCAAGGCGCAAGTCGGTTTTGGCGGAAGCCTGATGGCCTTCTTCGACCACGTCCGCGAGCGTGAAGAACTCATGCCCTTCACTGAGCCCGCTCAGGTGATCGCCAACTTCAACGACATCTACGCGCGGATGAAGCCGCAGCTCTCGAAGCTGTTTAATAATGTGCCGACGACGCCTTTCGAGGTCCGCCGCACCGAAGCCTTCCGGGAGGCGAGCGCCTCGGCGGAGTATAATCCTGGGTCGCTCGACGGCACGCGGCCCGGCATTTTCTACGTGCCGATCCCGGACGTGCTGGCCTACAACCTGTTTAGCGACGAGGACCTCTTCCTCCACGAGGCCATCCCCGGGCACCACTACCAAATCTCATTGACGCAGGAGAATACGAGCCTGCCTGACTTCCGGCGCAGCCTGTGGTACTCGGCCTACGGCGAGGGTTGGGCGCTGTACTCCGAGTCGCTCGGCAAGGAGCTCGGGCTGTACACCGATCCTTATCAGTACTTCGGGATGCTCTCGGCGGAGATGCACCGCGCCATTCGGCTCGTGGTGGACGTCGGGATCCACCGCAAGGGCTGGACGAGGGAGAAGGCCATTCAATATTCGCTGGACCACGAGGCCGAGTCGGAGGCGAGCATCGTGGCGGAGATCGAGCGCTACATGGCGTACCCGGGGCAGGCACTGAGCTACAAGGTGGGGCAGCTAAAGATCATGGAGCTACGGGCGCGAGCCGAGCAGGCGAAGGGGGACGACTTCGAGATTTCCGCCTTTCACGATTTGGTCCTGGAGGGCGGGTGTTTGCCACTGGCGGTGTTGGAGCGAAAGGTGGAGGCGTGGCTCGCTGAGTAAATTTTCAATTGACAATTTTCAATTGACAATTTTCAATTTCCAATGCGCTGCCGCGTAGGGCGCCCCGTTCGACCGCTTCCGAGCGGTGAGGCGCCTTGCGAGACTGCTCCTGATGCGGCACCACTCGGAATTGGTCGAACGCCGCAACCCCTTCTCGCCTTACTCTTAACCTATGACCGACCTCCACTTCTCCCCCATCGGCCTTGGTTGCTGGCAGCTCGGCGGCGACTGGGCCAAACAGCTCGACGATGCCGCCGCCCACGACCTCCTCACCGCCGCCGTCGATGCCGGCGTACGCTTCTTCGATACCGCCGATGTCTACGGAGACGGTCGCTCAGAGCGACTGATCGGTGAGTTTTTGCGAAAGCAGGACAAAGAAATTACCGTCGCTACCAAATTCGGCAGAGCGGGTGGCATTTTCCCCGATGGCTACACGGAAGTTGCATTGCGTGCGGCTGTCGATGCTTCTCGCGAGCGACTCGGCGTTGACACCATTGACCTGCTACAACTGCACTGTATCCCGACCGAAGTCATGCGGCAGGGCGAGATCTTCGAGTGGCTGCGCAAGATCAGGGAAGAAGGACTGATCAAAGCCTTCGGCGCCAGCGTCGAGACCATCGAAGAGGGCTTCCTCTGCTTAGAGCAGGAGGGAATCGCTTCCCTGCAGATCATCTTCAACGTACTGCGGCAGCGGGCGCTCGACAAGCTGATTCCGCGGGCGCATCAGCAGGAGGTGGCCATCATCGCGCGCGTGCCCCTGGCGAGCGGGGTGCTGAGTGGAAAGTTTGGTGGGGAGACGAGCGCGGAGGAGGCTTTCGCCAAAACCGACCACCGCAATTTCAATCGCGACGGGGAGGCCTTTAATGTTGGGGAGACCTTTAGTGGATTGCCGTTCGAGAAGGCCGTGGCGCTGGCCGACACTTTGAAGCGTGACTTCTTGCCTGAGGGCATGTCGATGCCGCAGTTCGCCCTGCGGTGGGTGCTGGATCAGCCAGGGGTGACGACGGTCATTCCGGGGGCAAGTACGATCGAGCAGGTCGAGAGCAACGCGGAGGTGATGCAGTTACCGGCCCTGAGCCACGAGGTGCTGGATGGGCTGGCGGACTTTTACAAGAAGGAAGTGGACGGGGAGGTGAGAGGGAGGTATTGAGACAATTCCAAACGATCAAATCTGGACTTTGAATGGGCTCGACTCAAGGCGCCTTGCAATAATCTTTTTTCAGCGCAAAGGCGCGAAGGAGAGCACGCAAAGGCGCGAAGGCTTGGCAGCAGCGCCTTCAACAATTCACCCTTCAACAATTCAACAATTCAACAATTGTCACAACTCCAACTCCCCCATCACCTGTAGCCGCGCGAACTTCAGCGCCAACTTGCGCTGTGGATTATCGATCCCATCGAAGTGAATTGTCGCGACGCGACTCGTCTTGCCGCCGTCCACACTCAGCACCTTGCCGTAGCCAAACTTGAGGTGCAACACCTTCGCGCCCGGCACGATGCGTTCCACAGGTGAGGGGCGAAAGTCCTCCGGGACGATCTTGAGTCCACGAGCCTCATTGCGCTGCTGAAAGGCGCCGGATACCCGCGCACGAGGGACGATGTTAGCCGACGCCGAAGCCGACGGATCGAGCCTGCGGCGCCGCAATTGCCCGCTCGAGTCTTCCAGGTGCGAATCCGAGATCTCCTCCAGGAAGCGACTCGGTTCGTTGAAGCGCGCCGTACCGTGGCGGTAGCGCTGGTTGGCGTAACAGAGGTACAGGTGGCTCTCGGCCCGCGTGATCGCGACGTAGAAGAGGCGCCGCTCCTCGTCGAGCTCGTCGGCGTTGTCCATCGCGCGGAAGGCCGGGAAGAGCTGCTCCTCGAGTCCGACCACGAAGACAGCCGGGTACTCCAAACCTTTCGCCGCGTGAATACTCATCAGACTGATGTACTCCTGGTTGTTCGGGTCGTCGTTGTCGGCGTCGGTGACGAGAGCAATGTTTTGCAGGTAACTGCTCAGAGACTTGTCCGTCGGCGCGGGCTCCGGCTCCTCGTCCTGGCCGGGTAATACCAGACCCACCACCAACTCATCGTCGTCTACGAATTCCTTGATGCCATCGAGCAGGGCCTCTACGTTGTCGAGCTTCGCGACGCCCTCGATGGTAGTGTCTTTTTGGAGGGCTGGATAAAGTCCAGACGTCTGCAGAATGTACATCGCCGTCTCGTAGGCGTCCTCCTTCTCGGCCTTCTGGGCGAAGAGGTGCATTAGGTGACCGAAGTCGCGCAGGGTCCCACCCTGCTTGCCGGCGAGCCCGGCTTCCGCCAAACCTCCCACGATCACGTCGTAGGGGGTCACCTCGTTCTCGACGGCGTAGTGATTGAGCTTGCCGAGGGTCGTGTCGCCGAGGCCACGGCGCGGGTAGTTGATGACCCGGTTGAGGGCCTCCGTGTCGCGCGGGTTGACGGCCAGGCGCAGGTACGCGATGGCGTCCTTGACCTCCTTGCGCTGGTAGAAACTCACGCCCCCGAACACCTTGTACGCCAGGTTCGAACGCCGCAAGTACTCCTCAAAAATCCTGCTTTGCGCATTCGTGCGGTACAGGATCGCGATGTCGGAGTTAGCCACGTGGTGGCGATTCTTGAGTTCCTGGATCGAGTCGATCACGCGTTTGCCCTCCTCGGTGTCCGACAGCGCGCGGATGACCTTGATCTTCTCGCCGACGCCCTTCTCCGAGCGGATCTTCTTCTGGATCTGGCGCTTGTTGTGATTAATCACCTCGTTGGCGGCCTGCACGATGTGCTCGGTCGAGCGGTAGTTCTGCTCGAGCTTGTAGGTCCGGATGTGGTGCTTGGCGAAGTCGCGCTCGAAGTCGAGGATGTTCTGGATCGTGGCCCCGCGAAAGCCGTAGATCGACTGCGCGTCATCGCCGACCACGCAGATATTCCGCGGGCTTCCCTCGTACTGGATCAGCTTCTTGACGATCGCGTACTGCAGTGTGTTCGTGTCCTGAAACTCATCGACGAGCACGTACTTGAAGCGCTCCTGGAACTTCTCCCGAACGTCCTCGTGGTTCTGCAGCAGCTCGAACATCCGGAAGAGTAGGTCGTCGAAGTCCATCGCGCCCGACTGCTTGCAGCGCGCGGCGTAGCGCGTGTAGATGGTCCCGAAGTGCGGCCGGTTGGCGATCTTATCCTCCGTGAGCAAGTCCTCGCGCTGGGCGTAGGCTTTGGGCGTGACGAGGTTGTTCTTCAGCAAACTGATCCGCGAGTGAATGCCGCGGTGCGGATAGGCCTGCACGTCGAGCGACATCTCCTTTACGATCGCCTTGATGACGTTGCCGGAGTCGGTCGAGTCGTAGATCGTGAACGACTTCTGGTAGCCGAGTTTGTCAGCCTCCCCGCGCAGGAGGCGCGCGAAAATGGAGTGAAACGTCCCCGCCCAAACACTGCCGCCCCGCTGTCCGACCACCTTCTCGAGACGCGTCTTCATCTCCTTGGCGGCCTTGTTGGTAAAGGTTAGGGCGAGGATCTCCCAAGGTTTGATCCCGTGTTCGATCATGTTGGCGATCCGGAAGGTGAGCACGCGCGTCTTGCCCGAGCCCGGCCCAGCCACGACGAGCACCGGGCCTTCGATCGCCTCGGCGGCCAGGCGCTGCGTGGGATTCAGGCCATTGAGAAAGTCGGGGGCGATGGCGGTTTCGGCGGCGTGTGACATAAGGGAGCTTGGCGGGAGGGGTAAGGTGGGGTGGCTTTGCTTACTCGAATCTGCGATTTCTCCAAAAGAGATGACCGCAGCGCCGGGCGGCGGCAGATATGACGAGGGTTTTGCCGAAAGGCGGATGAAGAAAAGGCCACGGCTTCCGCCAAAACCTTACACTCCGGCCGCAATCTAAACTTTTTGTGTCAATAAGTAAAAGGCAGTTTATCCCCAACTCCCCGCTATCCACTGCTTTGGCGTTAGGCCTCGGCCTCCGCCACCGTTTTTGCATTCGTCTCCACCTCCACCCCCAGCGCCACCTTCAGCGCGTCCGCCACTCTGTAACGCGGACCATTATTGGCCCGTAGCGCCGCCGCCCGCGCCAGGAAGCGCTCTCCGCCGTATTGGCGCGCGTACTGTACCACGCCGCCGTAGTTGGCCGGGAAACCCCAGCCGTAGATACTGCCGAGATTCGCCTCCGCGATCAGGGACAGGATGCCCTCCTCGAGGCACCAGCCGGCCTCCAGGACTTGCGCGAACAGGAGTCGCTCCTCGAGGTGTGTGCGGTCGTAGCCCTTCTTCTTGGCTGGGAAAAGTTCCGTGATCCCCGCCCAGAGCGTCGCCTTCTGTCCGGTGTAGTCGTAGAAGCCGCCTCCGCCGCTGGCCTTGCCCTTGCGCCCTTCCTCGATGAGGCGCGTCAACACCGCCACCGCCGGGTGCTGGATGTAGTGCTTGCCGTAGTGATCGGCGGCCTGCTGCTCGTAGCTCATCACGATCTCGAGACTCAGGCGGTCGGCCAGCGCGAGCGGTCCGGTCGGGAAGCCGAGCTGGAGGCCGAGGTTCTCGACCAAGGCCGCCGGGTAGCCGTCGAGCACCATCGTGATGCCCTCGAGGATGTAGGTGTTCTGCACGCGCGCCACGTAGAAGCCCCACACGTCCTTGACGAGGATCGGCACCTTGTGGATGGCCCGTACGAAGTCGAACGCTCGCGCGATGGTCTCGTCGGAAGTCTCCGCGCCCCGCACGATCTCCACCAGGGGCACCGACTGCGCCGGCGGGAAGAAGTGCAGTCCAACGAATTGCGCCGGGCGATTGGAGGCCTTCGCCAAACGCGTGATCGGTATCGAGAGCGTATTCGACGCGAGCAGCGCGAACTCGTCGATGCGCTGGCCTACCTCGCGGATGACCTTCGTCTTCAGGTTCTCGTTCTCGAACACGGCCTCGATGATGAGGTCGCAGCCGTCGAAGTCCTCATTGCGCTCCGTGAAGGAGATGCGCTCGAGCAAAAGTTTGGACTCGGCCACGCTAAGGGTGCCGCGGTCAACTTCGGCCTCGGTCTCGGTGGCGGCGATCTCGCGACCGCGTAGGGCCACCGCGCGGCTCACGTCCTTAATGACGACCTTGAGTCCGGCCCGCGCGCAGGCGTAGCCGATCCCCATGCCCATCTGCCCGGCGCCGATGACGCCGACCTCACGGACGCGGAACTTCCCGAAGCCCTTCGGTCGGTTGGCGCCCTGGTTGAGGCTGCGGCGCTCGAACCAGAAGGCGTTAATCATATTGCCGGCCGTGGACTCGGTGAGCAGCTCGGTATACTTACGGGTCTCGATCCGCAGCGCCGTGTCGAAGTCGACCTTCGAGCCCTCGGCCAGGGTCGAGAGGATGGCCGCGTAGGCCGGGAAGTGCATCTTCTGCTCGGAGGCGATGAGGGCGGTCTGCTCGACGATGAAGGCGGCCACCTCGCGATTGCGGGCTGTGCCGTGGGGGATACTCCCGCCGCGGTCCCAGGTGCGGGCCCCGTGCGGGGTGTCCATGATGAATTGTTTGGCCGCTTCGATCATGAGGTCCTCGCCGTCACAGAGTTCGTCGATGAGTCCGTGGGCGAGGGCCTGGCTTGGGGTGTAGCGGTGGCCGCTGGTGAGGAGAGGGTAGGCGAGTTCGATACCGAGCAGCCACATAAGTCTGATGCACGCGCCGGCACCGGGCATGAGGCCGAGGTTGATCTCCGGCAGGCCGAAGCTGGCGCGCGGCACGTTGAGGGCCACGCGGTAATGGCACGCGAGCGCGAACTCGAAGCCGATCCCGAGGGCGGTGCCGTTGAGGGCGGCGACCACCGGGACGCCCGGCGATTCGATGCTGCGCAAGAGTCGATTGAGTCGCTGCGTGAGCTCGAAGACGCGCGCCGGCGGATCGTGCTTCCGCAAGTACTCCAGCTCCCCGCCCGCGAGGAAGGTGCGTTTGGCGGAGCGGACGATGACGCCGCGCAGGGCCCCGCGCGCCTTCTCGGCCTGGAGGTGCTCGAGCACGGGCTGGAAGGCCTCGACGAGCTCGTGGTTGAGCAAGTTGTCGGGCGAGTCGGCCATGTCGAGCGTCAGGGTGACGACGTGGTCGGTGTCCTTGGAGAGTCGGATCATGGGCGCGGGCGGGAGGTAGGCGCGCAAATTACCGCGCGCTGTCCGCTAAGCTACCGACTAGTGCTGCACGGTAAAAGGATGCACCGAAGTGCCGGTTTGGCTCGTCAGCAGCAGATAGTGCAGGCTTTCGCCAAAACTTGAGACATCGACAGTGACGCGGGTCTGGGTAAGATCCAGGTTTTGCCGAAAGGCGACTCGGCCCAGGGCGTCGAGTATGAGGAGCTTTTGGCGTGGATCGGTATACTGAACCGTGATGGAGGTAGAGGCCAGACTAGGAAATAGCTTGACGTCGGGGGCCTGGGCAATGTCGCGGATGGAGGTCACTAAATAATCCACCCCAACGCCCGTGCCCGACGCTACCGGTCGACCATTGCTGTGCATGATCTTGAAGTAGTCCTGTATCCTCGTGCCGGGCGGGGGCATGGATCCGGGTGGCACATAGTAAAACGCGTTAGCCGCCACCGCCTCGGCCGTAGACCCAGAGGGCAGATTCTTCACGTTGCCTCCGTTAAAAAACTCCGCACAAGGCACGCCGAACAGGTAGACGCCAGCTACCAAAGCTTCCTCGACGAGCTGCCCACTCTCGTTCTTCGCAGTAATCGTATAGCGTGGGCCTTTGCGATTATCGAAAGGTTGGGATGCATTCTTGAAGTCTATCGTGACCGAAAGCGGCGGCCCCATCAAGGTCGGGTCGGCACCAGCGGGGATGATCTGCACGAACTGCTGGGCCAGCGGAATAGGATACTCCGGGATAAACCCCGCATACAGCTGATCGTCCGCATGGAGGGCGATCGCACCACTCGACGAAGTAGTGGCCGCGAGGATACCCCACCCGTCTACCTCGGGGTAATAAGGCATCGAAGTAGTATCGCCAGTACTCGGCGTCCAGCGCGTGAGGCGCGAACCGGTTTGGAGGAGCACGAGGTCGTCACCGGCAAACCTGGACCAGGCGAACGACGAAACCGGTAGCGCCCGGGCTTGACCTACCGGGTTGCCGCGCTTGTCGAAACGTAGCAAGTGCTCGGAGGTAACGGCGTAGATCTCGCCGCTCACCACGCGAACGTCCCAGATCGTCCTCGCGCTCGGGAGAACTCGTGTGGTGAGCGTCGAACCAGAGATGGTAAAAACATAAGGGTTGTCAAGGCCGCGGCGGGACACGGCCGTGGTGGGGTCGATGGCCCAGATCGATTGGGCGGGTGCTGGCGCTTCGATGTCGTAGGAGAAGGCGCTCACTCTGCCGGTCTCTAAATCGACCGTAGCCACTCTACGCTCATTGGCGATCCACGCAACCCCGCCCGCACTCACGCTGAAGGCAATGACCCCCGCTACGTAGCCGAGAGAATCAGGAGCTAGCTCCATAACGGTTTCCGCGCCCAGCGTCCTCGCGGAGGTGCCCGTGACGCGCAACAGCCGGTCTGTTGGGGAGAGCACGTCGCAGTCCACGCCACCGGGCACAGCGTAAACCTTCCCGTCCGGTGCCTGTGCGATGGCCGCGACATAGGTCCCGATGTTCGCTATCGGCACGGCTTTCGATCCTGCCACCGTCGAGAGTCCGAAGACCTTGCCGGCGTCTGCGAAGACGACCGTGGAGTCGTTGAGGAAGTACGGGCTCCCCCGGTCCAGACGGTTTTGCGACGTAGTAATGGCGAGCGGCACGCTTACCTGTGCGAGCGCGTTGCCGCCTGCAAGCGAGATGGAGAGGAGGAGCGCCATCTTCATCGAAACACATTTAAGCGCGGACGCCGACTGCACCCTCTGATCTGCAATATAGCGTTCCAGCCTCGGATCGGAGGATCCTCCTCTCGACATCCTGTAGTCACGCTGCCGTCACTCGGTTCGCAATCCGCAGAAAGCTCCTCGCCACATCTTCCGCGCCGTAGTTTCCGTGCACCAACGCCCCCGCCGTGCGCCCCAGGTTTTGCCGAAAGGCGACCTCCGTTACCAGCTTCTCGATAGCCGCCGCAAGCGCTTCAGGATCGGAGTGCGGCACGGTATAGATGTCTCGGCCGTGCTCGAAGAGCTCTGACATCCCGGCACTCTCGCGCGTAATGATCGGCAAGCCGAGGGAGGCGTAGTGGTAGACTTTATTCGGGATCACGACATTGGCCTTCTCGCTCGGACCGAAGATCCCGAGGCAGATGTCGAAGTTGGCGACGCGCGCGGCGAGTTCGGCCAAGGGTAGGTACGGGAAGTACTCAGCCTGCGGGTTGGGATGCGAGCGAATGAGGCGCCGCAGGTCCGGACGCGTGCCGAGGTCGCCGATGAGCTCGAAGCGGATGTCGCGGCGGTCGCGCAAGGCGTGCATCGCGCGAATGATGGTGTCGACGCCCTGTAGTGGTACGAGCGAGCCGTAGAAACCAACGGTGGTAGGGGTTTTGGCGTGAGCCGAGGGTGGCTGCAGAGGGAACAGCGTGGTATCGGCGCCGATGTACAGCACGTGGCAGCGACTTTCGTCAAAACCTAGTTCGCGCACGCTCCAAGCCTTGTGGGCTTCGGTGTCGAAGAGGAGGTAGTCCGCCGCTCCGAGCGTGCGTCTGTCACGACGGCGGGCGAAGGGCCGGCGCCACCACCAGCCGTAGTCGACCACGCGCGTGATCGTGTTGCTGATGAGCGGATCGAAGAGTACCGGCCGGCCCACGGCATTGGCCTTCACCCAGCGCACGTCGAGGGTCCGAAAGGGCGGAATGTAGATGAGGTCGACGGTGGCGGCAAATTCGCGCAGGCGCGCGGCGTGCACGCGGTCGCGATCGGCGAACTCGTAAATCACGAAGGCCTCCGGCGCTGTCGCGCGGAGGCCTTCGAGGAGGATTTGGGTACGGTTGTAGTCGAAGCCCCGGCGAGCGGTGAGGAGGATGCGCACAGCCTTTGCAAGGTTGTTTGGTTGTTTGATCAGATGGTTGGATGGTTGGATGGTTGCCGCGGGGCGTCCCGTTCGCACATTCAACAATTCAATCCTTGACCGATTCAACAATTGATTCCTCTAGTTCTCCGCCCGCGCCTCCCCGCTACCTTTGTCCTCGAGACTCAGCTTAGGGTTACCGCGGTAGTAGACGTTGCCACTGCCGCTGAGCTTGATCGAGAGGTCGTCCGATGCCGAGACGCGCACGTCGCCCGAGCCATTCGTATCGACCTTGACATCTCGCGAATCGTAGTCGGCGGCGTCAATCGTGCCGGAGCCCTGGGACTTGATGCTGAAGTTGTCGCCGTTGCCGGTGACCCTGATGTCGCCGGAGCCGTCGGCGGTGATGTCGAGGGACTCGTAGCGGACATCGGAGAGGCGGAAGCCTCCGGAGCCTTCCTTGCTGATGTTGAGCTTCTTACCGCCGTCGAAACCCATGATCTCCACCATCCCTGAGCCGTCGGCGGAGATGGACTTGAGCTCGCGCACGGTGATCTCGATGTTGGTGCCGGCGTTGTCGTTGAGCTTGCCTTTCGTCTCGACAGTAAGCTTGTCGCCCTTGACGGAGGTGGTGAGGAAGGCCTGGGCGTCGGATTGGGCGTTGACGATGACGCTCTGGGTCTCGCCCTGTCGGATGGTGTAGCTGATTGGCCCGTCGCTCTCGATTTCTGAGAATTCGGTCACCATACGTTGGTTGGGGACGAGGGGTCCGGAGCCGATCATCTTGCCGCCGCCGAGACTTCCGCAGGCCCCAAGCAGGGCGGTGAAGGCGAGGGTAGCGGGGAGGCGTAGGCCGGAAAGGAGGGAGTTCATGTAGAGTAGGTTTAGGTGTTGTTCTAGCTTCTGCGGGGGTAACGTTGTGGGAGCGGGGTTTGCTCAAAGCGACGAGCTACGCCCTAGCGGTGACGCTAC
>JBGTKC010000273.1:0-3546 GCA_041744755.1 Saprospiraceae bacterium
GCCAAGAAGTCGATGGAGCTCGCGCAGGCCGCCGGCAACATGGACTACGTCCGCATGAATGAGGCCAGCCTCAAGGAGTGGGCCGCTAAGTAGTTACTGCCTCGGGTACGGACGGAAGCTGTGCTTTTCGCCACTACGCCCACTTTTCTCGAAAGTCCGCGTTACGCAAAGTAGCGTGGGCTTTCGTCATTTTGCGCCGCCCCGTAAACCCTCGCTCCAATGTCGCAGATTCGTAAGCCTTCCGGCAAAACCCCGCACATCGTCGTCGTCGGTGGCGGGTTCGGCGGACTGGAGCTCACCAAGGCCCTCGGCAAGCTCGACGCCCGCGTCACGCTCGTCGATCAGCACAACTACCACACCTTCCAGCCGCTGCTCTACCAGGTAGCGACCGGGGGCTTGGAGGCCGACTCGATCGCGTACCCCTTGCGCAAGGTCTTCCGCAAGGGCACCAACGTCGCCGTGCGCCTCGCGGAGGTCAAGTCGATAGATACGGAGAGGCAGCTGCTCCACACCACCCTGCACGACATCCACTACGATTACCTCGTGCTGGCCACCGGGAGCACCACCAACTACTACAACTTCGAGCCGATCAAGGACAAGCTGATCACGCTCAAGACCGTCCCCGATGCTCTCAACCTGCGTAGCTACGTGTTGCAGAACTTCGAGAAGGCCGTCGCCGAGCGCAACCCCGAATACTTCGAGGAGCTCACCAACATCGCTATCGTCGGCGGCGGTCCGACCGGCATGGAACTCGCCGGGGCCCTCGGGGAGATGCGTAGGTACATCCTCCCGCTCGACTACCCGGAGCTCGACCTCAAGACCATGCGGATCGTGCTGTTCCAGTCCGGCCCGCAGCTGCTAGACGGCATGAGCGACTACGCCTCGAAGAAAGCCCTCGAGTACATTACCGACCTCGGGGTCGAGGTCCGGCTCGACGACCGCGTCACCGAGTACGACGGCGACACCCTACGGACGAAGGCCGGCTTCGAGATGCGGACCGACACCATGATCTGGACCGCGGGCGTGAAGGCTAACCTACCGGAGGGGCTCCCAGCCGAGACCATTGCGAGCGGCCGCGTCCGCGTCGACGTCTACAACAAGGCCGTCGGCGTCGATAACGTCTTCGCCATCGGAGACGTGGCCGAGATGGTGACCGCGGAGCTGGAGCGCGGTCACCCGATGCTCGCGCCCGTGGCCCAGCAACAGGGCGAACGCTTAGCCAAAAACTTTAAAGCACTGTTTGATGGTTCGCCGCTCAAGGCCTTCGAGTACAACGACAAGGGCACGATGGCGACGATCGGCCGAAACCGGGCCGTGGTGGACCTGCCGCACTACAGCTTCGCCGGATTCTTCGCCTGGCTCACGTGGATGCTGGTGCACGTGCTGCTGCTGGTCGGCTTCCGCAACAAGTTCGCCGCCCTCAGCGACTGGACGCTCAACTACCTGACGTACGACTCGCCGATGCGATTGATCATCCGGACATTCAGGCCGGACGGCGTGGGCACGAATACCTCGGTGCGGGACTCGCTTGCGAAGCCGGGGGAGACGGTGGTGGGGTGAGGGAGTTGGTTATTTGGGTGCTTGGTGATTCGGTTGTTTGGTTGTCGTACGACGCGTTTGTGCAATCGCTCTCGCGATTGCATCTCCCTTTCCTAAACGACTTACTATGCCCCTGCGCAAACTCCTCTTCGCCACCCTGCTGCTGGTTTTGGCGACAGCCGCCTTTTCCCTTTTTGCCCAGCGCAAACCCTTCAGCAAACCAACTAGCGGCATTTACGGGACGGTAGTCGACGGCGATTCGGGAGAGGCCCTAATGGGGGCCAACGTAACCGCTACCAGTCCCAGCGGTAAAGTGTCCGGCACCGTCACCGACTTCGACGGCCGCTACGCTCTGGACCTCGCCGCGGGCAGCTACACCGTCGAGTTCAACCACGTAGGGTACCAGATCCGCAAGGAGAAAATTGCGGTAGCAGCGGGCACAGCCGTCGAGCTAGATGTAAACCTGGAGGCGGGGGAGCCGCTCGACGAAGTAGTGGTCGTCGGGTACGGCAAGCAACGTGGCTTGCGGCTCCCGAGAAAGGCCCCCTCCCCTGCCATCATCACCGATTCCGATATGACGCGCATCGGCACCCCAGGTATCGCTGCCCAATCCATGAAACGCTACTCCGAGCCCCCGCTCGACACTCGTGGCGAAGGCTACCAGCGCTTTAGCGAGAATGCTTTTACGCTTCCGCAAAACGCACCCCTCTCCACCTTCGGCGCCGATGTCGACGTAGCCGCCTACGCGAACGTGCGCCGCTTTATCAACCAGGGTCAGCCCGTGCCCCCGGACGCCGTGCGCACCGAGGAGATGATAAACTACTTCACTTACGACTACCCGCAGCCGACGGGCGGCGACCCGGTGGCCTTCAGCAATGAGCTCGGCGTGTGCCCGTGGAATCCCGCCCACCAACTCCTCCGCATCGGCGCGCAGGCGCGGGAAGTGCCAACCAAAGATTTGCCGGCCTCCAACCTCGTCTTCCTCATCGACGTGTCCGGCAGTATGCAGGATGCCGACAAGCTGCCACTGCTCAAGCAGAGCTTCAAGCTGCTCGTCGATCGCCTGCGATCTATTGATAAGGTGAGCATCGTCGTCTACGCCGGGGCCGCGGGCACCGTCCTCGAACCGACTGCCGGTGATCAGCGCGACAGCATTATGCTCGCCCTCGAAGGGCTTAGCGCGGGCGGGAGCACCGCCGGCGGCGCGGGCATCTTGCTCGCCTACCAACTCGCCGCGCGCAGCTTCATCAAGGGCGGCAACAACCGCATCATCCTCGCCACCGACGGAGATTTCAACGTCGGCACCACCGCCAAGCAATCACTCGAGGACCTCGTCGCCGAGAAGCGCGAGTCCGGCGTGGCCCTCAGCATCCTCGGCTTCGGGCAGGGCAACTACCAGGATGGCAGGATGCAGGCGCTCGCCGAGATGGGCAACGGCAACGCGGCCTACATCGATAATCTGCTGGAGGCCCAGAAGGTGCTCGTCGCCGAGTTCGGCGGCACGCTCTTCACGGTCGCCAAGGACGTCAAGCTCCAGGTAGAGTTCAACCCCGCCTACGTCGGCGCCTACCGCCTCATCGGTTACGAAAGCCGTATACTCAACGCCGAAGACTTCAACGACGACAAAAAAGACGGCGGGGACATGGGATCCGGCCACCGCGTCACGGCGCTTTACGAGATCATCCCTGCCGGCGTGACGAGCAGCTTCTTGCCAAAGGTCGACGAGCTGAATTACCAGAGCAACGCGCGCCGCAGCGATGCCAAGGCCGTTAGCAACGGCGAATTAGCCACCGTGCGCATGAAGTACAAAGCGCCCGACGCCAAGGTCAGTAAGGACAAGATCGAGGTGAGCGTGCCCGCAAAACCAACTGCCACGCCGTCCAGCGACTTCACGTGGGCGGCGAGCGTGGCGGCGTGGAGCATGATGCTCAAGGAGAGTGAGCTGATCGGCGAGGACTTCAGCTATGCCCAGTTGCTCAAGCTGGCCGAGGGCGCGCGCGGCCGGGA
>JBGTKC010000274.1:0-35105 GCA_041744755.1 Saprospiraceae bacterium
CACTCAGATCCTTCGGCCCGATCGCGGCGTGTCGTTTCTCGCGTAGCTCGCGCGCCAACGCCTGCATGTTCTCGGTCTTGTCGGATTCGTCCACGATCTCCAGGCCGAGTAGGGTCTCGATGATGTCCTCTTGCGTGACAACGCCGGCCGTGCCACCGAACTCGTCCACCACCAAGCCGATGTGCTCTCTGCTTTTCAGCAAAACCTCCAGGACTTGCGGAATGGGCACGTCCTGCGAGAAACTGGTCATCGGTCGCGCAATGCTTTCCAGCGACTGGCCCTCGTGTCCTTGGTAAGCATTCAAGAGCAAGGTATCCTTCAGGACGTACTTCGAAACCTGGTCGCGCGTCTTGCCGAACAGTGGGATGCGGCTAAACGGTAGGCTAGCGTGCTCGGTGAGGTAGTCCGCGATCGTCATCTCGGCGCGGACCACGTGCATCACCGTGCGCGGGGTCATCACGTCGTAGGCGGTCACCTCGCGCATGCTCAGCAGGTTGCTCATCACGTTGCTTTCCGACAGGTCGATCTGGCCTTCGCGGTGGCTCAGCGCGGCCAGCGCGGCGATATCGCTGCGGCTCACGGTCACGGCGGTTTTGTCACCCTTGAGTCGGCTGGTGATCAATTCGCTTAGCCAGACCAAGGGCGCGAGGGCCACCTGGATCACCTTCAGCGATTTCACCGTAAAGGGCGCCAGTGCCTTCCAGCGCGTGGCACCGTAGGTTTTTGGGATAATTTCGGAGAGGATCAGGATCGCAAGCGTCATCACGACCGGCACCACGGCCCCGGTCATCACCTCGTTGCCGGGCCACACCTTCGTCGCCTGCGCCCCGACGCCGATCGCGCCGACGGTGTGGGCGATGGTATTGAGCGTCAAGATGGCCGAGAGCGGCCGGTCGACATCGGTCTTGTATTCCTTCAGGAGCAGGCCCGTCGAGGTCCCGCGCTGGCTCTCGGTCTCGACGTAGCTCGGCGGAATGGTTAGCAGCGTCGCCTCCCAGAGCGAACAGAGGAAGGAGGTCACGATCGCGATCGTGAAAAAGAGTACAAGCAGGACCATAATGGCAAAGCAAAGCTTTTGTCGGCAAAGTTCGCGAGGCTCCTCCGCTCAGATGCTTACGCGCAGCCCGAGGTATAGCCCCCGCGCCTCGGCCGGGATGATGCCGGGGCCTGGATAGCCCTGCGCGCGCCGCGTGAAATACCGGGCGTCGAGCAGGTTGTTGGCTCCCGCCTGCACGCGCCAGCGACTCCAAGTATAGGTGGCACTCAAGTCAAACACCGTGTAGGTCGGGATGATGCCGCGCGTCGCATCCGCCACGCGGACCGCGTTCGTAGCATCCGTAAAGTGCTCGCCTACATGCGTCATCAACACTTGTCCTCGCCAGCGCCCGTAGGCTGATGCGACGCCGGTTTTTAGCGAAAGCGGAGGAATGAGCTCGACGAGCTTGCCTTCGACTGCCGGACCACCGCTCACGTAGCGCCCCCTGATCACGCTGAAATTCACGAAGGGCCGCAGCGAGAAATCTTGCGCCGCATTCAGTTGTAGCAGCGGCACCAGGTCCACCTCCACGAAAGCCTCCACACCCAGGACGTTGGCTGCGCCGATGTTGGTGCGCAGGCTCGCCAGCCGCTCGATCGTCACCGGGTCGGGCAGTAGGATTTCTCGAATCCCAATCCGATTCGCGTAGCGCAGGTAAAAAAAACTTGCGTCAAAACGCCAGGCACCCTCGGGATCGCTGCCCCGCAGCCCGAGTTCGGCGTTGTAACCGCGCTCGTCGTTAAGCGTAGAGTCGATGACGAGATTCGGATTGACGATCACCAAGTCGCTAAAATTGATGGCGCGGTAGTTCTGGCTCGCGTTCGCGTAAACCTCCAGTTGCTCCGAGCGGCGGTACGACACGCCGATGCCGCCGAGCAAGAACCCGCGTGTGTTGCGGAGCCGCTCTTCGATCTGCTCGTCGAGCAGTATTTCGTTGCCGGCCCGCACGGTGCGCCGGTAGTAGCCGTCGGCCGTGGTGCGGATATGCTCGAGGCGCAGGCCCGGGGTCACGCTCCACCGCTTGCCGAGGTTGATGAGCTGCTCGGCGAAGAGCGCGTAGTTGCGGCTTGGGAAGTCGTAGTCCGAGCGCTCGAGGCGGCCGGGGTTATTGAACCGAAAGTCGGCATCGCTGCCGGCCGTACCTAGCCCCTGCCGATTTCGGGTGAAGCCACTGTAGTAGCGGTAGCCTATCAGGAAAGTAGCCGGCTTTGCGCCAAGTGTGTAGCGGTGCAGGAGCCGCCCTTCCTGTCCGAAGTTGCGATACTCCCCGCGGATCAGGTCGCGCTCGCGCAAAGGATCCGGCCGGTTGATCGGCCCGAGTTCGCCCAAGGCATCGCGGCCGGCGTCGAGCACGAAGGTGCGCACGTTGATCTTGGTCCGCTCCGAGAAGGCGTGGTCGAAGTGGAGCGCGGCCAGCGTCCAGTTGACGCGGAAGTGATTGCGCCCGCGCTTCGACTGGCTTGGGTCTTCGGCGAACTCGAAGTCGACCAAACCTCCGGGCTGCTGCGCCAGGTAGCGCATGTGCGTGAGTTCGGCGCCGAGTTGTGTGCGCTTCGTCCAGGCGTACTGCACGTTGAGGTGGCCCGTGCCTTGCTCGAAGCCGGTGTTGTCGCGCCAGCCTTGGGAGCGTTTGTACTGCCCGAAGCCGTAATACCTCAGCTTCCCGACTGTCCCAGAGACCGAGTTGAAGCTGTTGAATAGCCCGTAGCTGCCCACGGTTTGCTCGCTCTCGACGAGGAGTTTGCTGTCGGCCACGCCTTCCTTCAGTTTGAAGTTGAGTAGCCCGCCGAACTGCGTCCCGTACTGCAGACTCGCCGCCCCACGCACGACCTCGATGCGCTCTAGCGCCTGGGCCGGGGGCGTGTAGTAGCTCTCCGGGTAGCCCAGCGCATCGGCCGAGATGTCGAAGCCGTTTTGGCGGGTGTTGAAATTGGAGGTGCGGTTGGGGTCGAGACCGCGGGCCCCGACGCTGAGTTGCAGACCGGCCGCGTCGTTTTCCCAGACCGTGAGCCCCGCCACGCTCTTGAAGATTTCGCGGGCGTTGTTGGTGGCGAGGTTGCCATCGAGTTTGCCGGGGAGAATGAGCTCGGTTTTGCGTCCGGCGTAGATGGCCGTTCCCTCGACATCGCGTAAGCGTCCGTTCGACACGCGCTCCCGCGATCTATCCGCCACCGTGACTTCCTGAAGTTTGTAGGCGGTAGGGAGGAGGCGGAACAGCGGGTTTTGGCGAAAGCCCTCCCACGCCAGCTCGGCGACTTCGAAGCCGAGCAAACTGCAGGTGACGCTCGCCTGTGCCGGCGGGGCAGAGTCTACCGTCAGGGACCCGCCGCCGGTCGCGTCGGAGATGGCCGAGGGGCCGGCGGGCGTGAGGTACACGAGGGCGCCCTCCAGCGGTTCGGCCGTGATGGCGTCAAGCACGCGGAACCTCACCGTCTGTGCGCCCAGCAGACCCGCCATGGCCCAGAGCAGCAGCGCGACGCCGAGGCGTGTCGTCGCGGACCTATTCATCGAAGGGAAGGATCCACGGTTTTGGCGCCAGCCCATCACGCTGCGCGGCCAGGTCGACGCTACCGTCGATGAGCCGTCGAGAGCGCCGACCGTTGAGCGAGACCCAGACGTCGCCGTAGACCGCGGGTGAGTCCCAACCGCGCGATGCCGCGTATACGTCGGCGAGGTGGTGCGCGTACTGAAGCACGAAATCCGGCTGGATGGCCATCTGCTTGATCTGGTAGTCGCTGAGGTAGTCGCGGTTGTTGATTTCGACGCGGCGCTCTGTAGACGGCTCGACGACCGTGAAGGCGGCGTGCCCGACCTTCTCGACCAACATCACGCGCCAGCCGAAGCGGTAGCCCTCCTCGCCCCAGGCCACGGGTCCGGGGTAAGTGAGTGCCCGCAGCGGCAGGGCTACTTGTAGTAGGAAAAAACCGGCGAGCAGGGTCTGAGGCGCCAGGGCAGGTCTGGCCAATACTTGCGAGTTTATGTCAGCTCCCTCGAGGCACGATGGCTTTGACAAGCCAAGTGACGCGACCTTTGACAGCTTGCGCCAAAACCTGCGGTGCGCACCGTCCGAGAAAAAGATCAGCGTCCCGGCACTCATGATCAGGGGGAAAAGTCCGATGTTGAACATCGCCCACGTCATCCCGTGGAACAGCAGCACGAACGCGTAGGCGTACCGGCGGGTCCGCGGCCAGAGCAACCAACCGACGATGGTGAGGTCGTACAGACACCCGGCCCAGCTGGCGACGTAGGCGGTGGCCGGGTGCGCGAGCAGCGGTCCGACGACTGGCCAGTCGGCGTGCTCCGGGAGCCAGACCGCCAGCGGCATGGCGCGCAGTAACCAGTCAGCGTTGACCTTGGCGAGCCCTGCAAACACGTACACCAAGCCTAGCTGCAGCATCAGGGCGTGGACACACCACGCCGGTACCCGCGGGCGGTACTCGGTACGCCCCGCCCGCACGTCAAGTGAGCCGGCGGCTGCGGCGGGCGTCAGCCACAGCAAGACGCCGAGCAGCACGACGAGGTAATAGTGGTTGAGGTAGTGCGTCGCGTCGAGCAACTCGGCGTAGGCGAACGCGAGCACGAACACCACACAGCTCCACCGAAAGCGCCAACCAAAAGCAACGGCCAGCGCCGAGCCAAAGATCGTGGTATACAGCGCGTAAGCCCCGATGGGTCCAGGCCTCGGCAGCCAGTAGAAACCCCAGAAGCTAAATTTGTAGCTCGTCTCCACCAGCAGCGCCTCTACCCAGCCCTCGAGTCCGAAGCGCGCCGCGCCGTAGGCCGCTACTAAACCGAACAGCACCCGGAAGGTGACCAGCGGCCAGATGCCGACGGAGCGCTGCCAGTAGCCAGGGAGGGTAGGGGAGGGGGCCGTCATTCGGAGGGGAGCCTAGTCGCTGTCGCTCGGGTTGTCGACGTACGTGATGGCTACGCAGGTCACGGCCGGGAGATCGGTCTTGAGGAAGACCACCTGGCGGCTCATGGCGGTGTACAGGGCCTGAACTTTGTCGCGCTCCTCGACTACTGCGGCGCTCAGGGGAGATTGGATCTGCCGCCCCGTCGCCAGCATGGTTTGGTACTGTCCGTAGATGTCCTGCGCGAGGGCCGCCCCATCGTCGTTGTTAAGTCCGGAAAGGTAGCCCGCGAGGGTGCTGCCGTCGTTGGGTGCGCCAAAGACCTCCTCCGAGGCGGCAATCCCGCGCAACAGCAGCAACCGAGACTCACCGGAGTAGCGGGCCTGCACGACGCGCGGACTCGGGAATCCGAGACTGGCGCCGAACGGTAGGCCGAGTTCGTCGCGGCGCATGTCCTCGAAGTGCTTGTTGATGGAGTTGACGAGCCGCGAGATCCCGGAGCCGGCGTCGGTGCCGACCTGGGATTTAAACGTAGCGGACTCCGTGGACTGCCAGTTTTGCTGGACTGCGGCGACCCGCTTTTGGACGGCCTCGGCGTAGGCGACCATCACGGCGACTCGATTCGGATCTCGGTCCAGCAAATCGAGCGCGGCCGTGCTGTCCGAGCCGAACAGCAGGTACTCGATCGCCGGGAAGCCGCGGTCGAAACTCGGCGTTGACGTAGGGTCGAAGGTCCCATTTGCGACGGCCTTGAGTACGTTACTCGTATCCGTCGGGAAGGGGCCCACATGCTCTCCGAGGCTCGTGGTGGGGTCTACCAACAGGCTGTAGGGCGCCAGTTCGCGGTAGTCGATCCAGGCGGCGAGCAGGGCGCGACGGGCCTCACTGATCTCAACCTCGTTGCGTTGTGTACGTAGGTCGGCGAGGTTTTTCTGTAAAGACTCGGCACTGCTAGTGAGGCTGGCGAGTCTGCGACGTACGAGTTCGTCGGCTTTCGCCAAAACCTGCCCGCGGTCGACGCTCGAGACGCAGTCGGTCGTGACCGCGTCGCCGGAGTCGTTGCAGGCTGCGAATGCGAACGCAAGCGCGAACGCGAGACTTGGGTTCAGGAGATTTTGGCGAAAGCCGGATCTCAATGCAGAAGAGCCTAAGAACGTCATCATATCGGTATTAAAGGCTATCGACCTGGCCCGTCAGCCCGTAGCGCTCGGCGATAGCCTTGCGGGCGACATCGATCTTCGCTGCGTCGATGCTGTAGAAGTCCATGTCCCCAAACTCCGGAGCCCCGGCGAGCGCCGTGACCCAGGCGCGGTAGTCCTCGCGGTTAAATTTGGTCGTTTCGTTGAACTGGAGCGCGTAGGCGAAGCCCAGGCCCTCGGACAGGACGTGCATGCGGATTGCGTCGTTGTCGGGATTGGCCTTCGCGGTGTTGAGGTAGTGGATGACGCTCGATGCCGCGATAAGTTCCCAGATCGCGCGCGCCTCGGCGATGGCCGCGTCGCGGGTGGCGTAGTCGTCATTGAGGATCGCGGCGCGACCCTTGATCATCGCGCCCATCAGCTTTTCGTTGGAGCCTATCACCGCGTCCCGCTCGTCGGAGTAGCCGCCCCAGTACGCGGCGCCGACCTTATTGGCGGGGAAGTCGCGCGGGACGCCAAAGTACCCGAAGGCCTCATCCCAGTGGTGCTGCATGGCCGTGCCCTCGCCCGGCTTCACGATTACGTTGTCGGCCGACATCTTCTCCGCGCCCATGTACACGGTCGTGGCCTGGTAGTAGAAACAGGCGCCCATGAGGCCCTTTTGTACGATTTGTCCGTACTCCACGCCGCGGGCGTTGACGAGGTAAGTCTTGGCGCCGTCGGGAGAGGTGAGCACGCCTGCTTGACCCGGCATCGCGGGAAGGGTGCTGCGGCTATTCTCGGCGAGAGCGTCTAAGTGGCCGTCGAAATCACCCTGGACCGCTGCGAAGACCTTTGAGCGAATATCCTTCTCGTAAGTATTGGCGAAGCCGGCGCCTGGGCCATTCGTAAACATCGCCGCCAATCTTTCCGCGTCGAGCGTGGCGCCCTTGCCGCCCGTGGCCATGTAGGCCTTCATCTCGTTGAGCTGCGCGATGCGCGCCTGCTGGCCGGAGTAGTCGACATTCTCGAAAGAGTAGGTAGCGGGTACGTCGTAGGCTGGCGTTGATACGACGAGAGTTTCGTCGTCGTCACAGGCACTAAATACGGCGGAAGCGGCGAGCGCGCCTGACAGGAGTAGGGTCGTGTATCGCATGGGGAGGTCTTATCTGGATTATTTCCAGCGACGCAAACGTAGGGTACGGTGACTCCCCCACCAAGGAAATCGCGGATTATCTAGATTAAATCTACGTGAAGTTCATGCTGGCCCACTGCCGGAATATTCGCGCTGCCGCGCCGGCCATCGATAATCGACACGGGTGTCTACCCTGAAGGAACGCTGCAGGCCATCGACGCCGCCGGCCAATGCCGCCAAAGGCCAACCTTACAGCGCCAAAATCTCGGCCAGCCGGATCAGCTCCTCACTCACGGGTTTCGCTTCCTCGATCGCTTGCTGGAAGGGCGTGAAAGTGATTTGGTCGTTAATCAGTCCCACGGCCTCCCCTCGTCTGCCAGCTAGTAATCCCTCTACGGCGCCGTGCCCGAGCCGACTTGCCAGGATTCTATCGAGTCTGCTCGGCGCACCCCCGCGTTGGAGGTGGCCCAGCATCGCCACACGAGCCTCCATCTCGGGAATCGCCTCACCGACGGCCGCGGCAATCTCGTTTATGTTGCCGACCTCATTGCCCTCCGCCACGATGATGAGGCTGAAGCGCTTCTTGCGGCGGATGCTCTTCTTGAGGAAATTGATCATGGACTCCAGCGCATTCGGGCCACTTTCCGGGATCAGGACCCGCCCGGCGCCAGTGGCAATCGCGGTGCTCAGGGCGATAAAACCGGAGTGCCGCCCCATCACTTCCACGAAGAAGGTGCGACTGTGGCTCTCGGCCGTATCGCGGATGCGGTCGACGCAATCGACGGCCGTATTGACGGCTGTGTCGTAGCCGATCGTAAGGTCGGTGCCGAAGATGTCGTTGTCGATCGTACCCGGCACACCAATGATCGGGAGGTCGTACTCCTCACCGAAGATCTTGCCGCCGGCGTAGGTGCCGTTGCCTCCGATGACGACGAGGGCATCGATGTCATGGGCTACGAGACTCTCGTAGGCCTGCTTGCGGCCCTCGGGCGTACGGAACCGGTCCGAGCGGGCGGTCTTTAGGAAAGTGCCCCCGCGCTGGATGATATTACCGACCGTGCGGCGCTCGAGCTGCTCGAGGTCACCGTTGATCATACCCTCGTAGCCGTGGTTGATCCCGTAGACGTGGAGGTTGTGGTAGGAGGCCGTCCGGACGACGGCGCGGATGGCGGCGTTCATCCCGGGGGCGTCCCCGCCGCTGGTCATCACGGCGATGCGCTTGATCTCTGAGCTCATACGGGGTAGTGGACCTCGCGGTGGTACGTAGTGAGCGCCTCGATGGGCTTCTTGGCGATATTACCGCAGGCGAGCCCGTGGGCGGTGCAAACTTCGCGCACGATGTCCTGGTAGTGGTAGGCGATGCTGCCGATAAAACTGATCGGGAGCTCCTTGGCGGCGGCGTACTTCAGGACGTGTCGCCGGACAAACTCCGTCACCGAATCAACGACCAGGCTACGGACGCATTGGTGCTCGAGATTGTCGTGGACGAAGGGACTGAAGCTTGCCAAGAAGCGATTCGGATTCCCCGGACCGTAAAGGGCGTCCCCGATGCTCTGACGATTGTAGCCCGTACTTTCCTCGAACAGCTCGCGCACCTCCGGGGTAAGCTCGCGGTAGCTGTAGGCGCGGATGAGGCGCTTGCCGAGGTCCACACCCGAACCTTCGTCCCCGAGGAGCCACCCGAGGTTGGTGACGTTGTCGGTCACCCTGACGCCGTCGTAGAGGCAGGAGTTGCTGCCGGTACCGAGGATGCAGGCCACGCCGGCCGCGTCGCCGCAGGCGGCGCGTGCCGCGCCGAGCAGGTCGTGATGGACGAAGATTTCAGCCGAGGGGAAGTTGGCGTGGAGGATCGTCTGGAGGCGCTGCGCCCGACCGGCGTCCCAGATCCCGGTGCCGTAGTAATGCACCCACAGCACCTTGCCCTGCGGGATGTGCTCCGGGCAGACCGACGAGAGCACGGTGTGCATCTCGGCGTCGGTGTGGAGGTTGGGGTTGACCCCAATGCCCGCCACCTCGTGCGCGCCAATCTCGGGGGAGTAAAAGGTCCAGTCGGCTTTGGTGGAGCCGACGTCGGCGACGAGGAACATGTGCTTAGATAGTTGATCGGAAAGGGCCAAGGTAAGAGGCCGTGGGAATTGCGCGGCGCGCTCCCCACCTTCGCCCTCACATGAAGCAAATCGCAGTCATCGGCGCCGGGACCATGGGCAACGGCATCGCCCACGTTTTCGCGCAGCACGGCCACGCCGTCACCCTTGTGGATGTCGACCCCGCCGCCCTCGAGCGCGCGCAGGCTACCGTCGCTCGTAACCTCGACAGGCAGGTGGGAAAAGGCAAGCTCACGGCCGAGGAAAAAGCAGACACGCTCGGGAGACTACGGGTCTCAACCGTTTTGGCGGAAGCCGTACGGGACTGCGACCTCGTCGTCGAGGCCGCCACCGAGAATCCCACCGTCAAGCTCGACATCTTCCGCCAACTCGACCAGGCGGCTTCCGCCAAAACCATCCTCGCCACCAACACCTCGAGCATCTCGATCACGCAAATCGCCGCCGCCACGAAGCGACCCGACCAGGTCATCGGGATGCACTTCATGAATCCGGTACCGGTGATGCGCCTCGTCGAGGTGATCCGGGGCTACGCGACGAGCGATGCGACGACGGCCACCGTAATGCACCTCAGCACCGCGATCGGCAAGACCCCCGTCGAGGTCAACGACTACCCGGGCTTCGTCAGCAACCGGGTGTTGATGCCGATGATTAACGAGGCAATCTACAGTCTCTGGGAGGGCGTCGCCCAGGTCGAGGCGATCGACACGGTCATGATGCTCGGGATGGCGCACCCGATGGGGCCGCTGCAGCTCGCCGACTTCATCGGCCTCGACGTGTGCTTGAGCATATTGCGCGTCCTCCAAAACGGATTCGGGCTCGATCGCTACGCGCCTTGTCCGCTGCTGGTCAATATGGTGGCCGCGGGTCGCCTGGGCGTCAAGAGCGGGGAGGGGTTCTACCGGTACGCAGCAGGTAGTAAGGACAGCGAAGCTCTGCGCTTCTGACTCTACCGTTTGGGGCTGCGACGCTTGCATAACGAAGAGAACGTTTGGTGGTTCGGGGGTAGACGTGACGCAGCAATCGTCCAAAGGATCAGACTTGCTCCGCGTCAGCCGTCGCCCTCCTCATTGTCCTCGGTGTCCACCCAACCCCAATCATATCCGGGATCGGCATCGCGGAACTCATCGATGTCCCGGCGCTCGCGCTTCGTCGGGCGGCCGGCGCCCCGCTCCCTGAGTCCGGGAGTCGCCCCCGAACTGGACCACGCGTCGAATTTGTTGAGCTCTTCGGCCGGGGTGACGTCACGGTAGCACGTGATGGCGATCGGTGCGCCCACACGTTTATCGAGCACCTGGAGCACCTCGTACTCCATATCGTAGCCGTTGCGGCGCACGCGCAGCTTGTCGCCCGGCGTCACCAAGCTGGAGGCCTTGAGGGTCTTGCCGGCGCGCTTGACGTGGCCCTGCTTGACGACTTCGCTGGCGATGGTGCGGCTCTTGAAGATGCGCACGGCCCATAGCCACTTGTCGATCCTTACCTTATCCTTGTCTCCCGCCATAACGTGGCGCCAAAGTAGAGACGCGGCTCCGGGCCGCGGCGCCTACCTTGTTGAACGCCCCGCACACACGCCCCGCCCCGCCCTTCTACTATCGGGGCTGCTACCAACCCCCCGCCCCCGTGATCTGGATCCTCTTCATCGCCATTATCTGCGGTCTGCTCGCCGTCGACCTCGGCCTCCTCAACCCCAATCCCCACGTCGTTCACGCCAAGGAGGCGCTGAAGTGGACAGCCCTGTGGACCTCGCTCGCGCTCGCGTTCGGGGTCTTCTTATACTTCGGGTACGACGCGCACTGGCTCGGCCTAGGGGAGACGGTTGGCGCCGTCGGGCTCGAGGGACGCGAGGCTGCGATCCAGTACGTCACGGGCTACCTCGTAGAGCTAAGTCTATCGATGGACAACGTCTTCGCCATCGCTTTGATCTTCGCCGCCTTCGGGATTGCGCCGCTCCACCAACACCGAATCCTCTTCTGGGGTATCCTCGGGGCGATCATCTTCCGCGGGCTCATGATCGGAGTCGGCGCGGTACTCCTCGAGCGCTTCGAGTGGATCCTCTACATCTTCGGACTCATCTTGCTCTACAGTGCTTACACGATGTACCGCTCCGGCGGGGAGGAGGTCCATCCTGAGGACAACCGCGTGGTAAAATGGCTCAGTAAGGTCTACCCCGTAAGCCACGAACACGCCGACGATCACTTTTTCGTAATTCGAGACGGGGTACGTATGGCGACGCCCGCGTTCGTTGCTCTTCTCGTGGTCGAGACCACCGACATCCTGTTCGCGTTCGATTCCATCCCGGCCATCTTCGGGGTGACGCGCGACCCGTTTATCGTGTTTACGTCCAATATATTTGCCATCCTCGGTCTGCGTTCGCTATACTTCCTGCTGGCGAGCATGATGGACCGCTTCCACCTGCTAAAATACGCCCTCGTACTCATCCTGGCCTTCGTCGGCGTCAAACTTCTTCTGCACGACGTGATTCATCTGCCGGCGTGGGTCTCGCTCGCCGTCATCGCCTTGCTGCTCGGCGGCGGTGTAGGGTTCAGCTTGCGCCAAAACCCGACGACCCTCGCCGAGGTCGAAGCCACACCGGCCGGGCCCGAGCACGCGGAACTCGAATGAAACTGTGAGTGAGGAGATCTGGGGAAGACCTCCACAGTATGTTGATCGATCCGCTGCCTCGTCGCTCCGGACACTTCCCGCGCCTCATTCGCTCATTGCCAATCTTTCGACAATCCGTACACCGCCGCCACCGGCAGCTGGGCATAGATGACCGCCGCAAGTTTTAGCGAAAGCGAATCCGACACCGCGAAGGTCGACCCGAAGGAGATTCGCTGGCCGAGGGTCTGGTAGCCGACCATCAGTTGCAGCCGTTCCGCGGGTGCGTAGCGGATGCCGAGCTGCCCGTTGACCGGCTCCGAGACCGCTTGTGAGGCCGCCACCAATATGGTGACTTTCGGACTGCTCTCGTAGTCGATCCCGACCTGCAGTCGGCGCTGCGCCATTGGGACGAAGCTGCGTGACGTATAGCTGTAGTGTGCCCCGGCGCGGAGCGTGGCGGTTATGCGGTAGGCGATCCCTCCCTCGGCAATGGGGAGCAGCTCCCTGCCGTACTCCGCGTAGTTGCCGGTGAGCACGCCGATCCGCAGGCCGGCCTCCAGGCCTTCCGAGAGGGAGCGGCTAACGCCGAGGCGGAATGCAGATACGCTGTAGCCCGGAGGGGTAAAGTGCTGAATGCCGAGCTGGAAGCGAGTCCCTTCCCCGCGACTCTGGAGCCCCAAATCGAGTCCGAAGCGCGAGAGCGCCGCGGGCCCGGTGAGGCTCGTGCCGTAGACCTGTACGCTGAGGCGCGACTCGCCTAGTGGTTTGGCTGCCGGATTGCCGCTCGCCCCCCAGATGCGCTGGTGCGCGACGACGGCCTCGCCGAGCCCTGCCGACTCCGGTGTCGGGACCTGGGCTTTCGCCAAAACCGCGCACGCCGCGATGCCTGCCATTAGGCCGCAGCGCCGCGCAGTCACAGCTCGAGTTCCTTGGTCTCGGTGAGGTCGGCGTACCAGTCGGCGGTGGCGGTGTTGACGCGGTCGAGAGTACCCGGATCGACGGCCATCAGGCCGAAGCGGTAGCTCGGCCCGAGGTGCCACTCAAAATTGTCCCAGGCACTCCAGACGTTGTACCCGATCACCGGCACCCCCTGGCGGATGCAACCGTGGACCGCAGTGAGGTACTGTGTCAACAGGTTTTGGCGAAAGCCGTCGTCCGCCGTGCAGACGCCGTTGGCGAGCACCCAGACCGGCTTGCCGCTGTCCTTGTGGGCGCGCTGGATGTTGTAGGCCAGGCCTTCGACCTTGAGGGCGTACATGTCGTCGTGCAGGAGGCCCATCGCCTCCACCTTGGCGCGATTGTCCACTACGTCGAGCGCCGCCGGCGAGAAGGGCACGTAGGCGAAGTAGCTCAGTCCCACGAAGTCGGTAGGCTCGAAGAGCTTGATGCTGCGCGTGTAATACCACCAGTCCACGAGCTTGGCCGTGGCCTGCGCGCGGAAGCCGCGCCCCTCGAGGTATGCGCACCCGAGGCTGTAGCCCACGCGGGCCTGCGGGTAGCGCGCCTTCAGCTTGCGGTAGATGTGGAGGTGCGCCTGGCCCATGTTGCCGGCCACGCGCGTGGCCTTGGTGAGGCTTTTCTCGTAGGGTGGCCACACCCCCCGGAAGTAAGCCTGGAGCGCGAAGGTATTTGGCTCATTGAAGGTGCTCCAGTCGGTGACTAAATCCCCGAAGGCCTCCATGACGCGGGCCGCGTAATCGTAGAACACCTCGAGATTGGATTCCCAAACCCAGCCGCCGGTGGCCTCGAACCAGGCTGGGTGGGCGAAGTGGTGCAGCGTGAGCATGACGTCGACGCCGCGCTCGCGCAGGTCGGCGAAGAACTCGCGGTACTGGGCCACGAGCCCCTTGTCGAAGGCGGCGTACTGCTGGCGCTGGAGAGCCGCCCAGTCGAGGCTGCAAGTGTAGATCGTCCCAAATCGCGCGATGGTGGCGGCGTCCTCGTGGCGCCGGCGCTCGTGGTCGGTGGTGCGGTCGAAGATGCGGCCGTCGCGGGCGCGCAGGCCGCGGAAGTTGTGCTCGGAGGCGGTCTCGATCTGGGCCGCGGAGGTGGCGGTGCCCCACGCGAAATCATCCGGGAAGGTTAGCGTCATGGCGGCAAGGTAGCGAGGGGCGTCTGGTCGCGGTGTGGGGAGCGCGGGGCGGCGGGTAACAATTATGCGTCCGATCTTCGCGGTATGAAACTCCTCGACGGTGGCGTCCTCGCCGCTCGCATCAAGGCTGAACTCGCCGAGCAGGTAGCCTCCCACGTCATGCTAGGTAATCGGGCGCCACACCTGGTGGCCGTGCTGGTGGGCGAGCACCCGGCCAGCGCCTCCTACGTGCGCAACAAGATCAGCAGCTGCGAGGAGGTCGGCTTCCGCAGCACCATCGAACGCCTGCCCGAGACCGTGACGCAGGTCGAGCTCCTCGACCTCATCGCGCGCCTCAACGCCGACGCAAGCGTCGACGGCTTCATCGTCCAGCTGCCGCTCCCGCCTCACGTCGACGAGACCGCCGTGACGCTTGCCATCGACCCGGCCAAGGACGTCGACGGATTTCACCCGATGAATTTCGGACGCATGGCGCAAGGGTTGGACGCCTACCTACCGGCCACGCCCTACGGCATTTTGCAGCTGTTGGAGCGCTACGACATCCCCACTGCCGGCAAGCACGCCGTGGTGCTCGGGCGCTCCAATATCGTCGGCACGCCCATCGCCATTCTGTTGAGCCGTAAGGCCCGCGTCGGGGACGCCACCGTGACCCTCTGCCACTCGCGCACGCAGGACCTGGCGCAGGTTTTGGCGACAGCCGACATCCTCATAGCCGCCATCGGGCGCCCGAACTACGTGACGGCCGACATGGTGAAACCCGGGGCCGTCGTCATCGACGTGGGCATCAATCGCCTCGAAGACGACACCCGCAAGCGTGGCTACCGCCTCGTGGGAGACGTCGACTTCGAGGGCGTGGCGCCGAAGTGCTCCGCGATCACACCCGTGCCCGGTGGCGTTGGCCCAATGACGGTCGTGAGCCTGATCCAGAACACCCTGCGCGCGGCCCGCGGCGAGGTCTACAACGCTCGCGAGACCTACTTATCCGCGTGAGCGACACCCGGGAGTACCGTCTCGAGAGCCGGGCGCTCGATACCGCGACGGTGGTGGCCCTGCTGTCGGAACTGCCGTTCGACGCCTTCGCGGAGGAGGGGGAGGTGACGTGTGCCTACCTCGCCGAGGACGCCGCGACCGCGGAGTTAGACGCCGAGATTGAGGCGGTCGCGGCGCGGTTCGACCTCCGGCTCACCCGTGTCCGGATCGCGGACCGCAACTGGAACCAAGTCTGGGAGGAAAATTTCGCCCCGGCCGAGATCGGGAGCTTTCTGCGGATCCGGGCCCCGTTTCACGCGTCGTCGGAGGCCTTCGAGCACGAGCTCGAGATCGTGCCGGAGATGAGCTTCGGCACCGGCCACCACGAGACCACCCACATGATGGTGGAGCTCCTGCGCGAGGGTGCGCCTTTCGGCAAAACCGTACTCGACTTCGGGACGGGTACCGGGATTCTGGCGATGGTGGCGCGCCGGCTCGGCGCGAGCCGGGTCGTGGCAACGGATTACGACCCGCGCTGCATCGCGAGCACCCTCGCCAACGCGGCACGGAACCAGATCCACCTGGACCTCGTGGCCCTCGGCGACGCTCACAGTTTGCCGGACGAACGCTTCGATCGCCTGCTCGCCAACGTTCAGCGGAGCGTACTTATCCCCGCTATGCCGGCGTTAGCTCAACGGCTCACGCCCGACGGCCAACTGTGGATGAGCGGTATCCTAGAGGCCGACATGGTCGACCTCGACCGAGCCGCTGTGGCGGCAGGCCTGCGGATGCTCGAGCGGCGCCAGCGCGGCAAGTGGCTGGCGCTGCGCTACGGCCCCAACCAACCCCTATGACGCACCGCCTTCTCTTCGTGGTCTTCCTGTTAAGCGTAACCGTAGTCTCCGGCCTACACGCACAGAAGGTCGACTCTTTCTCGCGCCAATCGACGGCCGCATTCTTGGGTGACATAGAGGCGTTTATGACCGCCGGGAAACGCGAGTCCGCCACTCGGCTCGTGCGGGACCTCGGTCCGCGGCTCAACTCTTACACGCCTGAGCAACAGCGGCAGGTCTTCGCGGTCGCCAATGCAATGCTCGCGGAACGTATGCCAGTCGCGCCGCTGTTCGAGGACTACCTCTCGGCGCTCTCGAAGGTGCCTTCCGACAAGAAGGGCGCAAAAACCTTCGATGACTGGCACCGGGCCCTGTCTGAAGTCCTAAGCGCAATCGAGGGACGAAAATTCACCAACTACGCGACGTTCCTAGATTTCTCGAAATCCTTTTTCGGGACTGGGGCCCTGCACGACGGCGGCAGCGTGGCCTGGTTCGCGCGGTCCAATAGCTTCGCCCTCGACATCGTCGGCGGCGAGCCGGAGCTGACGTTCGACACCCTGCGCCTGGTCGCTGTGCGCAAAGCGGACAGCATTACCATTGCCGGCGCCCTCGGAAAGTACTACCCGGTGCAGAAGCGCTTCGCCGGTACCCGCGGGCGCGCCAATTGGGATCGCCTCGGCCTTACGGACGTTTATGTGACGTTAGGGAAATACAGTGTCGATGTGACGAGCAGCCTCTACGAGGCGGACTCCGTGCAGATGTACAATCCAAAATACTTCGGGGAGAAGAAAGTGACCGGCAGTTTCGCCGACAAGATCACCTCCAATGGCGACGAGGCCACGGGCAGCTACCCGCGGTTCACGTCCTACGACAACGTGTTGCGGATCACGGACCTCACTGAGGGCCTTACCTACATTGGCGGCTTCCGGATGCAGGGCCTCACGATCTTCGGCGACAGCCCCAGCGGCAAGCCGGCTCGCATCGAGCTCCGCAACCAGGGGGGCAAGCTCATCTACGAAGGGGTGGCCAAGGCCTTCGTCATCCGCCGCGGGGAGCGGGTGGTCGGCTCGCAGGTGAAGAGTACGTACTTCTACGGCCGCGACAGCATCACCCACCCCTCCGTTAACGCCCGCTTCAACCTCGTAGACCGCACGATCACCCTCACGCGGGGCGAGCGCGCAGCAGACAGGAACCCATTCTACTCTTCGCTCCAAGACTTCAACATCGACGTCAACGAGGTCAAGATCTTCGTCGACCAGGACTCGATCCTCATTGGCGAGGGCAAGCTCGCCGTGGCCAAAACCATCTCGCGCGCCGACTTCACTAGCCTCCAGTACTTCAGCGCGGCGGACTACAACAAATACCAAAACATCGCGACCTACAACCCGCTCAACGTCATTAAGGCGGTTGCCGAGCGAGAGGGGCGCGTTCTCGACGGCGATGTGCTCGCTAGGCGCATCGACCCGAAGTTCTCAGTGGAGAGCGTCCAGACGCTGTACTTCGATCTCGTGAGAGACGGATTCATCGACTTCGATATCGACACCAAGCAAGTCACGGTCCACGAGAAGCTGTTCCACTTCGTCAACGCCGCCCAGGGCAAGAGTGACTTCGACAACCTCTACGTCAAGTCCGACACGAAGGAGACCAACGCGACCTTTAATGCCCGCACTGGAGAGATGCTCGTGGACGGGATCAAGAACCTGGAGCTGAGTCGGAAGCAACGCGTAGCCTTCGTGCCACTCGCCAATCAGATCGTGATGGGCGGCGACCGCTCGATCGAGTTCGACGGAACCCTGTATGCCGGTTACACCGTGCTAGAGGGCAAGGACTTCCGCTACGTCTACGCTCCGAATCAGGTGCGGCTCGACTCGGTGCGTTACGTCGACATCTTCGTCCCTCAGCCCAATCCCGAAGGTGCCAAAGACGCGCCCGAGCCCAAAAGTATCGCCTCGCGGATCGAAAAGGTCTCCGGGACGATCCTCATTGACGCCCCGGCGAATAAATCTGGGCGCGAGGACATCCCGGTCTTTCCGAGCCTCCAAACCGACAAACCCTCTTTCGTCTACTACGATCTGTCGAGCAATTTTGACACGGCCTACACGCGGGACAGCTTCTACTTCCAGCTCGACAAATTTTCCTTCAACTCACTCGACAACTTTACCGATGAGGATGTGCGCTTTAAGGGGACCATGTTTAGCGCCAATATCTTCCCACCTTACAAAGAAGAGATCTACATCCGGGAGGAGGACCGCAGCCTTGGCCACTACGCCGAGACCCCGCTCGCGGGCTGGCCCACTTACGACGCCGCCGGTAATTTCCGCGGCGGGCTCGACCTCAGCAACCACGGCTATCGCGGCAAGGGGACCCTCCAGTACCTCACCGCCACCGTGGCGAGTGATGACTTCCTGTTTCTCCCGAAGGAGATGATGGCCTCGGCCGACAACTTCGACATGGTCGAGAACAGGAATGGGCCGGTCAAGACCCCCCAGGCCAAAGGCACCGACGTAGTCATTGATTGGTTGCCGTACCGCGACAGCATGTACGTCAACAGCGAGGCGCCACCGTTCTTGATCTTCGCCGACGGGACCCACACCCTCATGGGCGGGCTGATCCTGACGCCGACGGGCCTCAACGCTCGGGGCGTCCACGACTGGCCCAAGGCGACCATTAAATCCGACCTGCTGAGTTACGGCCCGTACTCCCTGCGCGGGGACACTATTGACTTGGCGATCAAGTCGACCGACGGCAGTGGCATCGCCCTCAAGGCGGACAACCTGAGCGCGACGCTTGACCTCGATCGCGGCAAGGGCGCCTTCCTCGCCAACGACTCCACGGTGACGGTCGAGCTCATCGCCAGTCGCTTCGCGTCCTCGACGAGCAAGTTTGACTGGGACATAGAAGCCCAACGGATCGACTTCAGCAGTGCGCCGGGGGAGCGTGGCGGCTTTGCGAGCACCGACCCCGCGCGCGACAGCCTCAACTTCCGCGCTGAGACCGCCCGCTACGAATTGAGTTCGGCTTCGCTCGAGGTGGGGGGCGTCCCGGTGGTGGCCTCCGCCGATGCCCTCATCTACCCGGCGGATGGTCGGCTGAGCATCGGGAAGGACGGCGAGATCGCCCCGCTAATCAACGCCCGCATCCTGGCCGATAGCATCACGAAGTATCACCTCATCGATAGCGCCACCGTCCAGCTATTCGGGCGCAAAGACTATAAGGCCCGGGGCTACTACCGCTACGATCTCCCGAGTCGCCAGCAGCGCATCCTCTTCACCGACATCATCGGCGAGCGCGTCGGTAAAGGCTCTCGCGCCACCAAGGACGCCGTCACGCGCGCCTTCGGCGAGGTGACGGAGGCGGACGGGCTCCTCATCGACGAGCGGACGCGCTTCCGGGGCACCATCGGACTGGATGCCTCGCGCCCGGAGCTAGACTTCGACGGCTTCGCGAAGCTCGACGTGCCGGGGCTTCCGCGGGCGCGCTGGTTCAGCGTCCGGACGTTCGGCAACAAAGACGACCTCCTACTGCCGTACGACCTGCCGAAGAGTCCAGAGGGCGATGACCTCCACACGGGCGTGTTCCTTAGTCGCGAGACGCAGGCGGCCTACCCAGCGCTGTTCGACCCGACCGACACGGGGCAGGATCGCTCGGTATTCGACGTGAGTGCGGGCCTACTCGACCACCGCCCGGCGACGGGCGAGTTCGTGTTCGGCGACAGCCTCCGCGTTGTTGGGGTATCGGCGCCCGGCAAACTGGCGTCGGTGAACGTTAACACCGGCGCATTCACCGGTAGTGGACCCCTCAGCATCGCCGGCGCCCTCGACTACATTTCCGTAAAGGCCGCGGGCACCGTCGCGACCGCTTTCGCGCAAAACGAAACCGAGGTGCCTACGCTCGAGGTCGAGGCCCTGCTCTCGATCGATCTCATCATCCCGGACAAGCTCCTAAATTTGGTCGCGGCCGACATCCAGGCCTCGGGTTTCGACGCTCCGGATGTCAACTACGGCACGATGACGCCGTTCCTGCGCCCGGCGCTCCTGAATTGGACAGATGCACCCGAAGATTCTTCGGCGATCAATGCCGCGCGCGGCGGGGGCTTCGTTTTGCCGAAAGGCGAACCGAACCATAGCTTTATCTTTCCACAGTTACCCCTCATCTACAATGGTGAATACCAGAGTTTCTTCAGCGCTAAAGACAAGGTTGACCTAGCCTTCGTCAACGGCGTCCCGATCCACAAGAAGCTCGAGGCTTACCTCGAGCTGAAGATGCCGGGCAGCGGGGACGATCGGCTCTACCTGTACCTCAAGACTCCCGGAGAGACCTTTTATTTCTTCGGATTCAAGCAGGGGATCCTCAATGTGGCCAGCAATTCGCCGCGGTTTATGGAGAGCCTCGAGTCGCTTAAGGGCAAAGAACTCTCGCAGAAGATGCCCGACGGAGAGACGTACGAAGTGGCGCCCGTCAATACCGGGACGGCCAATTCTTTTGTGGCCCGCGTGAAGGAAGCCCGGAGCGGTAAATGACATATTAAGAATAGTGAAAATACTTTCGGTACAATTTTAGCGAAGCAGCCGGGTGGAACCGAGGCCAGGGTACGTCCGAGAGGGACGTGCCGGGCCGCGATCCCTACCCCGAGCTATGCGCCTACTGCTTTCGACTTTGCTCCTGGCCCTCTCCTTTCTGGCGAGCGCGCCGCTGTTGGCCCAGAACTTTCTTCGCGCCGAGTACGCCGGCCCCACGGGCAAGCCCTCCCAGCTCAACGTCTGCGGCAATCCGGACGTGGCGGTGTACCGCGTCGAGCGCACCGCCGGGGCGCCGACGGCGTCGGCGATCGAGGTTACGGTGGAGTTGTTCAAAGGAGTGCGAGCCGTAGGGCTCGATGCATCCCGATCGAGCCCCGGCGTGAGCGTGATCTCGCTCGCCAATCCGAGTCGCCCGGTCATCTCCCTCCCGAACGTCTCGAGTACCAATCCACGGGTCGAGTTCGCGCTCATCCTTCAGGCGCGGTGCGGGATCCTCGACACTATCCGGGTTAACAACTCGCTCGAGGTCCGGGACTACCTGAAGATCAAGTTTCGCGCCGTCGGGTCGGATCGCACTGAGCGCCACGCAATCGACCCCTACCTGGGGTCGATCACCTTTCCGGTCTTCACGCTCAACACCGCGCTCAACAGGTCGCCCCTTCGCGTCGGCGAGACGGTTGAACGAAGTGTGGAAATTGCCAACGGCAGCTTCAACGGCTACAGCGACACGCTAACCTACGAGCTGGCGCAGGGCCCGGGGGCGAGCGTGCGGGAGATGAGGGTCAACGGGATCGTGGTGCCTTTCCGCAAAACCGTGACCGCCGCGGGCGACACCCTGATCCGCGTGGTGCTCTCGGGTGAGCACTTCGTCGGAAATCGCAACGGCGTCGGCTTAGGAGATGGCGACACCCGCTTCGACCCTAACGAGCGGCTCGTGCTCACGCAAACGCTGATCATCAGCCGCTGCGCCGACTCCCGCCTGGCGCGCCACACGACCCTATTCGGCTGTGACGGCAAAGCCTGCGCCACGACTACGATCCAGTCCGACCTCCCGATCGGCAGCGGGCAGCCCGCCCTCCGTATCACGAAAGCGCCCACCTTCCCCACCGCGGACGTGGGCTACTGTCAACTCGGCGAGATGGAGCTCTGGGTGTCCAATCTCGGGCGGGAGTCGGATCCCACCTTCGGGCAGGCCCGCGACATCTCGATCAGTGCTCTGGCGAGCTTCGGGGGTCTGCTGGCGGCCAACAATTACAAAATCGCCCGCGTCGAGGTGGCCGGCCGCGCGATCAGCGTTTTGACGGCCGTGGTGGACCTGGATCAAACAGGACAGTTCGCGACCGATCCTGACGGAGCGGGCCGCGGGCTGGATGACCTCGACGGCGACGGCGCCTACGACGACCTCGGACTGCTCGACAGCTTCTCGGTTAAGATCTTCTACGAGTTCGACTGCACGGCGGAGAGCGTCTACGACATCGACGAGAACTGCGCGAACGATGCGTCGACCACCTTCCAGCTTTTTGCCTACTTCGACGACGCGTGCGGCAACCGGCTCGAGGGAAGCGAGCCATCCGTGCATTTGCCGCGCAACCTCCAGGACGACTTCGAGCAGCGGACGCAACCGGACGCCTACGCGCTCGGGGCACCCTTCCAGGTTCAACTCGACTTCGGGCGCCTCGTATTCGATTTCGTCAACAACTGTAGCGCCAGCGCGGAGCTGCGGGCCTACGTGGTTTTGCCGAAAGGCGTCACGATCGACAACGGCACGAGCACGTTGAGCCGCGGCGGCGGTACGCCCATGCCCCTGCTCGGGGTCACGTACCGCGGAGACACGGCCACCTTGCGGTTCAGTCCGAAAGACGAGGTCGCGCTCTCTGGCGAGTACGCGCTCACCTTAGGTCTGAGCGCCGACTGCACCGCGCCCCTCGGCGAGACGCTCTTCCCGACGACGGTGGCGTACTACTGCCCCGACTGCGACTGCGAGCACGTGTGGATCTGCGAGGAGATCGTCGGGCCGTGGATCCACAAGACGGCCCCGCCCTGTCTCATCACCGAGCTTTACCCCTGCCCCGAGGGTATTCAGGGCACGAGCTTCGAGATCAACCGCACGACGCTGGGGTTCTCGGACGCGGGCTTCACGACGCCGATCGATCCGGCGCTCGCCAACACCAAGGTGGCCCTCCCGGCGGATAGCGTTCGGATCGACATCGACGGTAGGGTCGGCGACGGGGTCCTGTCGGACGATATCGGCGTGATCCTGCACTACTTCACGCCCACGGCCAAGGAGGACACGGCGGGGATGTTTCTCCTCAACGGCGGCACCCTCGAGTGGGTGGATGCCGGGACGGTACGGACGTGCACCCTGCCCTTCATACCGCACGCGCTCCAGACCGCCGCCGACGAGACCTGGCAGCGCTTCGACCTCAGCGCCTGCCTCCGGGCTAATGGTTGGGTCTTGAAACCGAATGATGTCGTGCGTTTTCACGGCATGTTCGAGATCAATCCCGAAGGGCCGCTCGCGGGGTCGTACGAATTCGTGACCGACTTGCGCGGCGGTTTTTACGCCAATTCGGCCACCGGCGAGACGCAGTGTGACCAGTTCGGGGAGGTGTTCCGCGTCGGGCGCCCGCTTACGGTGTTCGGGACGGCCAGCAACGATCAGTACCCGAAGGGCTGTACGCCGAGCACCCTGGAGTTCAAGCTCACAAACGTCAACCGAGGGTACTTTGCTGAATTCGGTCCCGAGTTCCGGCGGGCGCCGCGCCTCGACAGCATCGTCCTCACCTTCGATACCGCGGTCTTCCGTGCGTTCGGGGACCTCAGCGTTGATCTACTCGTCTCCGGTCACCCGACGCAGGGCAACAGGGCCTTCGCCGTGCGGCCGCTTACGGACTTCCCGGACGGCCGTTACATGTTACAACTCGACAGCCTGAGCTACACCGCGAATCTCGTCGACAATTACAACTCCCTGTACAGCATGCAGGTAAACCTCGCGCCGAATTGTGGCTCGATTAGGTCAAGCAGCCGCGGCGACGAATACTACGCGATGCGCTCGGAGCCCTACTACCGCGACCGCTACTACGCGATCGACATCGGCGACGGACGCCGGGTGCTACCGGTCAACGAACCGGTCGACTTCGTAATGACCTACGAGGACCCTGCCCGCCTGCGGATCGACCAGCTGACGTCTAGCTACCAGCGCATTGTGACCGACAGCGCGTACGTGACCCTCGAGGTCTGTAACACCTCCGACAAGTCGGCCGCAGGTCGCAACTGGGTCACGTTCAATGATACGACCGCAATCCTCGTCGAGGAGGTTGACCTGATCGACGATCCAAACAACCCCGTGCGGGTACCAATCGAGACCTTCCGCGATGGCCACTTCGTCAATCTCGAGGGACTCGGGGCGGTCAACGGTGTCAACTCCAGCGCGCAGGTCTGTAACCTCGTACGCTTCAAGGTGCGGGTGGGTGGATGTGGGGTCTCCTCCATCACCTTCGCGACAGGTTGGTCGTGCGAGAGTACCGTTCCTCCGGGGTGGACCTCCGATCAGGACGAGGCTTGCGTGGACGATCGGGTGCTCTCGACCTTCGAGCCGATCGCGCCTTTCCTGGAGGCCGACCTGATTAGCCAACCGCCGACCTCGGTAGACCTGTGTACCCCGATTACGATGGAGTTCCAGGTCAATAACGCCCAGTTGGGCACGAGTTACGACGTACTGTCGCAGTTCTACGTGCCGGTTGGATTTACGTACGTGCCGGGGTCAGCGGAGGTGGCCTACCCGCCCACGAGTGCCTACCAGCCGGTCGCGACGGACGCGACGCCGACGCCAGCGACGGTTAGGGGGCTTGGATTGGCTTTCGCTGATCTGGCGCAGGTCCACCCCTACCTCGGGGCAAACGGTTTGGCGGGGTTCAACGTGGCTTCCCCTAATGATTCGAGTCGCTTCGTGCTCCGCATGCAATTCGAGACCGATTGTGAGTTCCGCTCTGGTAGCCTAGTCTTCTTGGAGGCCGAGGGCACCGAGGCTTGTGGCACGGCCACGAATCTCGCGGCGACCGAGAGCGCCGCTATCCGCATAAACGGTACCGAGCCCGACGGAACGCATCTCTACGAGGTAGGCTTCGCGCCGACCTCGCGGATCCAAGTGGGGCAGCCCGTAAGCACGCTCGAGGTCTTCGCCGCGAATGCCGGCACCCGAGATGCCGACGCCGACGACGTGGTCGAGGTAACGCTACCTGTGGGGTACCGCTACGACGCGGGCTCTGTGCAAGGGATTTTACCGCAAGGTTACTCGCCTGCCGAGCCTACAATCCGCCTCATGGGAGATGTTCAGCAGCTTGCTTTCGCGATGCCGGTGGGCCTACCGACGGATGACCAGTTCCGCTTCACGATCGGGGTTCGCGCGACTGAGGCGGTGGCTTGCGGGGACGCCGCCCAGGCCTCACTGGCGGCCTACCGTTACCTGACGGCCGCCTGCGTCTCGCAGCCCAGCACATGCCGAATCCCCAGCGACGTCACCGTCGGTGGACTTCGCTACGAGGATCTCTCGATCGGGGACGAATTCTTCGCCGAGGAGGTGACTAACCGTAGTCGCTGTGGCGGTGCGGACACGGAGGCGCTTGCGCTTTCCGTGCTACTGACGCCTAATGGCTTCGCCTTGGACGGTTCGGCTGTGCGCGTGCAACTGTACGCTGACCTCGATGGCGACGGCCTCATCTCGCCAGCGGATACGGTACTCGAAATTCGCAGCGTACCGACGCTTGCAGGGGACCCGTCACTCACCTACGATTTCGCGGGGGTAGTGGCGCGAAAACACGTGGCAGCCCTGTACCTCCGGATCGCGTCTGCGGGCACTGGATTGTGCGCCGATCAAGTGATCAAGTTAGCTCTCCCAGTGCTGGACAATGCTGGTGACCGGGGGGGCTACACGGTGTGCGTGAGCGATGGCGCCGCGGGGATCGTGCTAGGCGATCTCAACTGCGGGAACGGTACGGGTCTGGCCTTCTCCTGGACCAGTCTTCCGGCTGGCTACGAGTCACTACTTAGAGACGCAGATGCTGCCACCCCGACCTTGACCTTCCCCGCCGATTACGCAGGGCCAGACACCCTCCGATTTGTCGTGGCGACGGAGCGCAGAAGCCTGGGGGTGACCACGGACACCGTGACGGTGGCGGTAAGCCCGGGGATCGTCCTCGCCGCCGACACCGACCAAGAGATCGCCAACGGCGCGGAGGTGGTGCTGCAACCGGGGGTCCTCGTGGGCCGGTCGCCGCTGCGGTACAGCTGGACCCCCGGCAACGGACTGCGGGACGCCAGCGTGGCCCAGCCGATCGCTTCGCCGACAGTGACCACGGTGTATACGCTCGTGGTCCGCGATGCGCTCGGCTGTTCGTCCACGAACCAGCACACGGTCCGCGTGGTCGACCAGATCGTCGCCACGCCAAGCGTTCGGGACACGACGATCTGCCCGGGCGCGACGGTCGCGCTATCGGTGGGCGGCGGGCGTCAGGTGGACTGGAGCAGCTATCCCGACAACCCAGACGGCCTGGGACTGAGTTCCAGTAGCGGACCTAGCGTTAGATTCGGCCCTACATCGATGGATGGGCGTTATCGCTACCTGGCGACGGTGTCGGACGATGGTGCGCCTGGCTCCTGGGACACGGTCACCATTACCGTTAGGGTGGCGTCAACAGCTGCCTGTCGCGAGCCGTGCGCCATTCCAAGACTCGTCAGCGAGGTAGTGGTCAACTCGGCCTGCGCTGTCGCGGGCGGGAGCATCAGCCTTAACTACTCCGACGAGATCGCCAACTACACCACCGTCTGGACCAACACCGTCGGTCGGGTCCTTACTACCAATACGCTCGGATTGCGAGGCGTCGAGCCGGGGGCCTACACGATGACCGCGACCAGGACTGAAGACGCGAGTTGCGTTTTCACGAAAGTGGCTTACGTCAATACGACGGACGCTCCGCTCGCGGTCGTAAATACGATCGCCGCGGCGGGCTGTGGGCAAGCAAATGGCGCGGCCTCGATCAACACAACCGGTGGAGTTGCGTGGCCGGATGGGTCCGCAGCCCTCTCGCGGGACGATCTCCCCGCGGGTACGTACTGGGTGTCGGTCTTCGAGGGTGGCGCGAGGAGCTGTGCTCGCTTTATCAAGGTGGTCGTGCCGGCTTCCCCAGGACTCGAGGTGTCGCTTACGGTAGACCGGGCTCCAAGCTGTGGACGCAGTGACGGCGCGGTGACGCTCGCGGTCGCCGGGGGATCCGGAGATTATAGCTTCCGCTGGGCGGGGCAGGGCGCCACCAGCGCGACCCTACCGGCAGGCCGGTACCCGGTGACGGTGACCGATAACCGAACGGGATGTACTGGCGCTGCATCGTTCGTGCTAACCAATGAGAGCCCGGGCACCGCCTTGAGTGTCGCATCAGTTATTCCGCCAGCTTGCGCGGGTCAGGAGTCGGGCGGCGTCGCCTACCGACTTACCCTTGGTTCAGGCGTGGCCCAGCCACTCGACAGCGCCTGGGTAGATGCCGATGGCCAGCCGGCGATCAACGGGCGCATGAGCGCTGGAGAGTATTGCCTCACGATCCGTGACGCCTCTGGGTGTTTGATCACCGGCGCATGCGTCACGCTCGCGCGGGCGCCTACTATCGCGGTCGATCTGAGCGTGGGTGACGCCTGTGGCGTCGCGGGTGGGCGTGTAGACCTGCGCGTCACCGATGGTCGTACCCCCTTTACGTTCCGCTTCGACGATGGACGTGAGACGGGGGACTTGTCCGTGCGTGATCTAACTGTCGGTCCACAGGCACTCGTCATCACCGACGCCGCCGGGTGCGTCGCGACCGGGGCCTTCGATGTGGGACAGTGCCCGCCGTGTAGGGCGTTCGATAATGCTTCTGCCCAGACGCTGCAGACCGTCTGCGGCCGGGAAGCCCGTCTCTGTATTCCGAACGCACGCGAGATAAGAGCGCAGTTACAGGTCTTTGACAACGGCGTATGCGTCACCCGTACGCTGGGAGAGTGTGCATCCGATCCGACGGGACTGAGCCTTGCGCTGGCCTCGGGCGAGCACACCGTGATCGTATTCGACAGTCTCAGCGCGTGTGCCGATACACTGGCCGTGACGGTAGTCTGCTTGCCGATCGACACCCAGCGCGTCGAGGTCGTCATCGACAGCACAAGACTGGTCTGCTTAGATATGGCCAACCTCGCCAGCGGAAAAGTGGCCTCGGTCACCAACATCTGTCCGGACACTAGCAAAGCGAGCTATACCGTCACCTCGGATTCGTGCCTCCTCGTGCGCGGTGAGATACTCGGCGTGCAGACCGGCTGCTGGGAGATATGTAGCGACAACGGGTCCTGCGACACCATCATTGTCGTAGTGACGGTCACGCCGAGTCGCGATTACCGCATCTGGCGCGACACCGTCCAGGTCGGCGGCGGCGGGGCCCTGTGTTTGTCTGGCGCCGATGTCGGTCTGCCGGGTGACCGCCTCACGGTCAGGAACACCTGCGTAGACTCAGGCGCACCGGCGGTGGCCTTCGCGATCGACGGGACATCGGCCTGCGTGGAGTATAGCGGCGTGGTGACCGGCGGAGGAATGGCCTGCCTCACGGTCTGTGATGAGCTGGGCAACTGTGCAAGCGGCACGCTCTTCGTGACCGTACTGCCGCGGGAGGCGCCGCCGAGTGGCGCGAAGCTGATAGTGTACGACACCGTCTTCGTCGACCAGACGCTGCGCTACTGTCCCGATCCAGCGCTCGGGACCATCACGTTCAAGACCGCTGTCCGACGCCACGTGGACGCCCGCCTCGATAGTGCAGGCTCGTGTGTCCAGTACCGCGGGCTTCGCATCGGCATCGACACGTTGGACTTGTCGGTCGTCGATCGCGACGGTGGCGTGGCGCCGGTCTGCGTAATAGTGGCGGTGGTGCCGTACAGCGGCGGCGTAATTGCGGCCGACGACGCGATTTGTACGCCGCGCAATCAACCCGTACGTATGAATGTGCTCTCGAACGACGAGGTGTTTGGGGGAGTGGCGAGTTTCGAGCTCGTTTCGCCACCTGATGCGGAGCTTGGGGCCGTGACCCTCAATGCCGACAACACATTGACGTTCACGCCGAGGCGCGACGTCTGCGGCCGCGACGCCACGTTCACCTACCGCGTGTGCAATGGCAACACCGGCGCGGCGGATGGCGGCTGCGCCGAGGCCACGGTCCGCGTCTGTATCGAGTGCGAGGCACTGATGATATTCACGGCCGTCACGCCGAACGGCGATGGCAAGAACGAGACTTTCTACGTGGGTGAGATCGAGAGATACCCGGACAACCGTCTGCAGGTCTTCAATCGCTGGGGTAATCTCGTCTACGAGACCCGCGGCTACCTCAATGACTGGCGCGGGACCTACAACGGCGACCCACTGCCGGATGGGGCCTACTTCTACCTCCTCGACGTGACCGATGGCGGTAAAACGAAGACATACAATGGCTACATCGAGATCATCCGCTAGCGCGGGCCGGGAGGTCGCGAAGCGAAGAGGGCAGGCCGACCGACGGTCGACCTGCCCTCGGAGCCACCCATCGGACTCGAACCGACGACCTATTCATTACGAATGAATTGCTCTACCAGCTGAGCTAGGGTGGCCTGTGCGGACGGGCAATGTGTATGCCGGTCGTGCTTTTCGGAGTGCAAGATTACGCGCCTTTCGGCAAAACGGAGAGGAGAAATTTGCGGATCAGCCCGCGGCGGATGATGAAGCGGCAGCGCGGGAAGGAACTGCTGATCTGAATATAGCACGATGCCGACTGGTAGGTCGGCGACTCCCCCAATGGATCAAAGCTTGGCGCCGCAAGCAACCCTAACACGGCGCCGTGTAGGCTGAAGCGCACTGGCCATAGGTCGAGCGCTGCGGAACGTTCAGGAACGCCTTACGCCCCTGCCCACACCTGCACCAGCTCTACGATCGTGGCCGCCGCCAGATTCATATCCCGCTCGCCGACCCACTCCTTGCGGCTGTGGATCATCTGCATACCCGTGAAGAGATTGGGGCAGGGCAGTCCCATGAAGCTAAGGCGACTCCCGTCCGTACCGCCGCGAATCGGCTCCTCGCGGAGCTCGAGACCGACGCGGCGGATGGCCTCGCGGGCGTTTGCCATGACCTCGGGGTGCCTAGCCAGCACCTCACCCATATTGCGGTATTGATGCGTGCGCTCCAGGCTGATGGTTGCCCTCGGGTAGCGCCGGCGGGTTTTGGCGCAAGCCGCCTCCAAGACGGCGACGTGCTCGTCGAGCGCGGCGGTGAGGTGATCGCGGACGATGAACCTCAACGTGGCTAACTCGGCCTTGCCCTCTAGCCCGACGCAGTGGACGAAGCCCTCGCGCGCCTCGGTGGTCTCTGGGGTGAGGCGATCGTGCGGGAGCTGTTCGAGGAGGAAAGCCGCCGCCCGTGTGGCGTTGACCATCTTGCCCTTGGCGTATCCCGGGTGCACGGAGATGCCCTCGATGATGACCCTGACCCCATCGGCGCTGAAGCTCTCGCCCTCGAGGCTCCCGGCCGCGCCTCCGTCGAGCGTGTAACCGAAGTCCGCCCCGAGGGACGCTACGTCGAGCCTGTCGACCCCGCGGCCGATCTCTTCGTCGGGGGTGAAGAGGAGGCGAATTTTCCCGTGCTTTACCTCCGGATGCCGCAGGAGATACTCCGCGGCGTCCATGATGGCAGCCACGCCGGCTTTGTCATCGGCACCCAGCAAGGTGTCGCCGCTCGCCGTGACCACACAGGATCCAACGTGCTCCGAGAGGTAGGGCTGGTCGCGCTCGTTAAGACCGAGGCCCGAGCCGATGTCGATCGCGCCGCCGACGTACTCGTGGACCTGGGGCTTGACGCCTGCCCCGGAGACATCGGAGGAGGTGTCCACGTGGGAGCAGAAGCATATCGTCGGCACTGGATCTGAGACCGTGGCCGGGATGGTCGCCGTCAAATAGCCGTAATCGTCGAGCGACACCTCCGCGGCGCCGATAGCGGAAAGTTCGTCGCGCAGCGTGCGCAAGAGGTCGAACTGCCGCTCGGTGGAGGGCTGCGATTCCGAAGCCGGATCGCTCTCGGTATCGATGCGTACGTAGCGTAGGAAGCGCTCGAGCGCGGTGTGGTCGTCTTGCCAAATCATCGGGCGTGAATGTAGTGGGGCGCCGGCTACGTGCGTACCTTGGGGCACTTGAAACTGGTCTACCGCATCATCCCCATTCTCGAGCGGAAGTCGGAGCGCCTCTTCGAGGAGCTCGCGTGTGCCCCGCCCGAGCACCTCCATCGGGCGCCCATCGAGATGGCTTGGTCGCCGTTCAAGGTTATGCAGCATATTGGGATGGTGGAGCGCGCGAGCGTAGACTATCTGCTGTTCAAATTTGACCAGGACGAAGCCCCCGTGCCGCAGAGCCTCAGCACGCGGTTGAAGGGCAAGATGGTGGTCGCTGGGCTGATGTCGCCCCTTAAATTCAAGGCACCGAGATCCGTAGATGTGACGCACCAGGATCTGCTGGACGCACCGACACTCTCGGACATAGAGCGGCAGATGAGAGGGGCGAGGACCGACCTCGTCGATCTGGTCGGGCAGGCGCCTCCGGCGTGGCTCGATAGCGCCGTGTACCGCCACCCACGCGCCGGGCGGATGAGTCTCGACGATTTAATGCTCATGCTCATGGTCCACCACGACCGCCATGCGAGGCAGATCAAACGAGGCCTAGCCCAGAATGCCCGCGATCACCGCCGTTGAGAAGCAGGCGAGCGTGCCGCCGATGAGGGCGAGGATCCCGAGTTCAGTGAGGAGCTTCCGCTGTCCCGGGGCGATGGCGCCGATGCCACCGATCTGGATGCCAATGCTGGCGAAATTCGCGAAGCCGCACAGCGCGTAAGTGGCGATGAGGCGGGCCTTGGGCGACATGCTCTCGGCGGAGTTGGCGATGCTCTCGAGTTCGGCGTAAGCGACGAATTCGTTGATCACTGTCTTCTGCCCGAGCAGTTGTCCGACCAGCAGCATGTCCTCCGCGGGCGTGCCCAGCAGCCAGGCGATCGGCCCGAAGATCTGTCCCAGGAGGTAGGTGAAGGTCAGGCCCTCGAAGCGCCCCCCGGTGGAGGCACTGATGCGGGCGTTCCAGTCCGCGTCACCGGCGCCGAGGGAGTTAACCACTGCGTTGACGCCGTCGGTGGCGGCCATGAGGATGCTATTGGCCATGAAGATGAGCGCCGTGAAGACCAGGAGCATGGCGCCGACGTTGATCGCCAGGCGCAGGCCGTCGCCTGTGCCGCGACTGATGGCGTCGAGGATGTTCGAGCCCACGTCGCCGCTCATGTGCATCTGGTCGCTCAGCGGGCGGACCTCGATCTCCGGCAGGAGCATCTTCGCCATCGTGATCGCGGCCGGGGCCGAGATGATGCTGGCCGTTAGGAGGTGCTTGGCGTAATACTTCTCGAGGATTGGGTCCCCGTTGCCCAGGAAGCCCACGTAGGCCGCGAACACCCCACCGGCAATCGTGGCCATGCCACCTACCATCAGACACAAGATCTCGCTGCGGGTCATGTCCTCGAGGTAGGGCTTGACGACGAGGGGCGCCTCCGTCTGCCCGATGAACACGTTGGCCGCCGCCGCGAGGCTCTCCGCCCCGGACAGCCCCATCGTTCGCTTCATCACGTACGCGAATCCGTAGACGACCTTCTGGAGGATACCGAGGTAAAACAGGACCGAGGACAGGGCCGAGAAGAAGATGATGGTCGGCAGGACCTGGAAGGCGAAAATGTAGCCGAAGCTATCCAGGTCGGTGATGAGATTGCCGAAGAGAAATTGGGCCCCGGCCTCCGTGTAGGCGAGCACGCCTTGGAAGAAACCGGCGAGAAAGTCGAAGAAGCTGCTGATGAAGCTGATCCGTAAAATCAAGATCGCGAGCACGAGTTGGAGTGCGAAACCGATGCCTACCAAACGCCAGTTGATCGCCCGGCGGTTGCGACTGAACGCGAAGGCAGCACCGTAGCAGAAAACAAATCCGATGAGTCCCCGTACGAGGTCCGTGGCCGTCGGTAGTCCTTCCATAAGTACCGCGGAAAGGTAACGGAAGCAAGCCCGTGGGGCGACTATGTTTGCCCACATGCCACAGCCCTACATCGTCGGCGTCACCGGGGGCAGCGGTTCCGGGAAGACAAGTTTCGTGCAACAATTGCGCGATCGACTCGGCCATCGCGCCACGTTCTTCAGCCAGGACAACTACTACGTCTCCACCGACGTAATCGCCGTCGATCAGGATGGGATCCATAATTTCGACCTCCCCGGCAGCATCGACTCCGCCGCCATGGCCGCGGACGTCCGCAAGGTACGCGACGGGGAGACCATCCACCGCAAGGAGTACACCTTCCAGACTATCTACGTCGAATCCGAGGGCGCCGCAGGCTCTACCGGGAGAGTGGGAGAATTGCTGGCGCTCCGCCCGGCCGAGATCATGGTGGTGGAGGGACTCTTCGTCCTCCACGAGTCCGCGTTGAGTGAGCTGATGGACTTGAGGGTCTACGTAGACGCGAGTGACGTAGTAAAGCTCACGCGACGCATCAAGCGCGATCGTATCGACCGTCAATTACCGTTAGAAGACGTATTGTATCGCTACGAGCGACACGTGCTCCCGGCCTACCAGAAGTACATCGAACCCTACAAGCGCCAGGCCGACCTCGTTGTCAACAACGAGTCCGACTTCTCGGCGGCCCTCGACGTGCTGTGCGGATTCCTCCTGTCCCGGAACGCCGACTAGCGAAAAAGAAAGAAGTAGATCAGCGCCATCATCAGTACCGTCACAATTCCGGTCCAAATAAAGAACTTCCGTCGCTGCTCCAGGTCCTCAGTGGTGATCGGTTCGCTGCGGCGAGCCGGGGGAGCGCTGGAGCTGGGATTCGTTACGCGGGTGGCTTTGTTGCGGCGGGCCATAGGATATAAGGTTGGGGCTTGAAGGTAAGCGGAAAGTAAGGCTTCGCCGCGACATCCGCAAACCTTCGGGGAGAACGCAAGAATGTTATCCGGAACTCACTCACGGCTAGCGTCTAGCGTTGTACCACTCCCCCACGTGCTCGTCGACGAGGATGTCGCGCGCGCGAAGTGGTTGGACCAGTCTGATCCCCTCCAGGGTCCGACAGCGACTCAGCGCCACGTAGGTTTGACCGGTTTCGAAGGCCCCGTGTCCGAGGTCGAGCTGCATCCGCTCGAAAGTCTTGCCCTGACTCTTGTGGATCGTGATCGCCCACGCGAGCTTCAGGGGGTACTGCTGGAACGACCCCGTCACCTGCTCGGTGATCTGCCCGGTACCCTCGTCCACGGCGTAGCGGATGTTCTCCCAGGTCTCCTGCGTGACGGCGACGTCTTCGCTGCGGCTGTCCTCCTCGACGTGGACCACGACGCGCTCGGGCTCCGCGCTTATGACCACGCCGATGGTGCCGTTGACGTAGCGCTTCTCGGTGTCGTTGCGGACGAACATCACCTGCGCCCCAGGTTTTAGCGACAGCATCAGCTCGGTGGGGAGATTGCGACTGTCGAAATTTCCCTCCAGCGTCCCGACGTAGCGCTGTTGTGGCCCGGTGACTCCGATGAGGGCGCGCTGATTGATAGCGTCGGCGAGCCTGTTGGTGCTCGTGAGCGTAATGGCCGGCGCACTGCCGTACGACGCCGCGTCAAGGTGCCTGGAGTTCAGGTCCAGCAGGTCGTCCTCGTCGAAATGCCCCTCGCGTACGGCGTCTAGGAGGCGCACGAAGTGTCTCGCCTTCTGGCGGAAGACACGGTTGAGCTCGAGCAGCTCAAGGTCCCCGCCATCGCTCCAAACTTTCGCATCGAAGAAGTGCGGGGACTCATACAAGGCGTACTCGCCCCCGAAAAGCGAGCGCTCGCCCTCCGAGGCGACCACGGGCGGCAGTTGGAACAAATCGCCGAAGAGCACGACCTGGATCCCCCCGAAGGGTTCGTCCATCCGGTCGCGGTTGAGTCGCAGGAATTCATCGATCCGGTCGAGCATGTCGGCCCGCACCATACTCACCTCGTCGACGATGAGCGTCTCAAGGCGTTCGAAGAGGCCACGCTTCTTGCTGCGTTTCATATCCCCCGCCGTCAGCAGCTTGCCGGGCCAGCCGAAGAAGCTGTGGATCGTCTGCCCGCGCACGTTGAGGGCGGCCACACCCGTCGGCGCCACCACCGCCAGCTTGCGTTGGGTGGTGCGTCGGATAAGCTGAAGGAGGGTAGACTTTCCGGTGCCGGCCCGACCGGTCACGAAGAGGTGCTGCCCGGCCTCGAAGCGGTCGAGGGCGTACTCGAACTCCGCGGTGAGTTCGAGCGGCCTAAACGCTGGCGTCGGTGGGGGAGGAGCTACGGCTTGCGCCAAAACTTAAGCTTTGGGTCGCGTGAAGATCCCGTAAACCGGGAGGTGGTCGGAGTAGCCGCCGAGGTACCGGTCGCCGGCGTAGGTGCGGAACGGAAAGCCCTGGAAGCGGCCTTCGGCCTCCAGGAGGTAGTCCTTGCGCAGCACCGCGACCTCTTGCAGGCCCCAGCCTCCGCCGCCGGCCGCTAGCCCCGCCGACACAATCACCTGGTCGAAGAAGTTCCAGGCGCCCCGGTATCCGAGTGTGCCCAGTCCCTCGCGGAAGAGCGTCACGGTAGGATTGTAGAGCCCCGTCGCCGCAGCCAGCTCGGGGGTCTTGGCCGCACGCAACGTGGCGACGACGCTGGCGTCCGTCGGGTCGTCGTTGAGGTCGCCGACGATTACGATGTCGGCCAGCGGCTGCACGCCGTAAATGCTGTCGACCGCCGTGCGGACCACGCTCGCGGCG
>JBGTKC010000275.1:0-29991 GCA_041744755.1 Saprospiraceae bacterium
TCTTGGGCCGCATCCCCGCCGGCCGCTGGGGTGAGCCAGAGGACTTTAAAGGTCCGACCATCTTCCTTGCCTCCAAGGCCTCGGACTATGTCCACGGAGAGATCTTGGTCGTGGATGGCGGGTGGATGGGGAGATAGTTAAGTGTTGAAGGTCGAAGGGTGAAGTATTGAATGGCCGTTCGTTCGTCGCTTATACAGCCGATAGCAAGGCCCTTCAACACTTCAACCTTCGACCTTCAACACTTGATTTCTTCAACACTTCAGCCTTCACGACTTCAACACTTGATCATGCAACAACGCTACGCCGCCTCCCCCCGCGAGGTGTCCCGAATGACCACCGCCGAACTGCGCGCGGATTTCCTCGTCCAGAAATTATTTTCCGCCGGCGAGGCCAACTTTCTGTACAGCCACTACGACCGCATGGTGCTCGGGGGACTCACGCCGACCGACAAGCCCCTCGGCCTCGGCGACCATGACGAACTCCGCAGTGCCTTCTTCCTCGAGCGCCGCGAGGCCGGACTGATCAACATCGGCGGAGCTGGCGCTGTCGAGGCCGACGGCCAACCGTTTGAAGTCGACAAGCTCGGCTGCGTTTACCTCGGCAGAGGCACCAAAAACGTGCAGGTTTTGTCGAAGGACGCCTCCGACCCCGCCGCGTTCTTCCTCTTCAGCGCGCCGGCGCACAAGGACTACCCGAGCATCAGCTTCACGAAACAGCAGGCCACGCCCGTCGTGCTCGGCGATGCGAGCACTTCGAATCACCGCACGATCTACAAGTACATCCACCCGGCCGGCATCCCGAGTTGCCAGGTCGTGATGGGGCTCACCGTCCTCACCGAGGGCTCGATTTGGAACACGATGCCGCCCCACACCCACGATCGCCGGGCCGAGGCCTACCTCTACTTCGACGTGCCGGACGGACAGGGCGTGATGCACTTCATGGGCCGCCCCGACGAAACCCGCAACCTCTGGCTGCGCGACCGTGACGCCGTGATCTCGCCGCCGTGGTCGATTCATGCGGGTGCCGGAACCGCCAGCTACTCCTTTATCTGGGCCATGGCTGGGGAGAATCAGGACTTTACGGACATGGACTTTTTGGACCTCGACAGGATAAACTAATTGTTGAATTTTTGAAGGTTGAGTTTTTGAATGGCTCGGCTTTCGTCGCGCCTCCACGTTTCGATTCCGCTTACAGGTAACTCAACAATTAAAAACCTCAAAAATTCAAAAATTGATCACGCCCGACTTCCTACTTACCAGCGAGTTTTCGCGAAAGCTATACCACCAGTACGCCGCGCCGCAGCCCATCTTCGATTACCACAATCACCTCTCGCCGCAACAGATTGCCGAGGATCATCACTTCGCCAATCTTCACGAGGCCTGGCTCGCCGGCGATCACTACAAGTGGCGGGCGATGCGCGTCAACGGGATCGAGGAACGCCTGATCACGGGAGATGCCGACCCAAAGGCTAAGTTTCGGGCTTTCGCCAAAACCGTTCCCGCCACGCTCCGCAATCCGCTCTTCCACTGGAGTCACCTCGAGTTGGCGCGCTACTTCGACGAATTTGAGTTGCTCAGTGAGCGCAATGCCGACCGTATTTATGATTCCGCTTCCGCAAAACTGCAGGAGCCGGGAATGGGGACGCAGGGCCTACTCGCGCAGCAGAAGGTGGTGATGGTCTGCACGACGGACGATCCGCTCGACAGCTTGGAATATCATGCGGCTTTCGCCAAAACGCGCCCGGCCGACGCTCTCCGAATGCTGCCCGCCTTCCGCCCGGACAAGGCACTGCAAGCCCAAAACCTCGGCTGGCGCACCTACCTCGACCGCCTCGGCGAACTCACCGGCCTCCCCATCCACACCTATGAGAATCTGCTTGCGGCACTCGAGCAGCGCATGGACCACTTTGCCGCACACGGCTGTATGTTGAGTGACCACGGCCTCACCCACGTCCCCGTCGCGAACTACGACCGCAGCGTGGCTGATCGACTCTTACGAGGCAACGCTGACGTCAACGGCGATGCCAGCGCCCTGAGCAAAGCCGACGCCGAGACCTTCCTCGTCACGCTCCTCACCGACCTCGGTCGCGCTTACGCCCGCCGCGGCTGGGTGATGCAGCTTCACCTCGGCGCCCAGCGTAACAACAACCGCCGGGCCGAGCGCGAGCTCGGTCCCGACACCGGCTACGACTCCATCGGCGACTTTCCACAGGCGCAGGGCCTAGCCGCCTTGCTCGACGGACTCAACGACAATGACGAGCTCCCGAAAACCATCCTCTACAACCTCAACCCCGCCGACAACCACGTCTTCGCGACGATGGCCGGCAACTTCTGCGGCGGCGGCACGGTGGCCAAGGTCCAGTGGGGCGCGGCCTGGTGGTTCTTGGATCAGTACGACGGCATGCGTGAGCAGCTCAATGTGCTGTCGAGCGTCGGGCTGCTGAGTCGCTTTATGGGGATGCTGACGGACAGCAGGTCCTTCCTCAGCTTCCCGCGGCACGAGTACTTCCGCAGGTTGCTGTGCGAGATGATCGGGGAGGATGTGGCGAAGGGAAAGCTACCGAATGACGAGGCTTGGATGGGGGAGCTGGTCAAGGATGTGAGTTACGGCAATGCGCGGGCGTGGTTTGGGGGTGATCAGTTGTTGAAGTGTTGAAGTGTCTAATGCACTGCCGCGTAGGTCGCGCGCTCCCCGCGGCAGCCCCTTCAACAATTCACCCTTCAACAATTCAAAAATTGCCCGTCAAGGCCCCAACCACCCCGCCACCCAAAATCCCAAAAACGTCCCCAAGGCATTCCCTAGACTGCCCAGCAGAATAGCCGGCAACACCAAGTCACTCCGCCCCAAACTCCGCGCCAGTGCCAGCGCCGAAGTACCGCCACCGACATTCGCCTGCGAGGCCACGGCGGCCAGGTCCAAGTCGAGACGCATCGCCCGCGCGGCCACCAGCGTCACCAATCCGTGAACCAACACCACCGCCAGCGCAAAGGCGAGCAGCGTCACGCCGAGCCAGCCTAGACCCGCCAGTGCACCCAAATCACAGTAGGCGCCGATCACGGCCAGGAACAGGTAGACCGAGAACATTCCCAGTGTCCGTGCACCCCGCAGCTTGCCAATGACGGGCACCTGCGCGAGCACCAACGCAATTACCGTAAGTACAATCACCGACGGCGCCCCCGTCCACGCCGCCACCAAGCCCGATAACCAGAGCGCGGCACAACCCAACCCGATCACCAGCGCCAGGTCGAGCGGGTGCACCGCCTCCGTATCGTCGTCGATGCCGAGGTCGACGGTGGGGACGTGTCCCTTCGCGAGATTCGGATTCACATTCCGCGTCCGCATCCCGCGCCACAGCGGCGCCAGCAGCCGCGGCATCGCCAGGGTCGCCACCATCCAAACGGCCGTCACGATGTTGTCGGCCACCACCGTGCCCGCGTACAGCGTACCCTCGCGCACCATGTCGTAGTGCAGCGCCACCGCGTTGAAGTTGACCGAGCCGCCCGTGTAGGTCCCCACGAACATCCCGGCCACCGCCGCGAAACCCGGCCCAATCCGCGTCGCCCCGTCCACGAGCCACATCCCGACCACGCCCCCGAGCGCCGTACCGAGCGAGCCGATCACGAATAGCGCTACTAACGGCAGACCAGCCTTGAGCACACTCCGCAAATGCACCCCGAGCAAGATCCAGAAGATGGACAGCGGCGCGAGGTAGGCGAAGATCCCGTCGTACACCGGCACCGGGTTTTCGGCGGTGGAGCCTGTCGGCAAAACCCCAACGTTCGCCACGACCGCCGTCACCAAAATCACGAGCAGTGCCGTGCCGAACTGACGCAACGCCGTCCGCCGTACGAGCCACTCCGAGCCGGCAACCAGCGCACACAGTACCGCCAAGACATACATCGGGTGGGTCACGGGAGCAACCTAAGCCGGTTTTGCGGAAGCGTAACCAAACCACCTCCCATTCAAATAACCAATCAACCAATCCACCCAACCTACAGCTCACCCCCGCAGCAGCGCACTCAACAATTCGCCCTTCACCCATTCAACAATTGCCCCCACTCACTCCACCCCCACCCGCAGCTCGACCGCCAGTTCGTCCGCGACCGTGAACTCCATCCACGGCCCGGCGATGCCGTAGGCTTCTCTATCCACGGTGGTCCTGCCCACGAAAGTCCCCCCGCCGCCAGCCGTCGGCGTGAAGGTGAACGGCAAATCGTGCGCCTTGCTCACGCCGTGTAAAGTCAGCGTGCCCTTCGCTACGTAGCCGTCTGATGTTTTGGCGAAAGCCGTCGCCTTGTAGCTGATACGCGGGTACCGCTCGACGTCAAACCAGTCCTCCCCGCGGGCGTGCCGGTCCTTGGCCTGGTTGCCGGTCGAGATAGTGGCAGCATCCACGGAGACGTCCATGCGGGAGGAGGCGAGGTCGCGCGGGTCGAAGGCGATGTTGCCGGTCAGGCCGGAAAACGTCCCGCTTGCCCCACGCCCGTCGAATTTGATAAAGTAATCGTCGGTGATGGTGTAAGTACGCGAGGAGTATATGCCGAAGGCGCTTAGCAGGCCAAATGCAGCGAAGACGAGGGCGAGGCGCAGGGATTGATGTAGCGACATGGAAGGGCAACGTGTGGGCGGGGTGGACATTGTGGGCTGTTCGTCGGTCTCCAAGCCTCCGGCCTGGCCGAGCCTCTCGCTGAGGTGGCACTGGCGGGATCCAGTCGATCGTCGCTTAGTCTCACGCCTCCCGAACATATTTCGAGAAGACGTTAGCGTAGCGGTCGTCGAACCGCAACTTCGTAATCCACTTATACTTGTGTTTAGTGTTTTTCTTATCGAGGATGCCTTCCGCATTAAAATAACGAATCGACAAACGATTCTTACCTGCCTCCTGTATCTCGCCAATGCAGAAGTAGCGTCGTTTTGAACGCTCGCATTCCGAGATAACGGTCAAACCAGTTTTCCTCAAGTCTTCACAAAGGCTTTGCCAACTGGTGATATCGATATCGTAAGCTTTTTTCACGTCCATCATCGAACCCTCTTCGCTGAGAATACGATCGACGGTGGCGTCGTGAGCATTATAACGAACTTGTGTGATGGTGTCGATAGGGATGATTGCGTATCCAAGAGCTTCGAATTCGGCTACCTCCTGGAGAACTATAAACTTATCTGAAATATCTACTACAAATCCGTGCATCAAATTTTCGAAGTCGCCCATCTCCCGCGTGAGACGCACGTACCGCTTCTCCTCGAAATGCTCCTGAAGACACTTGCGGACTTTGGCCTTTTTCACGGACGGTGATTTTGGTAAAGGTAGTCGCAGTTCCCAACCTAACCCCACTCAAATTTGCGGCTTTTTTTAGAGGGTGGAATGAAGTCTTTAACACATAAGTGTAGCTGGATTCTGTGGAGTGCAGCGAACTTCTTCTAAACAATCCGCCGTCTTCGCCGAACGAAAGTAGGCACCGCGCAGAAGCTCCCGAGCCGGCTCTTCCGTCCGCCTGAGCACGCCTTCCGCAGCACCGAATACAACAATTCAACCCTCAACCATTCAAAAATTGTCCTACCCCCGCTGTATCGCCACCACCGGGTCCATCCGACTCGCCCGTAGCGCCGGGTACGTCCCGAACACCGTCCCGATCAACACCGCCACGATGACCACCACCAGCAGCGTGGTAAGCGTAAAGACCGCCGAGAAGTCCAGGTCCTCGAGGAAGATTTTGATGATCGGCCCGCCCAACATCGCGACACCGATACCGAGGATAGTCCCGAGCAGGCTCCCGATCACCGACAGCGCCACGCTCTCCGACAGGAACTGCGCCACGATCATCCGCCGGTTCGCGCCGATCGCCTTGCGGATCCCGATCTCGGCCGTGCGCTCGACCACCGACATCACCATCACGTTCATGATCCCGACCCCGCCGACCACTACGGCGATGCCGATCAGCAGGCCCATAATGATCCGGAAGACGAGGAAGCCCTGCCCGATGCCCTCGAGGTAGCCCTCGTACGTCTGGATGCTCACCGCGTCGTCGATGCCGGCGAAACGATTTTCCAGCCAGGGTTCGAGGAAGGTCTTGGCCGGCAGCACGTCTTCGACGGACGCAAACTCGAGCAGCAGCCGAGTGTCCTTGCCGTTGACCGCGGGCAGGAGTTCCAGGTGTGCGTACGGGAGGATGAGCCCGAGGTCTGCACCGTCGGTGGGAGGTTCGTCCTCCTCGCGACCGACCACGCCAATGACGCTTACCGTGCCGCCCAACAGGGTGAACGTTTGCCCGATCGCAACCGCGAGGCTCGTGTCCGGCGCGGTGAGTTTTCGCGCGAGCGCCCGGTTGACGACGACTTCGGCTTTCGCCAAAACCTGAGGTAGGGTGTCTGCCGGCCAGCGCCCCGTGAGTAGTCGGAAGTCGTCATCGAGGATCGGGAAGGTGGTTGCCCGAAAGTTGATCCCGAGGCGTTGCGTGTCCCTCGCTACGCCGATAGCCGCCCCGCCGGTGGTCAGCTGTGCCTGCGCGGGCTGGGGCAAGTCGGCCAGCAGGTCCGTCATGAGTCGCCGGTTGAAGCGCGCCACGGTGTCGCGTTCGACGCGCACGCCATCGAGTTCGTCGCTGCCCTTGGGCTGGATGGCCATCATCTCCAGGTTGGTCCGCGACGAGATCTGGTCGCGCGCCAATTGCTCCAGTCCGTCGATCAGCGACAGCATCGCCACCAGGGCCGCCACCCCGATGATGACCCCGAGCATCGATAAAAAGGTTTGCAGGAAGTTTTGGCGTAAGCTGCGGAACGCGTCCGCGAAGGAGGTGACGAGGGTGCGCATGCCGGGAAGGTGCGCGTACGACGGGCGCGGCGGCGTAATTTTTGGACAAGCCGGGGGAACGCCCGGACGAGCTCACGCGGACCCCCGCAGGAAGGCCCGTATGTGCCCTGCGATCTCCGCGCCCTTCTCCTCCTGCAGGAAGTGCCCCGCGCCCTCGATCACGATCCGCGGCCGGTCATTCGCCGTCGGGATCAAGTCGTAGAAGAAGCCTTCGAGCCCGCCCAGTACCCGGTCCTTGTCCGAAAACATCACCAGCGCCGGCTTGCGCCACTCGCCGAGTACCCGGCGCGCCGTCTTCATCCGCTCCACGCCAGCGGCGTCGGGACGCGATGGTACCAGGCTCGGGAAGGCCCGCGCGCCCGCCATGTGCTTACGGTTCGGAAAAGGCGCATCGTAGGCGGCCACCACCTCCTTCGACAGCCGTTGGACAGTAGCAAACTGCACGATCCCACCCGCCGTAAAGAAGGGGTTGAAACGAGCGTACCACTGCCACATCCGAAAGCCCAGCCCGAGCCGCTTACCGATCGGCAGGAAAGTATTGAGGATCACGACGCGCTTAAATCGCTCCGGGTGCGCACCGAGTAGGCTTAGCCCCAGCAACCCACCCCAGTCCTGCACCACGAGGGTGATGTCATTCAGCTCGAGCTTGTCAATCAAGTTCTCGAGCGATCGTAAGTGCAGCTCAAAAGAATACTCCGGTAGCCCCACGATCTTATCCGACTTCCCGAAGCCGATCATGTCCGGCGCGATAAAGCGGTAGTCGCTCAGCACGGGAATAAACTTCCGGTACAAATACGACCACGTCGGCTCGCCGTGGAGCGCTAAAATGGTCTCGCCCTGCCCTTCATCGACGTAGTGCATCCGGAGGCCCTCGAAGTCCACGTAGTGCGGCTCGTACGGGAAATCCTGAATGGCGGCAAATTGGGAGAGCTTAGGGCGGAGGGTTTGCATGTCGGGAAGTGAGTGTGCGAGCCAAGCTAGGTCAAATCGAGCGCTTAAGCTTTACCGAGGGGGCGTTCGCCAAAACCTGATCCACCTCAGGACTGCGATATAAAATTGCTACTGTCAAATCTATCCTCCTGCTCACCCCTCCCAGCCCGCTTCGTAAACGACAAAAGTCCCTTCCAGCATGACCCGCCAGCATACCGTCACCGATGCCCACGTCCGCCTCCGCCCCTCACCGAGGCCGACCGCCCGGCCCTCCGCTGCGCCGCCGCCGACCCCCTCATCTGGGCGCAGCACATCGACCCCGAGCGCCACGGACCGACGTTCGACCGCTTTTTCGACGAGAACCTCGCGAGCGGCGGCGCTCTCGTCATCGAGGATATAGCGAGCGGCGAAGTCATCGGACACACCCGCTTCGAATTCATGCCGGACGTGGATGACGCCATTGAGGTTGGCTGGACCTTCCTCACGCGGGCGCACTGGGGTACGGGCACCAACAAACGCGTGAAGGCCCTCGTGGTCGACTACGCCCGTGCCCAAGGGCGGCGCGTCGTCCTGCACATCGCCGCCGATAACACACGCTCACGGGCGGCCGCCGAGCGCGTAGGCGGACGTCTGCTGGGAGCTGCCGAGCACGCGGCGTGGCACAGCGCCAAACCGAATTATACAACCTACCTCCTGCCGGAGCGGATTGCTTAAGGCGCGCGCTGAGCACGGGCAGGGCGACCGGGGCGGAACTATCTTACGCACGCCAAACGTTCCCCGCTCATGATTACCCTCGGTCTCGTCAAACCTGAATACGTGCTCGCGCTGCTCGAGCCCTTGCGGGAGCGCTTTCGGGAGAAGTATGGGTTGAGTCCGGCGTGGGGGTGCTGGGTGGAGGTGGATGAATCAGGCATTCCCGAGATCATCGTCCGGATCGAGGACGACGACCAGATCCTGGCCGACGATATCAGGATCGTTAAGGATGCCGTGATGGAGTATCTCGATTGCGTACCGCAGACGCAGGAGTACTTGACTCACGTACAATTCCAGCTCCCGGACGGATACGAAGCCGAATAGCGATGGCTGTAGTTCGACCGAGAGATTTGCTGTCGCAGGCTTTGAGGCTCACTGAATTAAGCGAGCGCAGGCCACGGCAGGCTGATCTACGGCGTTCGGTGGCGACGTCGTAGTATGCAATCTTTCACGGCCTCACCGAGGAGAGCGCCAGGCTACTTATCTCGGGCGCTGCCCGAGCGGAAATGCGTGTTTACGTACGTCGGGGGTTCGGGCATTCACAGATGAGAGACGTGTGTTATTCATTATACAAAGGAAGCCTCCCGAGACGTCTTCCAATAGCAGCACACGAGGTGAGTCCGGAGCTTCGTAAGATCTGTGCGGCGTTTGTTGAACTCCAGAAGGAGCGACACCTCGCCGACTACGATCACACCAGGACTTACTCTAAGCAGGAGGCGAAGGACTTTCACCAACTCGCCACACGTACACTCGATCTGCTAGACGCACTCGACAGCAGAGCGCCCGGTAACTACGCCTTCCTCGTAGCGCTGTTTACCAACCCCTTGATCCGTTAGCCGGCTTCCTTAAAACGCATACCGATACCCCACCCGCACCACCTGCGACTCGGCGTAGTCATCGGCCGTATACCGAAAGCCATTCCCAAACACCTCGCGCCGCGTCACGAGGGTATTGAAGAGATCGGTCGCATTGGCGGAAAGCTGGCCCTTCCCACCCTGGATCGGCCACGTCACCCCGGCGTTGACCGAGTAGCGCGCACCCATCTTCCCCTGCGGAATCAAATCCGGCGCCTGGTAAAGCATCGTGACCTGCGCGTCGAGACCGCTGTCGAAGTGTAGCTCGTGGTTGAGCTTGACGTTGCCGGAGAGCAGGGATTGCGTCGGCGAGGAGAAGGACTGCGCGCGCGGGTACTTGCTCACGCCATTGAAAGCTGAGATTTCGTTGCGGTAGACGCTCGCGTTGGCGTTGAGGCGGTAGAGGCTCGAGAACTCGTGCTCCACCACCACCTCACCGCCGAAGGCCGTGGAGTTGCCAGCGTTTTGGAAAGTGGCGTAGATGAGTCGGCTCTCCGGCAGACTCGTGGCGATGCGCGTGATGGTAGCCTCGGTGAGACGACCGAAGGCGGCGGCGTAAAGGCTACCGGCGTCCCAGATGTGCTTGTAGCCCAGCTCTCCGCTAGTCGTGAATTGAGGCCGCAGCTCCGGGTTGCCGACCTTGATGATCTCGGCGTCGTCGTACTTCGGGAAGATCCGGATGTCGACCTCGTTGGGGCGGTCCACGCGGCGGTTGGCGAAGAAGGCCACGCGGTTTCGGTCGTCGAGCTTGTAGCTCAACCGGGCGTTCGGGAAGGGCTGTGCGTAGTTGTAACCGTTGCTGCGGTAGACGGGGTGGTTCTAGTTGACGGTGTACTTGAGCTGGACGTACTCCGCGCGCAGACCTAATTCTGCCTCCCACTTAGAGGTCTCGTAGACGTAGGTGGCGTACGCGGCCGGGATCCACTCGGCGTAGGTGGCGGCGCCGCCGGCCGTGGAGTCGAGCACGGAGTTGCGCCCCGGCTGGAAGTCCATGTTGGTCGGGATCACGCGGCGGCGGAGCTTGACGCCGGTCTCCAGACGCCCGGCCTTGAGCGGACGCACGTAGTCGGTCGTGAAGTCCAACACCTGCTCATCGCTGAGCAGTTTGAAAGCGTCGGTGCCGGTACTGCTCTCCAGCGTGTTGTCGTAGAAGTAGCGCTCGTCCTCGCGGTGGAAGGTGTAGTTGAGCCCGACGCCGAGCGTGTGCCCGGGGTCGGCGAAGGCGTGCGCGAACTTGGCCGTCGCCATCGCGGTGGTCTTGAGCTCGTCCTCGAGGAACTGCCAGAGCCTCAATCGTTCGCTCAGATTCGCATTGAAAAAGGGCTGATCGCCGCGGTCGATAATCTTTTCGCTGCCGAAGAGGCCAGAAAAAGTGAGCGTGTTGTTTTGCGAAAGCGTATAATCGATGCCTGCAGAGACCGTCGTGAAGTGGGTATTGCGGTTGCGTTTCAATTGCTGAACTACCGTTTCGCCATTATCGTATATGCGCGTGGCGAACTCGTTTTTATTGAGCGTCTCGGTATACAAGTAATCGCCCTGAAAATACAAGTTGTATTTATCCGTCCGGTAGTTGAGTGAGGCCGTCGGGTTGAGTTTTGGCGTAAGCCGGTACTGTGGGCGGATGCCGGGCAGATTGGCCTCGCGCTCCCAGAGGCTCCCCAGTCCACCCGTCATCCCGACCTTGCCATTTAAGCCGGCCCGGCGCTCTTTGCGCGTGATGATGTTGATGATGCCGGCGTTTCCTTGCGCGTCGTACCTCGCGCCGGGGTTGTTGATCACCTCGATGCGCTCGATGGCCGACGCCGGGAGGTTGTCGAGCCCGGTGGCCTTCCCGAAACCCGTGAGTGCGGTCTGCTTGCCGTCGATCAGGACGACGACCTTGTCCGATCCCCGTAGCGCCACGCTGCCGTTGTCGATCGTCACGCCCGGCAGGTTCTGCATCGCCTGCAGGACGGAGCCGCCGGTCTGCGCGATGTTGTCGTCGACGGCGTAGCTCTTGCGGTCCATCGCCGACGAGACCTCGGAGGCCTGGCCCGTCACCTCCACTTGCGCGAGCTGCTGCGCGTCCTCCGACAGGGGCGTCGTGCCGAGGGCGAGGTTGGGGCTCAGGGTCCCGACGTAGACCTGTTTGAAGACCGGTCGGTAGCCCAGGAAGGAGAACTCCAAAAGGTAGTCCCGGCCGCCCGGAACCTCGAGGGTGTAGCGGCCATCATCCCCGCTCACGGTACCGATCAGGAAGCTCGAGTCGGGCAGCGTACGCACCACGGCATTCGCGTACGCGAGCGGCGTGGCGCCGTCGGATTCGGTGAGGAGGCCGGAGAGGGAGACGGGGGTTTGGGCTTTCGCCAAAACCGTCAACGCCGCGGCAAAGGTGAGCAGGACTGCTGTGCGCATGAGGGGTAAACCGTGAAGACTTGGAAGGTGCTGCGAATGTGATCCTAATTGCCCACGGGATGCTAAACGTAAGTATCGACTAAACCCGTCGCTGGGGCAACCGGCTACCTGAACCTTCATCGCACACGCTAAACGCGTAGGGGTTGCTACGGGTCGCACCTTTGGGAAGGCAATCGGTACAAGCAGCGACATAGACGATTACTGAAGGGAAACTGTCAAAGGCCAGTTTTGGCGCACGCTTAATTCGGATATTTACTGGAGTTGCGGTAGGGACGAACGGGGGTCATTTACCCCGACAGATTCGTACGGGCGGCGTGTCGAGTCTGGAGAGGGGCTAGCCACGACTTAAGATTGTGGCGATCTACTGTAGTGTGGCTCCAAATATGATGTCAATCGAACGAAGGCGAGACCAGTCAATCCATTGTAGCATGGATCTCGAAGGGGCAACACGTCCTCCCGCCTCGCCTGCGTCCCGCGAGCTAGGCACCTGACTCCGGTGTAGTCTTTACCTGACTTTATCCTTATTAGTTGACGGCGCCCTTCAAAGTGGCGGTCTTGCACCACCCGCGGTAGTCTACTAGCCGCCACGGAGACACCAAGCGGATGCGCCCGGACTTCGACGACTTCGGCATCCGGCTCGTGGCGACCGGGCACGACCACGACTACCAGAGCTTTAAGGTCGAGGGCTTCACCTACGTCGTCAATGGCGTCGGTGGGGCGGAGCGGCACCAGGATTGCGGTGGATCGAACTCCAAGTCCGGCGCGAGCAAATTCTGCCAGGGTACCGAGTTCGGTGCCGTGTTCCTCACCGCGACCGATGACTACATGACGGTCGAGTTTCGAAGTGTCGCGAAGGGATATCCGATGCGGGATACGTATACGATCGAAAGGTTGTCGACCAACCAACCAACCAATCGACCAACCGACCAATCAACCAATCAACCAATCAACCCGCCACCCGCCTGTCACTCCGCCGCTCGCGACCACGGCACCCGCCGCACGTAGGCGAGGCACCAGCCGATGAGCAAGACGAAGCCGATCAGGTAGCCGGCGATCACGTCCGTCATCCAGTGCGCCCCGAGGTACATCCGCGAGAAGGACACCAGGACGATGAGAGCGCTCAGCACGAGGCGCACGGCCCACTTCAACGCAGGTGGCCTGAGGGGATACTTGAACGAGAGGAAGAGGATGAAGCCGAAGAACAGAGTGTAGAAGATGACGTGCCCGCTCGGGAAGCTCTCGTAGCTCGCCGCGTACATCGTGCGTACGAGATCAGCGCTCGGCCGCGGCCGACCGAAGGCCGCCTTGAGTAAAAGGATCAGGGGCGCCGAAAGGAGCGTGGCCACCGTCGCGATGGCGGCCTCCCGGAGGCGCGCGAAGTAGAGCGCCAGCCCGGCGATCGCCACGGTGATCAGGGTTTCGACGCCGTTGCCGAACCAGCTCACCGCCCACATCAGCGCATCGATCGGCGCGAGCTGGTGCTCCTGCACCTCGGTGCTCGCCGCGAGGTCCCAGCGAGACAGCGGGACAAACTGCACGAACGTGGCCAGGGCCGCCGTCGCCGCCAGCAGCAGCGCCACGAGGTACACGTAAAAGCGCTGATCTGTTTTGATCCAGTGGACGAGATGCCGCGCGTGCGAGAAAAGCCAGGCCTGCATGGGGTTATCGGTTTGGTGCGGGCGTAAGGTCGGCCGGTGCGGTCGCTGTTGCTCGAAGTTCATCGCTTGTCGAGTTTCGACGGTAGGCCGCGCCCCAGCATGTGCCGCCGCTTCCCTGCCCCCAGGGCCGTGTGGACGTATGCTGGTAGGTAGCGGTGCTCCTCGCGGGACTCGCGTTCGACGCCGACCAGGCCTCGTCCGACATCGACAGTTGCAACGCGTCGCGTCACTCCTGCCGCAGGTGCGCCTCGTACTCCGGGTAGGTGTCGAACTTGTGGCGCAGGCTGTGGAACACCCGATCTTTCGGCAGGTGGCCCGACAGCAGATCGTTGACGTAGCGCCTGGCGCGCGCGGTGCTCCGGTCGCTCTCGCAAGGGGTGTGCATAGATTCAACGTTGGCGTATCTGTCTTACATCCGGTAGTAGGTTTTGGCGAAAGCTCAAAAAGTGCTGCGTCGACGGCCTAGGAGGTATAGCTCGCGTACAGGGCCTTCCCGGAGGTGAAGAGAGATACGCCTTTCGGCAAAACGAGGCAGGGGGCTGGTAGGCGGCTCATTAAAGCGTCGAGCGCCAAGGGGGGTGGATCACTATGCGCATGGTCTCTTCTGGATATTCAATCGGCGGGCTTGCGTGGGCTGGAGCGCCGTGTTACCTTAGCTCTTGGTACGGTGGGGCGGCCGTGGCCCGTGGTGGATATTTATGGATATCAACCACGGTGGTGGATAGCGGGTAGTTAGCGATAATAACAAAAGACATGCAAAGTCAACCAAAAGAAGCTCAAAATATGGCTCTACTCCAGCAAGATGTAGATATGCTGGGCTTTACCCAAAGCGAAAGGCTGGAGTATGATAAGCACGTCGAATTCTATCATTCAAATCTTGTAAACGCTCTGTTATTATATACCTATGGCGAAAGTCAGCTGGACGACATGCACGATCTGTTAGGCAACCCGCTGCACGAACTATGGGAAGAATTGGATTATGCTTTCACACCGGGTTTACTAGAAACGATATTTAGGAATAACGTACTCCAGCACGAAATCAAATCTGAGTTGATAGAGTTCAAGATCAAAGTTAAAGCAATTCCAGATGAACTTTGGGAGTGGGATCAACTAGATAAGAATCCAATTTGGCAAAGTATCAGGAGTGAGGCAGATAGACTATTGAACATAATGAATGTGAACAGTCGGACATACGACACGAGTTACACTACAATTTACAATGGGTCTACTGGAAGAGTAATAGTCAAAGGATCGAACCAAGAAAAAGACAAACACCCGCTAACAAAGCCTACACGCCCACGCCGGCTAATCGCCAGGCGCGACGCGTAGGCTAACGTTGTGTCTAATAAATTGAGGCCTAGCAACATCACTATCGAATGAAAGCTTGTCGCGCAGAAAAAGATTTCATTATACTACTAGGTAAACAATATGATTGCAGAACTTAGCGGCCAACAACTCTTCACAATTGGCGTAGGTCACTATTTTGCTCTTCTATTGAGTTCAGTGTATGGCTGGTTACGGACTAGCTGGGCGTTAGTGGCTCATAGTATTAGAGCTCTTGTACTGCTATGCTTAGGATTATACAGTTACTCAAGTGCACTTCCCTGCAGAGGGAACGAGAACGGGGCCGGTTTTCTGTTCAGCCCGTCGGTATTTGTATTTATGTTTTTACTGATGAGATCAGGATGCCGGAAAGTTTACGTTGAAGAATCAGACATGGTTCCATGCATGGGGTACTCTAATCGAAGCAGGAGATTTCTGCACGGGGGCGATTTTCTCGTTTTCTTCATCCCGGCCGTAGGAAGCTCAATCTTGGGAATTCTTCTTTCAAACTAATGCTCCAAACCCCCTCCTGCCGATACTCCACCGACCACCCATAGTGCCGCGCCGCTTCAGGACCCTCGTTGCGGATGATTAGCCGGTAATGCCTGGAGGGTTTTGGCGAAAGCTGAATCTCGATGGTGCTCCCGGCCCGCGCGTACTTGACCGCGTTGCCGAGCAAATTGCGCAGCGCGATCTCGAGCAGTCCCGGCTCTGCTTCCACCGTGCATCCCCCGAGGCGCGTCTCCCAGCACAGTCCCCGCGCCTCACTCTGCTCTCGGTAGGCGTCGAGCGTCCGCGCGACGGCGCCGCCGATGTCGATCGGGACGCGGGTTTCGCCTCCGCGCTCGGGCGCCCCCACAGAATCGCGCGTCACGTCAATGGTGTACTCATCCCGCCGTAGGTACTCCGTCACGACGGCCGCCAGATCAGCTTCGTTCTTAGCGTGTCCAGTGCGCTCCTTGCGTCCTAAAATCAAAACTGGCGCCACTCCCTCCCCGCCTTCCGCTTCGGCGGCGCCTCGGCCGGGATTTGATTGCTCGCGATGTAGTCGATGATCAGCGGGAAGTCCGTCTGGTCGATGTTCTCCGAACCGCACTCCGGGAGAATCTTCCGGAGACCGATCTTGGCGTTGGTCCTGATGCTGAGGCAGTAGTAGTCGTTAAGCTCCTCGCGGGGGAGCGCGAGGGTGTAGGCGGCTCCGAGGAGCTCGTCATCGGGCACGAGCCACGGCTCGAGCTCGCCCGCGGCGCCGATGTTGCGGCGCAGGAGGACCTTCGCGTTCGGGAGCGCCCGGCGTCGCGTCCACCAGACGTCCTCGACCTGCTCGAGCGCGAAGTAAGTGTCCTCAAACCGCGGTACGGCACCGAGTTCGGTAAGGTAGCGCATCAAGATCTGGCTCACGGCCTCCTCGAAGGGCAGGTCGCTGCGGATAGCCTCCATACCGATCTCGACGCCTAACAGGTTCGAATACAGGTCCTCCGGCGAGAAGCTCGAGTAGCGCTCGGGGACGAACGGGATGTACGAGGCCCCGAACCACGTGGCGATCTCGTGCCAGAGCGACAGATCGAAGGCAATCTTACCGGCGAGCTCTGGGAGGTCGGGCCGGTCGGCGTGGGAGGCCAGGTCTATCGTGAGGGTCCTGTGCCCTCCCTCGCTGCCCAGTTCCAGGATCACCGGTTGGTCGGCGGCCTGCGCTGCCGCCATGCGCGCGTGGAGGTAGGCCGTCCAGTCGACGTAGTCGCGCAGGTGCCCAAGGTCCACGAAGCCCCCGCGCCGTGTGTAGATGATGCCGTTGCCCTCGAGCTTATCGCCGAGGTAGCGGTGCCGGCCGATGTCGTCGACCGAGATTAGGTCGGACTTGTGGACGAAGGGGATGCGGGCCACGCTCAGGTCGGCCCCGAAGGCACAACAGGCCCTGATGATGTTCGGGGGTGGGGTCAGCAACGCTTGTGGATCTAGTCCCAGTGGCTCGGCGGCGGCTACGGTAGTCCCCAAGGCCAACAGGACGAGCGCGGCCGCTACTCTGTAGCGAGGTGCCAGGGGCTTGGGCGCCTGGATACTGGGTACTTGGAGGCCGGGTGCGGCATACTTGAAAGCTCGGGGGGGTGACTTCGGGGTGGAGCGGAAGCAGGGCATGTCTGGGGCGCGAGATTAAGCCCGCGTAAAGCCGACTGGACCTCTAACGTCGCCAAATGACAGAAAGTCCACCGCGGAGGTGCCCGAAATCGGCTTTACGCCGCCACCGAAATGGCGCGCTTCAACTCTTTAGCGCGGCGTGAGCCGATGAAGTAGCTCTCGCCGGCCTTGGTCTCGATTCGTAGGCCGTTGCGACCCGTGAGCGATAGGTAGCGTTCGCCGGAGAGCCAGCCGCCGTGCCCGTAGTGCTGCGCGAAGACCGGGTGACGTACCACGTCCACGCTCGCGATCTCGCTGAGGGGAATGCGGGCCTTCTGGGAGATGAGCGAGGTCTGGTCCACCTTGAGGTTCTTGGTGGTGACGCGGATCCGGTGGCGGGCGCGGACCAGGTGCGTGACGTAAAGCCCCAACCCGAGCGAGACAGACCCGGCGAGTAGGAGCTTCCCGGTGTCGACGGAGGCCGCGGTGGCGAAGGTGAACGTGAGGTAGAGACCTGCGGCGAGGAGTGCGCTTAGCGCAAGCAGGAGGTCGTACTGGCGGAAGTGTACGACTTCCCGGAATTTGGATTGGTTCAAGATGTGGAGTTTACCTGGAGTTAACATTGGGGAAACGCTAAGGTAATGCCATATATTGGACGGCGGAGGCTCATTGATTGTGGATTGACAGTGCGTTTGCACGGTTCCGTGCCGAAGTGGGGAGTCCCGGGCCCCACTCGATCGCGTTAGCGAGGGTAGTCCCGGCTCCACGCGCGCCTATCTATCGGCTACCATACCAAAGGCGGACAGCCACCGCGCCTGCTGAGGAGTAATTTTGCCACATCCTAAAGCCCGTAACCCTTTTGCTGCTGGTCGGCCTCCTCGCCGCCGGTAGCGCCGCGGGCCAGACCGCTACCGAGGCGACCCTCATCTCGCCGACTACGGCCGCGGTTCCCGCCGATCGCCCACTCTTCGTCCTGCGCTACGCCAACGACTACTTCACGGCCAGCGACTACTATTTTACCCAGGGCATTTACGCCAGCTACGGCACGGCCCACCGCACGTTTTTCATCGGCCAGGAAGGTTACACACCGACCAGCATCGCCGACCCAGAGGTGCGCTGGGGGGACAGACCTTACGCAGGTACCCTTTACGGAGGCATCCGTGGACGTTTTGCCGAAAGGCCACAGCGTTATCCGCCTAAACTCGGTAAGCGGGAGTGGACCTACGAGGCGCTCGCCGGCATCATCGGCCCGCAGGCCAAGGGCGAGCAGCAGCAGCGCTACATCCACCGCCTAATCGACGACGAGGCCCCGATGGGGTGGCGCTACCAGATCGCGAACGACGTGCTGGCGGACGTGACGGTCGGCTTTCGCCAAAACCTCCTACTCCTGTCCCACCTCGCCGTCGACGTGGAGGCCGAGGCGCGCCTCGGTACTTTCCGCACGCGCCTGGCCGGCGGGGGAGAGCTACGTGTGGGCTGGCCGTTCCTGGCGGCGGTGATCGCGCCGCGGATCATTACACCCTTCCACGATGCCACGCTACAGGGCGGCTTCTTTAGCGAAAGCCAGTACAGACTGCGGTATAAGGAGATAGATCACCTGATCGGACGTTTGGACCTCGGCCTACAGGCTCGCATCGGCAACTGGATCCTGAGCTACTCGCGCACCTTCGACAGCCAGGAGATCACCACCGGGCGGCGGCACGGCTGGGGGACGCTCGGGGTGTCGGTGCTGATGCGCGACCGCGAGGCGATCAGCGACAAGTCGAAATTCTCGCTTCTGGATAACTCGCTGAGCGGGCGGGTGCACCAGTGGTAAGGGGAGAAGAATTATTGAAGGGTGAAGGGTGAAGGTTGAAGTCTTGAAAGGGCTACCGCAAGTGGCGGCACATCCTCCGCGGCAATGCCTTCAACACTTCACCCTTCACTCCTTCGACACTTACCTCAGTAATGCACCATCACCGGCATCACCAGCATCAAGGTCTGCTCGTGCTCGTCCTCGGTGGTCGGGAGCATGATCGCGGCGCGGTTCGGCTCCGAGAACTTCATCGTGATCGTCTCGGCGTTGAGGGCGCCGAGCATCTCCTGGAGGAACTTGGCGTTGAAGGCAATCTTTAGGGGCTCGCCGTCGAAGGTGCAGGTGAGCTGCTCGGTGGCCTCGGAGTTATAGTCCGCGTCGCGCCCGGTGAGCGTGAGGGACCCGGGGCTCATCTCGAGCTGGACCTGGTTGGTGGTGCGGTTGGCGTACAGCGCGATGCGGCGCAGCGAACTCTGGAGGTCGGCCCGGTCGACGGTGAGGGTCTTCGGGTTGTCCTTCGGGATGACGTTGTTGTAGTCCGGGAAGTTGGCGTTGATCAGCAAGCACGTCACCTTCGTCTTTCCGATCTGGAAGAAGGCGTGCTTCTTGTTGAACGACATCATCACCTCGTCACTGCCGCTGAGCGCGGACTTGAGCAACGTAAGCCCTTTGCGTGGCACGATAAAGGTCCCGGAGGCGTCCCCGGTCAGCTCCTGCGCACTGAACTTGACGAGCTTGTGCGCATCCGTGGCCACGAAGTTGACCTCCGCGCCGTCGACCTCGAAGAAGACCCCCATCATGGCGGGCCGCAGCTCATCGGTCGTGGTCGCGAAAAGGGTTTTGTTGATGGCGCGCTCTAGCACACTCACCGAGAGGCTCAGCTGCTCGACGCCCTCGGCCTCCGGCAGACGCGGGAAGTCCGCGGCGTCGGAGCCGGCCAGCCGGTACTTCCCGTAGGCGCTCGTCAGCTGGATCGAGTACTTCTCGTCGACATCGAAGGTGACCGGCTGCTCCGGCAAAGCCTTGAGGGTATCGAGCAGGAGCTTGGCCGGTACGGCCACGGCGAAGTCCTCGTCGGCCTGGACCTCGGTGTGGGCCACGACGCTCGTCTCCAGGTCGGTGGCCATGATGACGAGGTCGGTGCCCTCGGTGCGGAACACGAAGTTCTCGAGGATCGGGACCACGGGATTGGTGGCGATGGCGCCGTTGGCGAGGTTGAGTTGCTTTTGGAGGGTCCCGGAGGAGATCGTGAATTTCATAGTCGCTGCGAGTAGGGCGCTAAAGTAGGCCAGTGGGCTGCGCGCGCGCGGAAAGCCTTTCCCCGGCGGTCTGTTACAAACCGCCGTGCCCGTGTGCATAAGCTGCGCGAGGGGTCCGTGCGCGCGGCGTCCTACTCGAGTCCTTCGTGCAGTTCGGGTCCGTTGTTGCGCACGCTATTGACGAGTTGCGAGACCGGATACAACTCCAAGGTCCCGTCCGCCGGCGTGTGGAGCAACTCGGTGATGTCGTCCTCGGTCAGCTCCGAGAGCCAGGCCTGTTGTAGGTCGGCTTTCGCCAAAACCACCGGCATGCGGTCGTGGATCGGTGACATCTCCGCGTTGGGCGCCGTGGTGATGATCGAGAAGGTGAGCTTCTCGTGCTCGGGGTTGTCTTTGTCCCGCCAGTACTCCCAGATGCCGGCGAACACGACGGGGGCCTTCGCGTCGGGCAGTTGGATGCGGAACGGGTGTTTCTCCTTGCCCTCGCGGCGCCACTCGTAAAAGCTGTCGGCCAGCACCAGGCACCGCCGTTCGCGCACGGGCTTGCGGAAGCTCGGTTTGTCGAGGATCCCCTCCGCGCGGGCGTTGATCATGCGGGCGTTGTTCTTGCCGTCCTTGCTCCAAAAAGGCACCAGGCCCCACTCGAATAGCTCTACCTGCTGCGGCGCGCGGTTGGTGATGATCGGGGCGAACTGCGTCGGGGCAACGTTGTAGTTCGGCGCGAGGTCCGCGGGCACCGTCACGGGTCCGAAGGCCTCCTCGATCTGGTGGGGGGTCATGGTCTGGGAGTAGCGTCCACACATGCCGAGGGTAACGCTGGAGGGCTGTTGGGTTGTTTGGTGGAGAGGTTGTTTGGTGGGGACTAGATCGCACAGAGACGCGGCGGCAGTAAGAAGCTTTGCTGCGTCCGCTGGCTCACGACGGGGCGGGGAGTGGGGCGACAGGTCTATAGGTCGGTGCCCAGCCGCGGGCCCGAAACTTCACCAGTGGCGATAGAGAGGGGGGAGGAGGAGGCGTGACAAAGGGTGCCACTCGGAAAATCGAGTGTAAGCTAAAACCCCGCTCTCGAGCGGCAGGCGCCGCGCGCCGTCGGTGAGCAGGGTTGTCCGCCGATGAGCAGCGTGCTCCTCTTGAGAAGACTTCCGTCAAAACGACCTGTCTATCCTCCTAAACCCCCGCGCAAGCTTCCGAAGTACATGTTTTGGCGAAAGCCGCCGCTCCCAAAACGCCATGTTGATTTTACCTCCGCAGTAAGCCTTCGGGTGGGGCGTGTCCCGTGCGAAGTACCTAAAGCGAGGTAGCCGGCCCTACCTTGTGAGGACAACAGACACCAAAACCTATGCACCACTCTACAAAAATGCTGCTCGTAGCGGGGCTACTGCTTTTCAATACCGTGGGTCTGCTGGCCCAGCAAATCAGCGGCCGCGTCACCGATACCGACAACGAGGCTCTCATCGGCGCCAGCATCCTCCTCCAAGGCACCGCCACCGGGACCGTCACCGACATCAACGGCCGCTACGAACTCGCGGCCGCCCCCGGCGACAGCCTCGTGGTGAGTTATACCGGCTACGCCACCCAGACCATCGCCGTCCCCGACGAACCTGTGCTCGACATCACGCTGGGTAGCGGCGTGGCCCTGAACGAAGTGGTCGTCACGTCATTAGGCATTAGCCGCGACCGTAAATCCCTCGGCTACGCCGTGGAGGAGGTGAGCGGCGAGCAGCTCATCCAGCAGCGCAACACCAACATCGTCTCGGCGCTCCAAGGCCAGGCCGCCGGGGTGCAGATCACGCAGTCGGGCGGCGGTCCGGGACAAGCCGCGCGCATCATCATCCGCGGGATCAACTCCCTCGATCCGAACGCCAACAACCAGCCGCTCTTCGTGGTGGACGGCATCCCGATCTCGAACGAGACCATCACCGCCGGCGGGGGCGACTTCCGCAACGTCTCCAACCGCGCCTCGGACATCAACCCCCAGGACGTCGAGTCGATCTCTATCCTCAAGGGTGGCGCGGCCACGGCGCTTTACGGCCTGCGCGCCGCCAACGGGGCCGTCATCATCACCACCAAGAAGGGTCAGGCCGGCGAATTGAAGGTAAATTTCTCCACAACTGTCGGCACCGAATCCATCAATAAAGTGCCCGAAACCCAGAGCACCTACACCCAGGGCTACCTCGGGGTGTACGACCCCAATTCCTTCTGGCCGAGCTGGGGCCCGAGCGTCGCCGACGCCCGCCAGCAGGACAATACTCACCCGGCCAGCATCTTCAACAACTACGAGAACGGCTACCAGCGCGGCCGCCAGGTGCAGACCAACCTCAGCCTCACCGGCGGCAGCGAGCGCGCCACCTTCCTCACCTCGCTCTCGCACGTGAGCCACTCCGGGGTCCTACCCTTCAGCACTTACCAGAACACCAATTTCCGCCTCGGCGGGGAGTTTAAGGCCAGCGACAAGTTTACCTTCGGGGGCACGGTCAACTACATCAACTCCGGAGGCGACCGCGTCAATGCCAACCGCTACAACGAGAGCCTCACGTACTGGGCCCCACGCGTCGACGTCAAGGACTACCAGTTCCCCAACGGCACGATGAAGGGCTACCGCAACGACGGTACAGTGGGCAACAATCCCGTCTACGGCGCGGCTTCCAACAAGTACATCGACGACGTCAACCGCTACATCGGCAACGTTCGCTTCACGTACGCGCCGACGGACTTCTTGCGGTTCAATTACGTGCTCGGGCTCGATAACTACACCGACTCCCGCCTGCTGCGCGCCCCGGCCCCACAGGGGCTCGCCAACGAGAACGTCCACGAGGACAACGGCGACGGCTTCGTGGAGGAGACCCGGATTGTGGCCCGCGACATCACCTCTAATATCACTGGCATTCTGGCCTTGCCGATCACGGAGGACCTCGACTTCCAGCTGCTCGGTGGCTTCGACGTCTTCGACGCCAACTACGACCGCGTCGGGGTGCGCGGGGAGGAGCTCGATATCTACAATCTCTTCTCCGTCAACAACGCCGCTCAGATCACCTCCAACTCCTTCCTACGGCAGCGGCGGCTCATGGGCCTCTACGGTGATTTGCAGTTGGGCTACCGCAACGCCGTCTACCTGTCGCTCACCGGCCGCAACGACTGGTCGAGCACACTGCCGGCGGCCAACCGCTCCTTCTTCTACCCGTCGGTGAGCGCCTCGATCGTCTTCTCGGAACTGCTCCAGCTCCCCCGCGCGTTTGACTACGGCAAGCTGCGCGTCAGCTACGCCGGTATCGGTAAGGACACCGAGCCCTACCGGCTCGCCACGGTGTATACCAACCCCTCGGGCTTCCCGATCGACGGCACCACGGGCTGGGCGCGCGGCAGCTCGCGAGGCTCGAACACCCTCGTGCCCGAACGCACCAACACTTTCGAGGTCGGCGTCGAGATGCGGGCCATGCGCAACCGCGCCCGCCTGGAACTTAACTACTACGACGCGACCTCGAGCGACCAGATCATCCCCGTGCCCGTGAGCCTCGCCACTGGCTACTCGAGCTTCGTGCTCAACGCGGGCTCGATCCGCAACCACGGCGTCGAACTCTCGCTCGGCGGCACGCCCGTCAAGACCACGGATTTTACCTGGGACATCGGGATCAATTTCACACGTAACTACAACAAGGTGGTCGCGATCACCGAGGGTGTCGAGGAGATCTTCATCGGCTCTTCGTTCGGGTACGCCGGCTCTACGGCCAGCATCTTCCTCGTCGAGGGCCAGCCCTACGGCAACATCTACGGGCGCAGCTACAAGCGATACGAACCTACCCTTGACGGGGATGCGCCCGGTCCGAAGGTCCTGAACCGCGACGCGCCCATCGTCATTGGCCCCAACGGCTTCCCGGTCGTCGAGACGCAGCAAAAGATCCTCGGTAATACCCAGCCCAACTGGTTCGGCGCGCTGAACACCACCTTTACTTACAAGGATCTGTCGCTGCGCCTCCTCGTGGACACCCGCCAGGGCGTCCAGAAGTACAACCAACTCGACAACTTCATGTCCGCCTTCGGGATCGCCGAGTACACGACCAACCGCGACCAGACCATCGTCTTCGACGGGGTCCTCGCCGACGGGACGCCCAACACCAAACCCGTGTTCCTCGGGCAGGGCACCGGTCCGGACGGCGTCAACTACGGCAACGGCTTCTACCGCAACGTCTACCGCGGCGTCACCGAGAACTTCGTCGAGGACGCCGACTGGGTGCGGCTGCGCACGGCTAGTCTGCGTTATCAGCTTCCGCAAAACCTTTTCGACGGCAAGGTCCTCGACGGCGCCGCGTTGACCCTGACGGGCAACAACCTCCTACTCGCCACGCCCTTCAGTGGCTTCGACCCCGAGAGCAACGATACCAACGGCAATTCGGGTGACGGATTCGGTGGCTTCACCTACCCGGCCGTGCGCTCCTTCCTCCTCACCCTCGACGTAAGACTCTAATCATGAAGACCCTCTACAGCGCCCTCATCGGGGCCGTCGCTCTGGTCGCTTTGCCCGCCTGCGACGACTACCTCGACATCAACGACAACCCCAACGCCGCCACCGAGGCCCCGATCAACGGCCTCATGGCCGTGAGCACCCTCAACACCGGCCTCAACCAGTTCCGCGTCTCGAATGGGTTCGCCGCCTACTACGTCCAGTACCTCGCGAGCCCCAACCAGGCCTCGAGCGTCGACATCTACCAGGAGGTCGACTTCTCCGGTACCTGGGGCGCGCTCTACCAGGCGATGACCAACGCCTACGACATGATCCAGCTCGGCGAGGAGCGCGGGGGCCAGGACCACGTCGGCGTCGGGAAGGTGATCACGGCCATGAACCTCGGCCTCGTCGTCGACAGCTGGGGCGACGCGCCTTACAGCGAGGCCTTCACCGGCGCGAATATTACGCCCGGATACGACTCCGCCGAGGAGCTCTACGCCACGGTCCAGCGCCTCCTCGACGAAGCCATCGCGGCTTTCGCAGCCGAGAGCTTGGTGGACCTCGACGGCGACAGTGACTTCATCCACGGCGGCGACATCGACGCCTGGGTCAAGACCGCCTACGCGATGAAGGCCCGCTACGGCCTCCACCTCTCCGAGACGAGCGGCTACAACCCCGCCGCCGTACTCGCCGACGTTGACAAGGCCTACACCTCCAACGCCGACGACGCCGAAGTCACCCGCTTCGAGGTACGTAACCCGTGGGCGCAAGTAGCGCGCAACAACGACAACCTCCTGCTCGGCGGCTGGCTTTCCGAGCAATTCGTCGACGCCCTCAACGGCACGTCCTTCGGGACCGTCGACCCGCGCCTTTCGATGCTCACCGACACCACCGTGAGCGGGACCTACGCCGGTACGCCCAACGGGGCCGGTCGCCGGGGCGACGGCACGATGGCCGACGAGAGCTACATCGAGGAGAAGGGCCCGGTCTCCGGCGCGATGGCCCCACTGACTATCATAAGCTACGCCGAACTCAAGTTCATCGAAGCCGAGGCAGCCCTCGACGCCAACCAGCGCGAGCGCGCCCTCGCAGCCTTCCGCGAGGGCGTGCGCGCGAGCATGACCAAGCTCGGCGTCGGCACGGCGGCTGCCGATAGCTACCTCGCCGCTAACTACGGCATGCTGACCGCGGCGACCCTGACCGTCGACGACATCTTCCGCGAGAAGTACGTCGCGTTATTCCTCAATCCCGAGACCTGGGTCGACGCCCGCCGCTACGACTACATGTACAAGGACTTTACGCTTCCGCAAAACGCCGCGACTACCAGCTTCGTCCGCCGACTCCCGTACCCCGACTCTGAGCTCTCGCGCAACGGCCGCAACGCCCCGGTCGTCTCGGATCTGACGTCTAGGCTGTTCTGGGATCAGTAGGTTGGGGAAGTGTGTATTGCGCAGTTTAGGGCTCAAGGTGTACCGGATGTGCAGGTCTGGCGATCTGCGATAGCTTTCGTGCATGGACGCAGCACTTGGGAGCTAGGTAAGCTCGCGCGACCCGAGCCCTCAGTCTCGTCGGAAATCGCTGGAGCGACCGCACACAAGCCGGCGCTCCGATCGGCTAGCCCGGCCGCGCGCCATCCACCCCCATCACCTCGAAGGAAAAGCGCGACCCCTCGCCGACCACGCTCTCGATCACGAGCCGACTCCCGATCGACTCCACGGTCTCGACCACGGACGCCAGTCCGATCCCGTGCCCGTCTCCGTCGTCGGAGTCGCCCCGCTCGCCGTAGTTGCTAATCCGGTCGAGCTTGTCCGGCGCGATCCCGCGGCCGTTGTCCTCGACGTAGAGGCGCCAGCGGCTGACTGTACCGAGTTTCTCGCCCGTCGACGCACCCTCCTCTGCGTCAAGCGGTGAGCCCACGGGCTCCGCGCCGATCGACACCAGCGGCGCACGACCGGACACACCATACTTCACGGCATTCGAGATCAGGTTCTGGAAGATCGTGTGCACTTTCGTGGGCTGCACCTGGACGAACGGTAGAGGCGCGACCGAGATCGTGGCGGACTGTTCGTCGACGAGCTGCGAGAGGTCCTTCTCGATATCGCCAATCAGGCTGTTCAGGTCGAGCGGAATCGCCTTCTCGCCACTCTGGTCGCGTGAGCGCTCTAGCAGCGTCGAGACCATCGTCTGCATCCTCACCGCACTACTCGACACCATCTCGAGGTAGCTCCCGGGCTCCCCCTCGACGAGCTCGGGGAAGTCCTCCGCGAGGGCGTCGATCATGCCGTTAATCGTTCGTAGGGGCTGGAGCAGGTCGTGGCTCGTCGTGTAGGCGTAGCGGTCGAGGGCTTGGTTCCGCTCCTCGAGGTGGTGGATGAGGATGTCGTTGTACTGTTCGAGGCGCTCGCGGCGCTCGATCTCGGTCTGGCGCTCGGTGGCGATCTCGCGATAGCGCTCCCGCTCGACGGCGAGGGTCCCGATGACGTTCGATAGCTGTCGGTAGATCTTGAAGAGACTGTAGCACAGCACCGCGATCGCGAGCCCGAGTAGGATGTAGACCCAGACCAAGGCCGTATCCCGGACGCCGGTCCGGCGGTCGAGCAGGCGCTCCTCCTCGGCGCGGATGGCGAGCACGAGGGAGTCGATCTCCTCCATGTACAGCTGGCCGGCATCCGAATTGAGGACCGCCATGGCCTCGGTCTTGCGCCCGGACCTCACCAAGTCGATGGTGGTCCGTAGCTCGGTCAACTTCGCGCTCGTTATCGACCCAAGTAGCGCGAGGCGTTCGCGCTGACCGGTGTTTTGATCGACGTGCGCCTCGAGCTTCGCCAGGAGAGCCGTGGCATCGTCGAGCGCCTCGGTCGGCGTTCCTAAGTAGCGCTCATTTTCGGTAAGCAAATAGCCTCTCTGGGCCGACTCCTCCGCCTGGATGTCGTAGTGGACCTCGCTCAACTCCCGCAGTACCCCAATCGTGTTCCACGCCAGGTCCGCCTGTCGGCCCTGGAAGTAGAACACGACCAGGACCGCCAACAAAATCATGGCCGCGCTCGCGATCGCGATACGGAGCGGCGAGAGATTGTCTCTGAAGATCTTCGCGGGGGTGAGCAAGGACGTATCGGTAAGGAGCAGCAAAGTAAACGCTGGCCCGCGAGCTAACACGCGGCCGGACGCGGCGTACTTCTAACCAAATGTCCGGCGGTCCTCCCGCGTCGCCGTCTCCGTCCCCCGCCCCGCCTCGCCCGCCGGATCACGCGCGAGTTCGAAGGTCCTACTGCACCACCGACACTAGGGATAGCCCACCCGCGCTACCGGCGTTAGCAGGGAGCGCGGTTCTTGCCACCTGCACGGTGGCCAGTCGCCCGTCGGCGAGCCGCGCCACCTGCGTGACGTAGCCGCGCGTCGGGATGAAGCGCTCGCGCAGACGCGAGGGCCAGCGCGCCACGATAATGCCTGGAGCGTCGGCTGCGCCCGCGTCCACTGGGGGGGCCACGGCCCCGTAGACGAGGTCACCCCCGGCGCTAAAGGCAATGTCGACCACGCGTAGCGTACCGTAGTCGAGGCGCCCGCGGAAGGTAAGTTGGCGACTTACGTCAAAACTGTTAGCGAGCCGCGAGGTCACGAAATACGTGCCCGTCGGATCCACGGCGAAAATGTCGGAGGACTGCTCGTTGTCGCGCTGGAGCACGCCATTGCCGGCGAAGGTGAACTGGCCCACGGGATCGAACTCGAAGTACGCCGGCTCAGCCACGAGCGAGGTGGTGGAGAGGGCCACCGCACTGCGTTGCCCCGGGACCCGACGGATGGCTCCGGGGCCGCGCGATTGGGGGTTGCTCGCCAGGAGCGCGCCCGTCGTGCGACTGTAGACGCGGTACTGCCCCGGGCGCACCAGCGGCACCGTACTCGCCACCACGATGAAGCCATCTTCATACACCGCGACGGAGCCCACGGGGTCGATGGTATTGATGAGTCTCGTGGTGGCGAGGGTGGCGAGGTTCAGCACGTACACGTTGCCGTTGCCGCTCGGGACGAATAGCTCGGACCCGATACCGGCGTCACCGACGGCAAGCTCGCCGAGCTTCCCGCTCAGGGTGGCCACCGCCGACACGGCCCGCGTGCTCACGTCGTAACGCAGCACCCGCTCCCCCGCGCCGTCGACGAGGAACACGATATTGGCATCCGTGGGGTGCGCCACCATATCGCTCGGGACGAAGTCGAGGAGGTCGGTCGTCGCGGGCGCGTAGCTCACCACGTTGCTGGTCGCAGCCGCGGCGTTGCCGGGGGCGTCGACCACGATGCGGTAGCAGATGTTGGCCGCGATAGGCTGCGAACCGGCGTCCACGTAGCTCGTATCCGTGACGCTATTCAGCGTGGCGATCGTCTGCCAGTCGCTGAACCCCGGTGCGGCGCAGTCGCCGAGGCCGCGTTGCACACGGTAGCGCTGGAATTCGCGCCCGAGGTAGCGGCTCCAGGAGAGCCTCGCCTCGGCGGCGGATACGTCCACGGCCGCGAGCCGGATCGTGGCCACGCCCGCGACGTTGACGCCGAGCAGGAGGGTCGTGGTGTTGCCGTCGATATCGGTAGCCGTAGCCGTGAGCTGGTGGAAACCCGGACTTAGGGTTTTGACGAAAGTCAGTCTACCGTTGGCGTCGCCCGTGCCCTCCCCGAGGAGCCCGTCGAGATTGGAGGTCCAGCGGATGGTGATCTGCTTGCCGGTGCTGTTGTCGTCGCTCGCCGTGGCGTCGAACAGGATCCCCTCGCCGGCCTGGTAGGTGCCGGTCTGCTGCGGGGCGGTGAGGAAAAGCCGCGGACTGCCGTCGGTGTTGCCGCCGGCGGGTAGCACGATGGGGAGTTGGAGGATGGCCGAGGTGAGGTTGCCGGGACCGACGTTGACCGCCCGCTTGGCCTGTACGCCGTTGAGCTCCGCGAACACATCGTACGTGCCGACGGCGACGTCCTTGACGGTGGCGCTACCGAAGGCATCGGTGATGTCCTCGATGCGGCCGATCGGATCGGTGAACACGCGTGCTCCCGCTACCGGCGCGCCGCGTTGGTCGATGACGCTGACCGAGATGTCGCCCGTGGGTGAGAGCGAGTCGTCCTCGACCTGACAGCCCGCGAACCACACGATGAGGAGAAGCCAGGCGAAAGAAAGAAACGGTTTCAAGGGCGGTCGAATTTGGGCAACGACAAAGGTGCACCATCTGTGACACATGGCCGGTCACGGGTACGTGACGAGATGTGGGGAGGGCTACACAACAAAAGTCTTGCCGGCATTCAGGGCTGAAAGTCGAGATAGGGCCGCAGGCGGGCCAGTTGCTCGGCCTCGATGACGCGGGTGCGGAGCAGGTCGTCGAGCTGGCGGTAGGCACCGTGCTGGTCGCGGTTGGCCACTACCACTTTGGCCTGCTTCCACGTGATGTAAGGGTGGCGCCAGTCATCGTAGCTCGTGGCGTAGTTGACGCGGATCCGGCGGCAGCACGCGGCGGAGTCGACGCGGAGGCGGTCGGCGACCCGAAGCAGGGTAGAGTCGCGCGCCCCCGGGGTCTCGAGCACCTGCGCCACGCTCACGAAGCCCCCGAGGCGCTGGCGGTAGTCGGCCACGCGCATCGCGGTGTACTCGCCGATCCCGCGGATGGCCGAGAGGTCCGTCTCCGAGGCGGCGTT
>JBGTKC010000276.1:0-9294 GCA_041744755.1 Saprospiraceae bacterium
ACCGGCAACCCCTACTACGTAACCGGTTGGGACGGCCTCCTCGCCGATCAAGCCATCGCCACCCTCGAACTTATCGGGGCGCGCTTCCAGGAGGAGTGCCGCCGGGCACACCTGCCGGCTGCCCGCTTCATCGTGACCAGCACCTTCCGTAGCGCCGACCGCCAGGCCGAGCTCCGGGAGACGAATGGCAACGCCACGAAGGGACAGTCGAGCCATGAATTCGGCGGCTCGTTCGACATCGGCTACAATCGCTTCCTCCCCGTGCACGAAGGCACGGGCAACGGCTTCTACCAACTCGACGGCGGTATTCCACCGCGCTTGCTCGCCACCCTCCAGGAGGCCGTGAGCGTCCGTGAGGAAGGCTTCGCCGCCGGCGTCATCGAGCGGCACCCCGAGGCCTACGCCGCCGCTATGGGTCGCGCGCTAATCGCCCTCGAGGCGGACGGGAAGGTGCTGGCGCTGCAGGAGTTTCTCCAGCCCTGCTTCCACGTGACGGCGAAAGGGGCGCGCGCGAAGGCGTAAGCACGATGTCCCGTGGGCCTCTTCGATTTTGCCGAAAGGCCCCCACTAAATAGGCTCCGGATCAACAGCGTCAGCCCAGATGTCCGAAGGCAGCAAGTTGTAGCTGTACAACCACTCCCCGTTCCGGTCGTACACGTCGAGGTAGATTGCGGACGCTAGCCGCAGGGCCTCTTCGGAGTCTGCCTCGCTTGCGAGAGCGCGCAAAAATTTGGACTTCTCCTTTAAGTAGCTGATGTACAGCTCGAGGCCTTCCTTCTCGAGGTGGTTGGCATTGACTTGGTAACGGATGATCAAATCATGCTGGATGTACGCGCGCCTAAACCAGATCGAATCATCGAGGGGGTGGAGGCCCGAGAGATTGGCCTTCTCGACGGCCGCTCGGATGGGTAAGAAGCGCTCGACCTTCTCCGCTGCGATGGCCTCCTGCGCAGGCTGGATCACCGTGGCACGGTAGACCATCGCACCAACCAACACCACGCCGATCACGACAGCCGCCGTGGACCAGATCGCGGTGGAGGAGTTTTTGTCGATCGCGGTGACGTAGGCGATGACGCGCTTCGGGAGTGGGGGCGGCTCGACGGTCCGACGCGGAGCGTAGCTCAGGATCGGTGACGCAGGTTGCGTCTGCGCGCTAGGTCGCGTTGCCGTCGCATCGATGCGTCGCGGAGCTCCGCTGGGCCAGACGCGAGCCTCGCTGGGGGTAGGCGGACTAACTACAGGCAGCTGAGTCGGTAGGGGTGGCGGTTCGGACAAATTGGTGCGTTGAGTGCCCAACAAAACTAAACGCGCGTTCTCCGTAGGGCGACCTCACTCCACCAACAAACTCCGCCCCACTTCCCTGGTGAGCACCTCTACGCCTGCGCCTTTGATGCGTACGCGCAGGCTCCCGTCGAAAGCCTCTACTTCGACTACCGCGAGTTCGGTCCCTAGGCCAATCCCCTTGCGGGTCAGAAACGACAGCAGTTCGTCGGCCTGCGTCGAGACGGCCCGCAGCACCACCGTCTCCCCGGCCAACACGTCGGCCAGCATCCGGTAGTCCGGCCGCTCCATCTCGCCCTCGCGATCGGGGATCGGCGAGCCGTGCGGATCCTGCGTCGGGAAGCCCATGATCTCGTCCATTCGCGCGAAGAATCGCGGCGACTGGATGTGCTCCATCTGCTCGGCGATCTCGTGGACCTCCTCCCACCCGAAGCCCATCTGGTCGACGAGGTACATCTCGGTGAGGCGATGCTTGCGCAGGATTAGGGCGGCGGCGCGGCGCCCTTCCGACGTAAGGACCAGCGGCTTGTAGCGCTCGTAGGTGACGAGGCCCTGGGCGGCCAGGCTCTTCACCATCCCGTTGGCCGCCGGCTTGCTGACCGCGAGGGCGGCGCTGAGGTCCGTGACGTTGACCTCGCCGGAGTCGCGGCTCAGCGCGAGCATGGCCTTGAGGTAGTTTTCGACGGTCGGCGAGGGCATGGGCGGCAAGGTAGGCCGGGCCACCATTGCGAGACGGCGATGCCTGGCGGGGCGATGGGCCGCGAACAATTTCAACGTGATCAAGTTAACCTAACCTAACATTTATCTATAACTTCACCGAAATAAATCTTTCCATCAACCCAAACTTTATGCTCCGACGCCTACTCTCGTGCGCTGCCGTTTCGCTGCTCACCGCGGCAGGTTTCGCGCAGTCCGATACTCTCCACCTTACCGTCCTCGACGAGGCCGGTGAGCCGGTCTACGGTGCTACCGCCATGTTGCTGCCCGGCGGCCAGGGTGCAGCCACCAACTTCGAGGGGCGACTGTCCCTGGTTTTGCCGAAAGGCTACCCCGCGCGCGTACAGCTGTCAAGCGTCGGACTCGCCACCGTCGACACCGTCTTCCGTACAGCACCCACGGTTCCGCTTTCGCTAAAACCAGCTGCCACGGCGCTCATCGACGTCGTCGTCTCCGGGACCTTGACGCCGACCCTCCGGACCGAGAGTCCGATCCCCGTGGAGGTTTACACGCGGACCTTCCTGCTCGCCAATCCGACCCCGTCGCTCTTCGAGGCGATGGCCAACGTCAACGGCGTGCGGCCGCAACTCAACTGTAGCGTCTGTAACACCGGCGACATCCACATCAACGGCTTGGAAGGGCCCTACACCATGGTGACCATCGACGGGATGCCGATCGTTTCGGGGCTCGGGACGGTCTACGGACTCACGGGCATCCCGAACGCGATGATCGAGCGGATCGAGGTCGTCAAAGGTCCGGCCGGCTCGATCTACGGCTCGGAGTCGATCGGCGGGCTCATCAACGTGATCACGCGCGACGTCGACCGCGCGCCGCGCTTCGCCTTCGACGCCTTCTCGACGGCCTGGGGGGACGTGACGCTCGATGCCGGAGTGACGCACCGCGTCGGGCAGCACGCTCGGGTACTTTCTAGCGCCAACGGCTACTTCTTCGACAATCGCATCGATAATAACGGTGACGGCTTCACGGACCAGACGCTGGCGCAGCGCATCAGCCTCTTCCAGAAGTGGCATTTTGGGTCGGGCACCGCGCGCGGACTGGACCTAGCCGGCCGATTCCTGGCGGAGTCTCGCTGGGGCGGGGAGGTCGACTTCGACCCAAAGACCGACCGCGGCGGCGACGTGCGGTACGGCGAGAGCATCGACACGCGTCGCGCGGAACTGTTGACGCGCTACGACTTCCCGACCGTTGACGGACTTGCTTTCGTCGGGAGCGCCAACTACCACCGCCAGCGCTCGGACTACGGCACGACGAGGTACGACGCCGACCAGGGGATTGCCTTCGGGCAGGTGACGCTTTCGCGAAAACTCGGCCGCCACGGACTCCTCTTCGGCGCCGCGACACGCTACACCTTCTACGATGACGATACACCCGCCACCGCCGAGGCCGACGGTCCGAATCGTCCCGACCAAATCCTACTGCCCGGTGCCTTCGTACAAGACGAGTACACCATGGGCCGCCACCGCATTCTCGCCGGTATGCGCTACGACTACGACCGCCGCCACGGCAGTATCTGGACGCCGCGCGTGGCCTACAAGATGCCGCTCGGAGAAGGTGCTAATTTGCGCTTTAATCTCGGGAGCGGTTTCCGGGTCGTCAATCTTTTCACCGAGGACCACGCCGCTCTCACCGGCTCGCGCAACGTTGTGATCGCCAACGAGTTGAAGCCCGAGCGCAGCGTGTCGCTGCTAATCAACTTCGACAAGCGCATCGTCGCTGGCAATGGCGTGACCTACTCGCTCGACGCCTCGACCTGGTACACGCGCTTCTCGAATCAGATTCTCCCGGACTACCTGTCCAACGTCCAGGAGATCCGCTACGACAACCTGAGCGACCACAGTCGCAGTCGCGGGGCGAGTGCGGAGTTGAAGGCCCGCAACGACGTCTTCGGCGCGACTGCCGGCGTGACCTACACCGACGTGGCCATCGTTGAAGGCGCTGAGACGCGCCGCCCGCTCTTGTCCGAACGCTGGAGTGGTGTGGCCTCGGCGGACTACACGTTGCCGAACGCGAGGGGGAAGCACGGCAAATTTCTCGTCAACTATACTTCGAGCTTTTACGGGCCGATGCTGTTGCCGATTCAGGGTCCGAACGACCCACGCCCGGCGGAGAGTCCGTGGTGGTCGCTACAGAACATCCAGTTGACCTGGAGTCCGCGGGGCTCCAACTGGGAGTTGTACGGCGGCGTCAAGAACCTACTCGACTTCACGCCGGCGGCCAACTCCATTGCCCGCAGCTTCGATCCTTTTGATCGCGACGTGAGTTTTGACGCAAGTGGACTCCCGCGCGCGACGCCGAATAACCCGAACGCCCTGGTGTTCGACCCGAGCTACGTGTACGCCAGCAACGCCGGCAGGCGCGCTTTCCTAGGCGCACGTTGGATCTTGAAGTAGGTTCTATACTACACACTCCCCATGACCAAACTCGACGCCTCCGACCAATCCCTCTCCGAGGTCCACGCCTCGGTCAACACCGGCGCCCGCCGCAAGGGCTGGCGCCGCGCGTTGGCCTTCATGGGCCCGGCCTACCTCGTGGCCGTCGGCTACATGGACCCCGGCAACTGGGCCACCGACATCGCTGGCGGTTCGGCTTTCGGGTACGCACTCATCTGGGTGCTGCTGATGTCCAACGTTATGGCGCTGCTGCTGCAGAGCTTGAGTGCGAGATTGGGGATCGTCCGCGGACTCGACCTGGCGCAGGCCTCGCGCTCGACCTACCCGAAGTACGTCAACTACGTGCTCTACGTCTTCGCCGAGGTCGCCATCGCGGCTACGGACCTGGCGGAGATCTTGGGCATGGCCATCGGCCTGCAGTTGCTCTTCGGCGTACCGCTGCTGTGGGGGGTGTCGATTACGGTGCTCGATACTTTTCTATTCCTGCTGCTCCAGCGCCTCGGCATCCGCAAGATGGAGGCGTTCATCATTGTATTGATCGCGGTGATCGGCGGGAGCTTCGTGGTCGAGATGTTCTTGGCGCAACCGGACTTCGGCGAGCTCGCCAAGGGTTTCATCCCTTCCCTACCGGGCGACCAGGCGCTCTACATCGCGATTGGGATCATTGGGGCCACCGTAATGCCCCACAATCTCTACCTCCACTCCGCCCTCGTGCAGACCCGCCGTTTTGACGAAAGTCCCGAAGGCACCCGCAAGGCGATCAAGTACAATTTCTTCGACTCCGCCATCGCGCTAAATCTGGCCTTCTTCGTGAATGCGGCTATTTTGATTCTGGCGGCGGCGGCCTTTCATACGAATGGCCTTTTCGAGATCGCCGAGATTCAGGACGCGCACAGGCTGCTAGAGGGTATTCTGGGCAGCTGGTGGGCGCCGACGCTCTTTGCCGTGGCGCTGATTGCCGCTGGGCAGAGTTCGACGATCACCGGGACGCTCGCCGGGCAGATCGTCATGGAGGGCTACTTGCACTTACGCATCGAGCCGTGGATCCGTCGCCTCATGACGCGCTTGCTGGCGGTGGTTCCGGCCTTTATTGTAATCCTTTACTTCGGCGAGGAAGAGACGGGACCGATGTTGATTTTTAGTCAAGTGCTACTAAGTTTGCAACTCGGTTTCGCGATCATACCGCTGATTCACTTCGTGTCGGATAGATCGACGATGGGCGCGTATACGTTGGGTAGGGGATGGCAGGCGGCGGCGTGGTTGGTAGCACTAATCATTGTGTCGCTCAACGTGAAGCTCGTCTACGATGAAGTGAGTGGCTGGATTGCCGCCGCGGGATCGAACGCGTGGATACTGTGGGTGACGGTTGTCCCGCTGTTCGTTGCGGCCTTTGGCCTCCTGGTCTACTTGACGTTCAAAAAGACCAGAGGGGGGCTTTCGCCAGAACCGGTCCCAGCCGTGCACGCCGAGCCACGACCGCTGATCGTCAACCCACGCCGCGGCTACCAAACGGTCGCTATCCCGGTCGACTTCTCCGGCGCGGATGAAGGCGCGATCAACGAGGCCCTGGCGCTCGGTGGGAAGGGCGCGGAGTACCTCTTGATCCACGTGGTCGAGAGCGCTGCGGCGAGATTCTTCGGCACCGAGAGTGCGGATCGAGAGGGCACGGCGGACCTGGAGACGCTGGGTCGGATGGCGGGACGCCTGAAGGCGGAAGGCTATCGCGCGAGGGGTATCCTCGGCTACGGCCGCCCGCGCGTGGCGCTCTCGAAGGCCATCAATGAGAATGCTGCGGATCTGGTGGTGATGGGCGCGCACGGGCATGAGTGGTTTAAGGACCTGGTGTTCGGGACCACGATCGAGGGGGTAAGGCACCGGGTAAAGGCGCCGGTATTGTTGGTGCGGGAGGACGGGATTTTCAATTGACTCTTTTGAGATTTCGTTGCGCTGCTGCGGGATTTGTGGATATTAACGCAGAGACGCCGATCGGAGCACGCGAGGTGTGGAGCGCTCTCCTAATGTGAACAGCGTCGGGGTAGCTCTGCGGCCTTGAGTCCATTGCGTCTTCAACCCCGCCCTCGCATTAAGTCTCCAGCGGGAACCGTGGTCCCTTGGATGTTCGGAGGCCCAGCGTCGCAGGCCCGACATCCAGCCAATGCGACTAATGCGCTAAAGGACCGCCTTCTTCGCCTTGACCCCGGCCTTCACCGCCTCCACAAGGGCCCGGAAATCCACGTTCTCTTTGGGCACCCAGCCCGCCAAAAGCTCGGCGGCGTAGCGCTCGGCCTCGAAGTCAACGAGGGCGGGCTGGGGAGTCTGTGAGACCTGGAGGATCACGTAGGCCTCCCCGCCCCGGTACGGGCTGCGGGTAGTCTTGTCGAGCAACTGCCAGCTGCCTCCGGCCTCGGCACTCGCCTGGGCGATGTCGTGCGTCCGCAAAAGTGATTCCGGATCATTCGCACAGAGGATCTGCGTCTGGAGTGGGGGCTGTTCCGCTCCGCCACAGGGGAAGTCGAGCTTGACATTGGACACCACCTTGTCGCGCTGCACCGCTTGGGCCACGGCGGAGGCGACTTTGGCGATCATGGCACCCGCCGTGAGCCAGCCACTCGCGACGGCGAGCAGCGGCAGGCCGGAGGCTTTGGAAAGCAGGGTCTCCACTTTCTTTAGGTCTTCGTCACTGCCGGCCTTGCTGATGACCTCCAGCTCGAAGAGCTGGGATTCCTGCGCGGCACTCGTGTAAGACAGCGTTTGGCGGCCGGCCTGTTGTACGGGAGGCTTCACGAGCGTACTGTCAAGTGGTCTCGTGATCAATGCGGCGATCACGCGCGGGGCGGCCGCCGCGGTGCTGCCGGTTTTGGCGAAAGCCGAAAGCACGACGGGGCGATTCTCCTTTTGGAGCAGTTTATTCCTCAGCTCTCCGGTGTAGAAGCTTTTCCAGGTGATGTGCAGGGGCTCTCCCGGGGCAATCGCCAACTTATCCTGAAGGCCGCCCCGGGCTGTTGCCAAATCGTCATCGAAACCTCGGGTGAGCGCACTACTTGCCGTCGTGGGGGAGGCAAGGACAAAGGTCTTGAGTGTAGCCATCGGTCGGTGGGAGCGTGTGGAGAGTGTGTGCGAGAAAGGTTACTATTTAAAATGCGTCTGGAGCCGATCGAGCACTCGCTTATTCTTCCAGTAGGAGAAGTGGTGCGTGGCCTCGGGGGCGTCGATGAGCATCCGGTTGGGTTGGGTGCTGTCGTGGGCGTGATCGGGGTCGAAACCGAGCGCGCCGATGGTCGGGGCGACGCCGTCGTTGAAGCGGTCGGAAAAGATTTGGCTGTCTGCCGCCCAGTCGACGATGCGGCCGAAGCGGGCGTCGGCGCGCGGCTCCCAGTTGGCCCCGACGAAGACGTCGTCAAGGTTGTCAAACTTATAGCTCTTCAGGATGCGCTCGATCGCGGCGCTCCCCGGGGTCTGGTCCGCGAGGCCCGGGAGTCGGATCACCTTGGCACCGGCGACGTTGATGACCTTCTCCACGAGCTTCGTGAGGCTCGCCAGTGCGGGGCCACCCAACATGCCCGACAGGCCCAGCACGCGCGTAACGCGCTTGAGGAGTTGCAGACTGTGCCGCTCCTCGGCGAGGGGCGTCCCGAAGGTGGTGCCGCCCAGCAGCATCATCTTGTGAATCCGGAAATCGTCTTTCCCGCGGGTGCGCAACATCCGCGCGAGGTGCGTCCCGCGACTCGTCGCCAGCACGTCGACCTCGGTCCCGGCGAGCAGCTCCCTGAGCGTGGCGAGTTGCTGGAAGTTGGCCTCGAAGTCCTCGACGACGGAGGGGTGCTCGAAGCCGAAGACACGCCCCCCGTACAGCGTCTTCCACTTATTGATCGTGGCCCCGTCCGCAACCAGTTCCGTGAAACTTGACTCGACCGTCGCGAACGTTCCGTGGATCAGCAGCAGGGAGCGCTTGCCGTCGCCGAGATTGTTGATTGCTTCCAGTTTGTCGAGGCTGTGCGTCTTGCCGAGGCGCTCGACACCGTTGGCCGTGACCTTGAGGTGACGCAGGGAGTAGGCGCGGTTGACCTCCTTGCCGAACTTCCCGGTCCGGCTCCTGACGAAGAGCTTGAGCACCTTCCCGACGATGCGGTGGGCGAGCCTGCGGACGACGTTGCGCTGGCCGGCCGGCGCGTCGGGGTCATCGTAGTAGAGGCTGAGCTCGAAGGCCAGCCCAGGTCCAGCGTGCAGGTTGACCTCCGGCGCGAGGGCCCGCGTGCCCTCCCCGGAGCCCGGGAAATGCCACTCGACATCGATGAGTTCGTCATTGTCGTCGTAGCGCTCGATGAGCACGGCCAAGGCCTGGTACTCATCGGCGGCTGACGCCGCCCTTTCCTTCGGCGGCTGGACGACCACCTTTAGGGGCTCGGCCGTGCTGCCGCGGTAGCGCACCTGCTCGTCGTTGACCTTGATCTCGAACTCGGCGAAGACCAGGTCGTCGGCGTCGCCGTAGTGGGTCGCGCGGTCGGCGACGACGCGGATGCCGACGCCCTCCGGGACGACCACGATGCCGCGCGCGTTGGAGTTTGCGTCGTCGCTCGCCCGCATGACGTAGAGGGGCGGGACCTCGACCTCCAGCCCGCGGTCGAGGCGGCGAGTCGCCGAACTGGCCGGCGGGAGCACGTAGGCGCTGAGCACGAGGCGCAGGGTCTCGGACAGGCGCTCGTCTTGCTCCAGGAGCGCGCGCGCGAGCTCGGGGTCGATGTCGCCCCCGGACCCGGAGAAGGGGTTGGTGCGGTAGCGCGCCAGGGCCTCATCGGCGTAGACGAGCGACCACACCTCCGCGGCCATCGTGCGGCGCAAGGGGTCGAGGAGCTCCACGTCGAGTGTCGTCGCGCCGGCGGCAGCG
>JBGTKC010000277.1:0-2954 GCA_041744755.1 Saprospiraceae bacterium
AGGCGTCAAGCAGTACGACGAGCCGCTCCTGCCGTGGGCCTGCTTCGCGGGTGCGGGACTGCTGATGTTGAGTTGGTTGTACCGACTTTACCAGCGGGAGTACTGCTTCTACGCCACCCCCGGCTACTACACCGAGCGCGATCCTATCTTGGAGGCGCTCACGTCCTCGTCGACCTCCTCGCGGCCGTCGTAGATGTCCTCCTCGTCGTCGCGGATGTCCTGGTTGCGCAGGAGCATGAACTCCTGGATGTTCTCTTGATTGAGCATACCGGCCAGGTGTTCGCCGTCATAGACGGGGCACACGGAGGCCTGTTTCTCCATCATCAGCGTGTAGGCCTCCTGGAGGCTCATCTGGAGCGAGAGCTCCAGCGGGTCGGCCAGGGCGGCGTCCTTGATGCGCTGGTTGGGCTCCTTGCTCGCGAGCGACCGCACGACGCCCTCACGCGTGAGCACCCCGACTACCATACCGTCGAGGTCGAACACGAGGAACTCCTTCTCCTGGCTCGAGAGCATAATATCCACTGCGCGCTGGATGGGCTCGTGGATGTAGAGTGGCGTGTACTGCGTCATGAGGACATCGCTTACGCGAAAACCGGACAGCGCCGTGCGGGTAGACACCTGCCGCGACTCGGCCCCGGCACCGAGGTAGACGAAGAGTCCGATGAAGACGAGCCAGTAGTTACCCCAGATGAAACCGACGATCACGAAGCCCACCGCGAGCGTGCGTCCGATGCCGGCGGCGAAACGCGTGGCCTTGGCGCGCGTCCACCGCATGGCGAGCAGGGCCCGTAGCACACGCCCCCCGTCCATTGGGAAGGCTGGGATCAGGTTGAAGAGCACCAGGATCACGTTGACGAGCAGCAGGTTCTCCGCGAAGAATCGTGGGTTGAGCTGATCGAATTCGCTCGTGAAGTTGCCGAGCTGACCGGTTACGGCGAGGTAGATCGCGAGCACGATCGCGATCGCGACGTTGACGAGCGGTCCGGCGATTGCGACGAGGAGCTCCTCGCTCGGCTTCTCGGGCAGGCGCTCGAGAGAGGCGAGCCCGCCGATGGGTAGTAACGTGATGTCGCGAGTACGCACGTTGAAGCGCCGCGCCGTGAGGGCGTGACCATACTCGTGCGCCAGGACGCAGGCGAAGACCGCCAGTACGAACCCGATACCGTAGAGCCCGGTCTCGATTTGGTTGGTCTCGCGGTAGTAGCTGAAGAAGATCCACCCGAGGAGGATCAGAAAGGTCCAGTGGACTTTGACGTCGATCCCGGCGAGGCGGGCGATGCGATAAGCTCCTCTCATGTCGGCAAGTAACGCGTCGCGGTGCTTTTAGGATCGCTGCGCTGATGGAACGGTCTACGGCCTGATGCACAAGGGGCCGCTGCCGTGATAGATGTCGGGCGCTCGTGTCGCCGGGGCGTAGTAAAGAGCCATACCGACGAGCGGTCCATCAGCGCAGCACTCCATTAGCGCAGCGGTCTTTGTAGGCAAAGCCGGTCCCAAACCGTAGGTTTGTCCCTATGGGAAGGGCTTTCGAGTTTCGTAAAGAAAGGAAGATGAAGCGCTGGGCGGGCATGGCTCGGGCTTTCACGCGGATCGGTCGCGAGATCGCGATCGCGGTCAAGGAGGGCGGCGGCAACCCGGATTACAACCCGCGCCTCCGCATGGCGATCTCGAACGCCAAGGCGGCCAACATGCCGAAGGCCAACGTCGACAACGCCATCAAGAAGGCCACCGAGAAAGACTCGGCCAGCTACGACGAGGTCGTCTACGAGGGCTACGGCCCGCACGGCGTCGCGATCCTCGTCGAGACCGCCACCGACAACGGCACCCGCACCGTCGCCAACGTCCGGCACGCCTTCTCGAAGTACGGCGGGGCCATGGGCACGAATGGCTCGGTAGATTACATGTTCAAGCGCGTCGGGCAATTCAAAGTGGCCGACGCGGGGCAAGACCTGGAAGAACTCGAGCTCGAACTTATCGACGCAGGCCTGGAGGAGATTTCTAAAGATGATGAGGGCCACCTCGTGCTCCAGTGCGCCTTCACTGACTTCGGCTCGCTGGCCACCGGTCTGGAGGAGCGCCAGATGGAGGTGATCAGCTCGGAGCTCGTACGCCTCCCGCAGCACTCCAAGGAGCTCACCGACGCCCAGACCGACGACGTCATCAAGCTCATCGACAAGCTCGAGGAGGACGAGGACGTCGTGAACGTCTTTCACACGATGGACGAGGGGGCCTAGGGGCCGGACTTTTGGTTGTTTGGTTGTTTGGTTGTTTGGTCTGTCGAAAGCCCACCCACCCTGCGCGAAGCTTCCTACTGCTGGCGCCAATTGACGCGCCAACTGATACCGAAGTCGACGAAGTAATCGGAGTCGAGTCCGACGGGGTCGCCCTCGAAGCGCCCGAAGCCATCGATCCCGGCGGAGAGGTCGAGCTTGAGGTCGGGGTTGGGCCAGTAGCCGATGCCACCGTCCACGGCGAAGTCTAGGTCGTCGAGTCGGCCGTAGCCCTCGACGAAGAATTCGAGCTGATCGCTCGCGCTAAACCCGAGGGCGAGGGCGTAAAAGCTACTCAGCCCCGGCGTCTGGCCATCGTTAGTGAACCCGACGTTGGCCGTGAGCCCGAGCTGCTCGGTGATGCCCTTGCCGGCACTCAGGATCGTGGTCTGTCCGACGCCAATGCGCTCGTAGTCCTTACCGACGGCATTCAGGAGGAGGCGCGTCTGGATGCAGATCGACGGCACCCTGTCGGATTCGCTGGTGACGTTGTACCGGGCGCCGAGTTGCGTGCTACTGAGGCCCGATCGATTAAGGGGATTAGGGCGATCGCCGTCGTTCGGCGTTTGGTCGGCCTGGTATCGCAACACGCCGCTGACCTCGAAATCCTCAGTGAGCCCGAGGCGCAGCACGTTGTCGAAGGTGAGGGTACGCGTGGTGTTGATCCCGCCCTCGGCGCTGCGG
>JBGTKC010000278.1:0-32136 GCA_041744755.1 Saprospiraceae bacterium
CCGATCTCGCCGAGGCCATCCCCGGGGCCGTCGACTACCTCCGGGCCGCCACCGCGCGCGGCGTCACCGTCTTCTACGTCACGAATCGCACCGCCCCCGAGGAGGCCGTCACGCGCCGCAATCTGGAGCGGCTGGGCTTCCCACTCAGCACTGATCTCGACGTCGTGTTGGTGAAGGGCGAGCGGCCGGCGTGGGCGCGGAGCGACAAGACGTCCCGCCGCGCCGAGGTCGCGAAGACGCACCGGATCCTTCAGTTGATCGGGGATAATTTGGGTGACTTCGCCGAGGCGGAGCCCACGCCGGAGGCGCGTGCGGCGCTTTTGGACACACACGTCGGCTTCATCGGCTCGCGCTGGATCGTGCTACCGAATCCTACGTACGGCGACTGGGAGACGGTGCTATACAGGAAAGACTACTCGCTGGGCGCCGAGGAGGCGCGGGAGCGGAAGTGGGGGTGGATGCGGTATTAGGGGACCTCCGGTGTCTGCCTGCGGCGCTAGGGTGCTTTGCGCTGAAGTTTAGGATTTGGGATTTTAAAATCTGGATATTACTCACCACCCGTTTTTTCACTTACAAGCTTTCAACAAACTTCAAAAGATCAATAGCCACCCGTTCATCCTGGACGGCGGCTAAAAGCCTCTTGTCGGAGGTGATCAGCTGAAGCTCCAACTCCTTCGCCCAGTAGATGAACGCCGCGTCGTATCCTGAGCAGCCATAGTACTTTGAGGCGTTGGCTAAATCCTGCATCGTCTCACCCGAGAGTTCCGTCATGACGAGCTGGTCTGCGAGTTCGATAGCCTTGGAGACATCGGACCAACTGATCTGTCCTATCCGCGCATATTTAGTTACCACGGCAGCAAATTCGTAGCGCCGCGTAATAGGGGCTAACTTCCTCCGTAGTAGCGATCACCCCGCGTGCCGCATCCTTTCTCGGCCCATCGGTCGTGGCATCGATGAAGACGTTCGTATCTAAGATCAGCCTCACAGGTCGGCTTCGATAACGTCATTCATCTCCGCTACGGATAGGGATATCTTCAACCCCCCCGTAGCGTCATCGAATTTTTTGAAAAGTAGCTGCGTCCTAGTCTGCGGATTTGTGTCGACCTGCTGAACTTGGGGAGTTTGTTCGAGCAGCAGGTCACGTAGGTAGCTCGCGAGCGTACGATGCCTCGCCGCCGCTGCGGCCTTGAGGGCATTAAGCGAATCGGTAGATATATCGTGAATCGTTACGGAGGGCATGACGTGACACTTCTAGCACTAAAGGTAAGGACCAATACGCTCACTCACCAGCGGTCGAGCCCCCGTCACCACCGCCAGCCATTGGCTCACGCTCGCCCTGCTGAGCCGAATCACGGCCCCGACCATCCCCGCCCTGCCCACGGCCTCTTCCGCGCCCACGACCTCTGCCGCGTCGACGTGGTTCCGGCTGGCCATCCGACCCACCCTCTTGCCGAGGCTCAGCGTTGTCGGAGCGACCGTTGCTGTTATCAAAATGGCCGTTGCTCTGCGCTCGGTCGTCATTATCGCCGCCTTCAGTTTTGGCGGAAGCCGTCTCGACATCCGTACCGCCCGCCTCCGAAGTCGACTGCCCCGGATTGCCTTCGTAGCGCTTGCCGTCGCGTGAGCCGCGGAAAGGCCTACCCCTGCCGTCGCGTCCGCCTTCTCTATTCCCGCGTCCGCCGCCACGTCCACCGCGATCGTCCCGCCCGCCGCGGTCCTCCCGGTCGTTCGACGACGAGCGCTCCAGCCACTCGGGGACCTCGCCGTGGTCGACCTTGCGCTCGATGAGCTCCTCGATCTGGGCGAAATTCTTGCGATCACGCGGGCTCACGAGCGTGATGGCCTCGCCGTCGGCGTCGGCGCGGGCGGTGCGCCCGATACGGTGGACGTAGTCCTCGGCGTCACCCGGGACATCGTAGTTGACCACCATGTCGATGTTCTTGACGTCGATCCCGCGGCTGAGGACGTCGGTGGCGACGACGATGCGCACCGTACCGTTCTTGAATTTGCGCAACACCGTCTCGCGGTCGGCCTGCTCCATGCCGCTTTCGACGGCGGCGGCGTCGAGCTTGCGGCGCTGGAGCGTGCGCATGAGTTCGCGGACCTTGGTCTTGCGGTTGGCGAACACGATGACGCGCGTGAGGTCGGTGCGCTCCTTGAGGATGTGGGCCACGAGGTTGTCCTTCGACTTGTCGTCGAGGTAGTAGGCGGTCTGCTTGATGGACGCCGGCGGCTTCGAAATCGCGATGCGGATCTCCTGCGTGCGCTCGGCGTTGAGGAGCTCGCGCGCCAGCTGTTGGATCTTCGAGGGGAAGGTGGCGCTGAAGAGCAGGGTCTGCCGCTGCTTCGGGAGCTTGGCGACGATCTGCATGATGTCGTCGACGAAGCCCATGTCGAGCATGCGGTCGGCCTCGTCGAGGATCAGCGTCCGCACCTTCGACAGGTCGAGGTGCCCCATCTGGAGGTGGGTCTTGAGCCTACCGGGCGTGGCGACGATGATGTCGACGCCGGCCTTCATGGCGTTGCGCTCGGAGTCGAGGGCGTGGCCGTCGCGGCCGCCGTACACGGAGATCGACGAGATCGGCGCGTAGTAAGTGAGGCCTTCGATCTGGCCCTCGATCTGCATGGCGAGTTCGCGGGTCGGCGTGATGATGAGGGTGTCGACGTCGTCGTGGGGCTTGTCGCAGAGTCGGTCGAGGACCGGCAGCAAGAACGCGCCCGTCTTACCGGTGCCGGTCTGTGCGATGGCGAGCAAGTCTTTGCCGGCGATGGCGGCGGGGATGGCCTCGGCCTGGATGGGCGTGGCCTCGGTGAAGCCCATGTCGTCTAGGCCGTCGAGTAGGTCGGGGTGGAGCCCCATGTCTTCGAAATTCAAGTTGGCGTGTATTTGTAAGTGACGCCAATCGAGATCCCTGGCGCCGACGCGGTGGCCCGGTGGGACCGGCGGCGAAGGTAACGCACTTAAACCCTTGCCGATATCCCCGCGCCCCGCCTACATTACCCGCCGTGACCACAGACGACTACATCCTCGACGACGGGGCGGGACTCGGACTCTCCCGCGGGGAGACGCTCTCCGCCGGCGCCGCGGCCGCCATTGCGCGGGCGGCGCGCTTTGGCAAGTACTACTTATATGCCCTACTGGCCTATCTGGCCATCTCGCTGCTGACGCCGCTGCTCGGGATCGGCGCCACGGCGGAGGCCTTCGAGGAGGCCGGCGATGGGCTCGGCGGTCAGGATCGAGCGGCCATGCTCGGCGGACTCATCTTCGTGTACGCGATGATCCTGGCGCTCTACCTCTATCCGACGATCATGTTCTGGGGATTCACGCACAAAACCCCCGCCGGCCTCGCCGCCGACGCTCAAGCCACCGTGGTGGAGGGGCTCGACAACCTACGGTCGACGGTGAAGTACATCGGGGTCTTCACGCTCGTCGTCCTCGCGTTTTACGCCGTCGCCGCCGCGCTCATTGTGGCCGTCGGGCTCGCGCAGTAAACGCCTCCCTCGAAGAAGCCACCCACCATGTCGGACATCCAGCTCTCTGACCCGCGACTCGTCCGCGCCCTCGTCGGCGCGGCCAAGTGGTCGCGCATCCTGGCCATCATCTCTTTAGTGCTCATCGGCCTCTTCTCTCTGGCGATGCTGCTGGCCTTCGGGGCCATCGTGGCGATGCTCTCGACGCAGCCGCAGTTCGCCGGCCTGGCCGCGATTGGCACAGTGCCGCTCGCGGTGCTGTTCGGGGTCTACCTCGCGATCTTCGCCTACCTGGCCTACCTCGGTCTGCGATTCGGGACGGCCCTGCGCGCGGACCGCGACCGCGTCATCTCGAACGCCGCCATCGAGGAGGGCTTCGGCCACCTCGCGCGGTTTTTCCTCGTAAGTCTGGTCTTGATTGTGTTGGGTTTCGTGGGTGCGCTCGCGGTACCGCTGCTAATGGTGAGCAGCCTGGGCTAGGTTTTGGCGAAAGCCGGAGGCCTCGCGCGAGGATCGAGCGATCACACCCCTCGCAAACCATCACGCTCGCTCGCTTCGGGCGAGGCGTGCAACGCGCGACGCTAACCGGGGTCCTTCCTGCCTACGAGCCGCTCCTCCCCCGGCTCGTTCCCACCGCAGATGAGATCCGTAGTCCTCGCCCTCCTCACGCCCGCCGCCTTCGCTAGCCTCACGGCGCAGGCGCCCGCCATCGACTTCTCCGGGCTCGACCCCGCCCTGACGGTCGCGCCCACCGAAATCCTCGTGCTCGGCTCGGCCCACCTCAGCAACCTCGGGGACGGGGTGAAGTCCGCCGACCTCGACCCACTCCGCGAAAAACTCGCCGCCTTCCGCCCGGACGTTATCACGATCGAGAGTCTCCCCGGCGAGTTTTGTGAAGCGGCGCTCGCGTACCCGACGGAGTACCCCGACATCGCCAAAACCTACTGCCGCGACATGACTCCTTACCGTGCGGAGTCCGGACTCACCATGGCGAGCGCGCTGGCGGAGGTGCGCACGAGCCTAAAGGATTGGCCGGCAAGCCCGACGGTTGCCCAGCGCAGACGTCTGGCTGCCGCGTTCCTCGGCGCCAACGACCGCTACTCGGCGCTCGTGCAGTGGCTCCGGCTCGCGCCCGGCGACCGCGTGGCCGGAGACGGCCTCGGCGAGGCTTCGACGGCTTACCTCGACAAGCTGGCCATCTCCATTAACGAGAACACGCAGCTCGGCGCCATGCTGGCGGCGCGCCTCGGCCTGGAGCGCGTGTACCCGGCCGACGACCACAGTGCCGACATCGTGTACGCCGACCTGCCGGAGGATGCCTTCTCGCGGATGTACGAGATTTGGAAGAGCAACCCCTACGACATGAAGGGGGAGTTCAAGAAGCTCGACTCCATCATGGCGGGGCCGGAAGGGATGGTGGGCCTTTACCGTACTTACAACACGCCGCGTATGCAGGCCCTCACCACCGACGGCGACTTCCGCCTCGCGATGAACGATACGTCCGCCGTGCAGATGGGGCGCGTCTACCTCACGTGGTGGCAGACGCGCAACCTCCGCATGGTGGCCCACATCGTGGCCGCGGGCGGCAGCAGGCCCGGGGGGCGAGTGCTCGCTATCGTGGGCTCCTCGCACAAGCCGTATTTCGACGCTTACCTCGACCGGATGCACGACGTGAAGCTGGTGAGCGTCGAGGAGGTGTTGCGGTAGCGTGGATCGTGCGCGACGCCGAGTTCCGCGATGGCGGTTTAGCTTTTCGCCATGAAACTGCACATCGCTCTCCTGGCCTCAGCGGCGCTCATCGTAGGGAGTTGTAACGACGCCACGCCTACCGAGATTCGAGCGCCCGCCGACGGGGCCGGCCTCCATACCTACGCTTCCTTCCCGATTGGGGGCGCGATCTCGATTCGACAAGTGATGCGGGACTCACAACTCCGCGCCATCGTGCTGCGGGACTTCAACTCTGTCACGTCCACCAACGACTTCAAGGCCTACACGATCGCGGGCCAGCCTGGGGTCTACGACTTCGCCCGTGCGGATTCGACGGCGCGTTTTGCGGAAGCGAACGACTTGCGGCTCTTCGGGCACGCACTGGTGTGGCACGCGTTCTCGCCGAAGTGGATCGATGAACTGTCGGCGGCGGAGACGAGGGCTTTCGCCAAAACCTACATCGACACGGTGGTCGGGCGCTATGCTGGTAAAATCGACGCCTGGGATGTCGTCAACGAGGCGATGAACACCACGGGCGCGGGCCTGCGCGAAACCAACTGGAGCCGTAAGCTCGGCGCCGGCTACATCGCCGACGCCTTCGGCTGGGCACACGCCGCCGATCCGGACGCGAAGCTCTTCCTCAACGACTTCAACACCGAGCGCGACACGGCCAAGTTGTCGACGCTGCTCAACACCGTTGCAGAGCTACGTGCCCAGAACGTGCCCATCCACGGCATCGGGTTCCAGATGCACATCCGCGTGGACTCCGATACGGCCCTGATCGAGGAGAGCCTGCGGCGCGGGGCGGCCACGGGTCTGCTGATCCACCTCTCCGAGCTCGACGTCATCTTCAACCGGCACGACGACAGCCAGGGCGGCGGCCAGCCGACGGTGACGGCGATGACGCCTGAATTGCTGGCGCGGCAAGCCGACACGTACGAGGCCGTGGCCCGGATCTACCGGCGGGCGGTGCCGCCAGCCCAGCGCTACGGCATCACCTTCTGGGACTTCACGGATCGGGATTCGTGGATCGACGGCTTTTTCGGGATGGAGGACTGGCCGACGGTGTACGATGATGATTTGAAAGCCAAGCCGGCGTGGGAGGGGTTTGCGCGGGGGCTCGCTGAGTAAAGGTTCAAGGCGGAAGGGTGAGGGTTGAATGGACTGCCACAAGAGGTAGCGTCGCAGCGACGGGTGGGGACGCAGAGCCCACAGAGAGACTCAGAAGTCGCAGCGTTTAGAAACTCGTACTGGCGTTGCGACCTTTGCGGCTCTCAGCGCTCTCTGCGATCCAATGCCGTATTATTGTCGAACGTCCAGCCCCCCCAAACGCATGCGCCTCCCCCTACTCCTCACCCTCGCCATCTCGGCGTCGGTGGCCCTCGCCCAAAACGCCCTCTCCTACCAGCAGCCGCCGGCCTCGATCATGCAGCTCGTTGATGCACCGCTGGCCCCGACCGTCCTGCTCGACGACCGGGGCGAGTATATGGTCCTGCGGACCCGCGACGCCTACGCCACCATCGCGGAACTGGCCCGCGACGAACTGCGACTGGCCGGCTTGCGCATCGACCCCCGCACGGATATCGGCTCGCGCGAGCGCTACTACACCGGCGTGCAGGTCAAGTCGCTCAAGGCACCGAGCACTGAGCCGGTGACAGTGAGCGGCCTTCCGGCAAAACCACAACTCTCCAATTTCGCCTGGAGTCCCGACGAGAAGCACATCGCCATGACCCACACCACCGACGACGCGGTGGAACTCTGGGTGCTAGACGTCGCCAAGGCAGAGGCACGCCGCCTGCACCCCGGCCCACTCAACGCCAACCTGCCCGACGTCGTCAACTGGCTCGACGACGCCACCTTACTCGTCAAGGCGGTCTCAAGCAAGCGCGAACCCCTCACCGAGAGAGGTACGTTCGTCCCGGCTGGACCGACCGTCTCGGCCAACGACGGCGCGAAGGCCCAGAACCGCACCTACCAAGACTTGCTCCAAACCCCCGCCGACGAGCACGACTTCGAGCAGTTGGCCCGCTCGGAGATCGTCAAGGTGTCGCTCGACGGCAAGGCGAGCGTCTGGTTGCCGGACGCGATGTACACCGGGATCGAAGTTTCGCCGGATCACAGCCGCGTGCTCGTCACCACGATGGCGCGGCCGTTCTCGTACATCGTGCCCTACTACCGTTTCCCGCAAACCTCGGTGGTTTACACGGCCGACGCTAAGTCCGTCGCTACCGTGATGGAAGTCCCGCTGACGGAGGTTTTGCCGAAAGGCTTCATGGCCACCCGCACGGGGCGCCGCAGTATGGGCTGGCGCGCCGACATGCCGGCCACACTAGTTTTTGCGGAAGCGATGGACCAGGGCGACCCGGACGTGGAGGTGGACTTCCGCGACGGCGTTTACGAGTTGATCGCGCCTTACAACGGTGCGCCGAAGTTGCTCCTCAAGACCAAGCAGCGCTACGCCTACACGACCTGGGGCGACGCACATACGGCCATCGCGCACGACAGCTGGTACGACACCCGCAACGAGAAGAGCTACGTCTTCGACCCGAGCGTCGGGGAGAAGTCGGCCCGTGTATTTGAAGACCGCAGCTCCGAGGACAGCTACGGTGATCCGGGGCGGATGGTGATGGAGCGGGGGCCTTTCGGCAAAACCGTCTTGGCGATTGACAAGGGTCACGTGTACCGTATCGGTGATGGTTTTGGCGAAAGCGGACAATTCCCCTTCCTCACGAAAGTGAACCTGGCCAGCGGCAAAACCGACACCATCTACAAGTCGCGCTACCGCGATCGCGTCGAGGCCTTGCAGGACTTCGACCCCGAGCGCCGCCGCCTCCTCGTCCGCACGTCGAGCCCAGTAGACTTCCCGAACTACGCCTACCGCGACCTCGACAAGAAAGGCGATGCCGCACTTACGAGCCTCACCGACTTCCCGAACCCCTTCGCGAGCATCGCCGGGATCCACAAGGAGGTGATCAACTACAAGCGCGCCGACGGGGTGGACCTGTCGGGCACGCTCTACCTGCCGCCGGGCTACGATACGACGAGCGGCGAGAAGCTCCCGATGATCCTGTGGGCCTACCCCCGCGAGTACAAGGACGCCGGCTCGGCGGGTCAGACGACCTCCAACCCGAACGATTTTACCTACCCGAACTACGGTTCGCCGGTGTACTGGGTGACGCGCGGCTACGCCGTCCTCGACGACGCCGCCTTCCCAATCGTCGGCGAGGGCGACGAGGAGCCGAACGACGATTTTATGGAGCAGCTCGTGGCCAATGCGAAGGCCGCCATCGACGCGGTGGACGCGCGGGGTTTCATCGACCGCAAGAAGGTAGCGGTCGGGGGGCACAGCTACGGCGCCTTCATGGTGGCCAACCTGCTCACGCACTCCGACCTCTTCGCCGCCGGCATCGCCAGATCAGGGGCCTACAACCGCACGCTCACGCCCTTCGGCTTCCAGAGTGAGCAGCGCAGCTACTGGGACGCGCCCGAGGTCTACAATGCGATGTCGCCCTTCCAGAACGCCGACAAGATGAAGACGCCGCTGCTGCTCATCCACGGCGCGGCCGACAACAACTCCGGGACCTACCCGATGCAATCCGAGCGGTATTTCAACGCGCTGAAAGGGCTTGGTGCCACGGTGCGCCTGGTGATGCTCCCGCACGAATCCCACGGCTACCGCGCCAAGGAAAGCATCCTGCACATGTTGTGGGAGCAGGACCAGTGGATGGAGAAGTGGGTGAAGGGCGTGGAGGGAACGTAAGAGCCTCGTGACTTCTTCGTGTGCTTTGTGTCCCCGCGCCGCAGGCTATTTCTCCTCCGGCTGGGCACCAATCCCCGCCCCGGGCCGCAACAACACCTCGCCCGCTTCCCAAACGATGTTTCGGTAGATTTCGCCCAACGGGATGCTCACGCCGACGCTCGGGAAGCGAATCGTGTCGGCTAGCTGCGTGTGGCTCGTCGTGCGCCACGCCTCGTCGAAGTGGTCGCGGCTGTATAGGATGAGTAGTGGGTACTCCTGTTCTATCAGTACGTAGTCGCGTAGACTCCGAATGCCGGTATACTGCACGAACTTCGGCCCTTGGTCGGCCTGCCGAGACGACTCCGACATCACCTCGATGATTAGCGTTGGATTGGTGCGCCCCCGCCCGCCCTCCGTATCGTAGACCGGGTCCCCACACTGGATCGTGACATCGGGAAAGCGGTAACGACGCAGTTTAGGGATGGCGAGGAGCGCATCGGAGTCGAGCGAGACGCAAGGCTTGTTCTCGCGAATGAAGGCGTTCCCAAATTCGCGTGACGCATTCGAGGAGATCGCCGAGTGCGGATCGGTCGTTCCTGCCATCGCCTGCCAGGCGAAGACTTCACCGTCGAAGAACTCCCACTTCTCGTGGCTGGAGTCGAGGAGGTCGAAGTACTCCTGCACGCTGTAGCGCTGTTGGGTGACTGGTTGCGGGATGCCCATGCGGTGAAGATAGGCTGAGTCGAGGCATGAGAAATGGAACGCACTAGACGCGATAGACCGCGCCGAGATCGGAAAGAGCAAGAGCGGCGAGGTTGCTTTAGTCTAGCTCTTCGCGATCGTGTCGCGAAACCTGGCATCCATCGCGTTCTATCCTAGATCCGCCCCCGACTCCTTCTGGCCGCCTGCCGCGCCTGTCTTTGCAACTCCTCGATCGCCTCCGTCACCGCCCGCCGCTTCGCCTTCGCCTCCGCGAATAAGGCCGGCGCAGCCCGCTCCTGGCAGTCTGTGATCGGACAGCGCTCGCAGGTGTTGTTGACGACGCGGTGCTTGAGGTCGGCCCGCAAGAGGGACGGAATCGTGGCCTCGAGATCCGGCGTCAACGGCATCCCGAGGAAGCTCGCCTCCCGCTGGCCGTCGTGGCTCCTGCTCGCGAGCGCGAGGACCAAGTACTCGTCCTCCGACCCGAAGAACTTCTCGACCTGCACGCCCGTCTTGGTCTTGCCGCGACCCCGCAGCAGCAGCTCCACGCCCACCCACCGCCGGCAGTAGTGCTCCTGTAGCCCGGTGGAGTGAGGCCGGTGCCGCTCGCCGAGGTGCAGCTCGCGCGTCACCTGCACGTGGCCGGGCTCGAACTCGACCAACTTGATGAAGAACAGCGAGCGGATGTCGCGGTAGCGAGGGAGCATGGCCGTGAGGCGGTCGAGTAGGAGCTCAGGTGTCACGCGGTACGTCGCCAACAGCTGCTCGAAGACATCCAGGGCCGGCTCGTCGGTGCCGAAGAAGTCCTTGATCTCGGCATCGACCTGTTCGCCGGGCAGCAGGAAGGCCCCCGCGAAGGCATTGGCGCGGGCGTGCGCGAGGGCCATGTCGAAGCCGCGGACCTGGAGCATCGGAGCGGTAAGGCTGCGACCCGGGATCTCGAGCGCCTGGTAGCCGATCTCATTGGCGTAGTGGTAGCGCAGGTCAATCTCGCCGAGGGTGCCGGCGAGCAGGAGCGTCCGGTCCGTCGGGACGAAGACGCGGTCGAGTCCCTCGAAGGCGGGGTGCTCGTCGATGCCGCCGTTCAGTAATCGGTAGTCGTAGCGTTTCCGCAAAACCTCGGCCAGGTCCTCCGCGGCCGGGATGAACGTGGGGATCCAGCCGAGTTCCGCGCGGAGGGTTTTGGCGAAAGCCTCACTGTCCTCGAGGTAGTTCTCGTGCATCTCGAGCCACGAGCGCAAGGCCGCCAGGTAGAAGTTCTCGTCGAGCAGGGCGTAGTTGCGGCTCAACTCCAACAGAGCCGAGATAAAGGCCCCCACGCGCGCCGGCGCACTGGCGATGATCTCGATGATCTTGGCGAGCTCGATGCCGAACTTGTCGAGCGGCAGCTCATTGAGGAAATCACTCTGAAGCAATTCGACCACCGGCAGCATCGCGGCCTCGAGCGTGAAGTCGCTGAGCTCCCTCGGGGTCACGTCGAGCGAGCGCGCGAGGTCGTCGAGCTTCTCGGGGCGCGGGGACTTCTTCCCGCGCTCGATCTCGTTGAGGTAGCTAACGGAGATGCCGGTGAGCCTGGCGAGCTGCTGGAAGCTCAAGTCGCGGTCGAGGCGCAGCTGGCGAAGCTTGAGGCCGAAGAGGATCCGCTCGTTTTGGGGACGTAGACGCATGGTTGGACGGCGGCGAAGGTAGGCGGCGGCGAGGTGGCGGCTGTGCGGCAGCCCTTCGGGTGCCGGCATAGCTTCGCGCCCCGATGGCGAGTGTGAAGGCGATACCCGGGTCCGTGCGCTACAACGGCCCTCACGACGGCACGGGGAGCTGCTGCCGCTACCTAGTATTCGACGAGAAGAGTTACGAGCTCCAGGAGCACGCTTGGCCCCCGCCCGCACAGGTAGACCGCTACGTAGACTGGTACGACTTCCGCGGCCTTGGCGACGGCGCCCGCGTGCAGGAGCTCGCCACCATGCTCGGGATGCCAGACATGGCCCTCGAGGATGCCCTCGATATCACGCAGCGGCCGAAGTACGAGGAGCTGACGGATTCGTTCCTCTTCACGCTCGACCGCCTCCACCTCAGCGAGGCCGGGGAGCTCACGAGCCAGAAGGTGACCCTGTACTGGGACAAGGAATTCGTGCTCACGCTTCAGGAGTACCCCGACGACGTGTTCGCGCACGTCACCGACCGGATCGTCAAGGGCGTCGGGCGCATCCGCAAGCGCGGTTCGGCCTACCTCGCGTATGCACTGATCGACAACCTCATCGACGACTACACCGACGCCCTCCAGGTGCTCGAGGTCATGATCGAGAACCTGGAGACCTCGATCCTCAACGGCGGCAACGAAGTGGATACCAAGCGCCGGATCCACAGGCTCAAGGCCATCGCCAATCGCTTCCGCTCGACCCTCGGACCCGTCCGCGACGCCGTCGGCCGCTGGCACAAATCCGAGCACCCCGGCAAGGAGCCCAAGCTCAAGATCTACCTCCAGGACCTCTACGACAACACCAAGCGCGCCTACGACCTCTCGAATGACTACATCACGCGCACCAACGACCTCTACCAGCTCTTTACCTCCGAGCTGAGTATCCGGACCAACAAGGTGGTGCAGCTGCTCACGGTGGTCTCGACGATCTTCATCCCCCTGACCTTCCTCACCGGGCTCTACGGGATGAACTTCGACAACATCCCGGAGCTGCACACGCGGTACGGGTACTTCGTGCTGTGGGCCGTGATGATCGCGGTGGTGGCGGGGCTGCTGGGGTATTTTAAGCGGAAGGGGTGGTTCTAAATGGTTTCCGGACGCGGGTTCCGCAAGGGAGACGCAAAGGGCGCAAGGATCGTGATACGGTGCACACTTTGCGCTCCTCGCGTCTCCATCGCGAAACTCGCGTCCTAACTCCCTTCCTCGGTCTCCGGGGCATTCAACCGAAAGCCCACCCCGTGCACGTTCTCCAGGCTGATCCGCTCGTCCGAGCGCATGTACTTACGCAGTCGTGAGATGAACACGTCCATCGAGCGGCCCAAAAAGTAGTCGTCCGAGCCCCAGATCTGGATGAGGATGTCCGAGCGCTTCAAGACCCGGTTCGGGTTGCGGGCGAAAAGGACCAGGAGTTCGAGCTCGCGCTGCGTAAGGCGGCGGACCTCCTTGTCCTCGTCGTTCGAATCGGGGTTCGCGATGGCGTGGAGGTCGCGCATCTCGAGATTGGCCACGTCGATGAGGAAGTGGCCGACGTGCAGCTCCTCCGGTGGGCGCTCGACGAAGTGTCGACGGCGGAGGAAGATCTCGATCTTCAGGACGAGCTCCTCGATGTTGAAGGGCTTCGTGAGGTAGTCGTCGGCCCCGATGCGGAGGCCCTTGAGGCGATCCTCCTTGAGGGACTTGGCGCTCAGGAACAGGATCGGCACCTGCTCGAAGTGGGCGCGGATGGTCTCGGCGACCGTGAAGCCGTCGGCCCCCGGGAGCATGACATCGACGATGGCGAGGTCGAAGGTGAGGCCGTCCTCGATCTGCTTGACGGCCCGTTTGCCGTCGTCGATGCCGATCACCTCGTAGCCGGCGATCTCGAGGTTGTCCTGGGTCACGAAGCGGAGGGCTTCGTCGTCTTCGACGTAGAGGAGGCGGGCTTTTACGCTTGGGTCCATTCGGGTTGCTTGGTAGTGCCGAAGATGCGATTTTTTAGCTTCCACCAAAACGGTTCCGCTCGGTCGCGGTAAGGTAGGTCTAAGCGGAAGGCCGCGCCCACCGCGCGGTCGCGATCGAGCGATAAGGTGTAGCCGTGGGCCTCGCTCACGCCCCCGACGTAGAACAGCCCGAGGCCGAAACCCTTGACGTCGTGCACGTCGCCCGTAGGCACGCGGTAGAACTTCTCGAAGACCTTGTCGTGGTGCTCGGCGGGGATGCCGACGCCGCGGTCGGCGACCGTGACGCGGGTACCGCCCTCAATGGCGTCGGTGGACACGGTGATGTGGGGCGTCCCGGGCGAGTACTTGATGGCGTTGTCGAGCAGGGCCGAGATCGCGCCCGAGAGGTGGAGGCGGTCGGCGAGTAGGCTGCGGTCCGGGGCCCCGAGATCGAGGGCGAAGGTGCCGTCGGCCTCCTCGACCTTGGCGCGCGCGCCCTGGACGGCGTCGAGGATGAGCTCGTTGAGGTTGGTCGGCTCGCGTTGGAGCTTGAACTGACTCCGCTCGGACTTCGCGACCTGGAGCACTTTCTCGACCTGGGAGGTGAGCCGCTCGTTCTGGCTCTCGATGATCGTGGCGTAGCGCGCAAGTCGGGGGTCGGCCTGCACCGGCAACGCACGGGCGAGCACCCCGGACGCCACCTTGATCGTCGACAGTGGAGTTTTGAACTCGTGGGTCATGTTGTTGATGAAGTCCTTCTGCATCTCGGAGAGCTGCTGCTGGCGGATCAGCACCCAGGACGCGTAGGAGAAAAAAGCGATCGTAATCAGGAGTACCGCCCCGAGCGCCCCGACGGTCCCGAGGCTCGCCAGCATGGTGGCTCGGTGTTCGGGGAAGCGCACGCCGAAGTAGTAGATGAACTCGTCGTAGGTTGGGAGCACCGGCTTGACGTAGCCGATCGTATCCATCGGTGGGGCGTAGCTGATCATCTTCCCATACACCATGCGATCGTCGAAGCAGTCGTAGATGCCGTACTCGAAGTTTTCGCGTAAGCCGGCCTTCTCCAGCTCTTTCTGTAGCAAAAACTCAAGGTCGCCCGCGTCGATGACGGCGTTGAGGTTGACGACGTAGTAGTTGCTTGTGATCCGGTTGATGAGCGCGACGTCGGGCACGGGCGTCTGGTTGAGCTCCTCGAAGCCCTCGGCCACGCGCAGCAGGGCCAGCTGCACCTGGTGCGAGAACTCCTGGTCCTTGAGGCGGTAGGCGCTCCACAGGTAGTAGCCCTGGAGCGCGAAGGCGGCCAGGATGGCGATGGAGCCGAAGACGATGACGGGGTAAAGGGAGCGCTTGCGCAAGGGAGCGTGGTTGTTTGATTGTTTGGTTGGGCGGTTGTTTGGTGCTGTAGGTGCGCGATCTGGGCAATCAAATAGCCCAACAACCTTCCAATCAAACAACCAACGGCCAGGGTGGGCGCTGCGTTGCGGGGTATGTTTGGCCGCTAATGCGCGGCAGACAAGTTACGTATTGGGGTGGAGTGCGGCAGCGGCTGTCGGGCCTGGCCTTCATGCTGTCCGTCGCGCTCGTATCGTTGAATCCGTCACGGGTTTTGGCGCAAGCCCCCTCGCCCTTCGACCTCATCCCCAGGCTCGACGAGGCGGCGCAGAAGGTCGCCCTCGGGATCGTGGACACGGTGACGATGGCGGACGCGGGACTGGCGGTTCCTACAGCCAATCCCTTCGATATCATCCGCGACGGCGGGCGACAACCGACGGTGCAGCGGATCGACCCCATCGTGGCCGCCGGCCTGGAGCGCGTCCCCGGCACGGCCGTCGGCGCGGCGCGGAGCACCTTCGACACCCTGCTCATCTTCGTGTTGCTGCTGCTGCTGTCGATTACGTACCTCCTCCAGGGCGGGGCACTGCGCCGCATGTTCGGGGCTGCGTTTAACCAGAACAGTCTCTCGCGACTCATGCGCGAGCAACAGCGCGGCAATTTCCTTCTGTGGGGCTTCCTCGGCGCGCTCATCGTCGCCTCCCTGGCGTACGTGACGGCACGGGAGTTGCGCCCGGGGTGGCTCGCGACGCGGTGGACGGCCTTAGACGGGTTCATCGTCGCGGTCCTCGGGCTATCGCTCGGGAAGCTCGGCGCGCTACAGATATTGAAGGCGGCTTTCCCGCTCGACAAGCCCGTGTCGCGCTACCAGATGCTCATCCTGATCTGGCTCGGGATCCTCGGCGTGGTGGGGTTCCCGCTGCTGGTGTTGGTGAGCCTCGGCCCGGCGCCCGTCGCGCACGTCGTAGCCTGGGGCGTGGGGCCGCTGATTGTCGTGGCGCTGCTGTTACGCTCGATATCGGCCTTCGCCTCGGCGGGGGGCGTGGCGACCAAATATCCCGCACACTTTTTATTGTACCTTTGCGCCCTGGAAATAGGCCCCCTCATCGTCATGGTGACATGGCTCGCGAGGCGGGTGGCGCCGGGTTAGCAGTTGACGACTTATGGCAGGACAGAACGGGACTTACGAGGAGGAGCATCGTCCGGTCAAGACCATCTTGATCTCGCAGGAGAAGCCGGAGCGCAGCCCGTATTTCGACCTGGAGATCAGGTACGGGCTCCAGATCGACTGGCGGCCCTTCATCCAGGTCGAGGGCCTCACCTCCAAAGAGTTCCGCAAGCAGCGCACCTACATCGAGGAGTACACTGCGATCGTGTTCACGAGTCGCCACGCCATCGACCACTTCTTCCGGATCGCCGAGGAGATGCGGATCACGATGTCGGAGGACATGCGGTACTTCTGCATCTCGGAGGCGGTAGCCAACTACCTCCAGAAGTTCATCAACTACCGCAAGCGCAAGGTCTTCGTCGGCACGAAGGGCGTCACCGAATTCAAGCCCGTCCTGCGCAAGGCGAAGACCAAGGACAAGTTCCTCCTGCCGTGCTCGAACCTCGGTTCGCAGGAGCTCACTTCTTTCCTCAATGAGGAGAAGTTCGAGTACACCGAGGCCCTCATGTACCGCACGGTGTCGAGTGACCTGAGCGACCTCACCGAGGTCTTTTACGACATGCTCGTGTTCTTCAGTCCGCTGGGGGTGACGAGCCTGATCGAGAACTTCCCCGCCTGGGAGCAGAAGGAGACGCGGCTGGCCATCTTCGGGAAGTCCACCGCGGCAGCTGCCACGGAGGCCGGTCTACACGTAAATGTGCCGGCGCCCGCGCCGGATGCGCCGAGCATGCCGATGGCGATCGAGAAGTACCTGGAGGTGAGCAATAAGAAGAAGCGGAAAACCCCTTAGTCCTCGTTGGGAGAATTAACGGTTATAATCGATTCGCTTCGCGCGGCGCTGTCGGAGCGTCCTCTGCCTGGAGTGGAAGCGCAGCTTTCGCTAGCGCACGTGGCTCGGAAGATCGAGCCTTTCGGAGATGTGGCGCCGCGGGAGGCGGGGGTGTTGATCTTGCTTTTCCCGCGGGACGGAGCGCTGTACTTTCCCTTGATCCAGCGCGCGAGTCACAACGTCAATGACCGGCACCGCGGACAGATCGGTCTGCCGGGCGGGAGGCGCGAGACGAGTGACGCAGACTCGGTGGCGACGGCGCTGCGGGAGGCGGAGGAGGAGATTGGCGTGGATCGTACACTCGTCGAGGTCCTGGGGCAACTGTCGCCGCTGCCCGTGCCGATCAGTAATTTCCTGGTCTACCCGACGGTGGGCTACATCGACGCGGTGCCGGCGTGGGTGCGGCAAGAGAGCGAGGTGGCGCGCGTGATCGAGGCACCGCTGGCGAGGCTGAACGAGGACGGGGCCGTGAGGCGCGGTAACGTGGCGGGACCGGAGGGGCTTACGCTAAAACAGGTCCCCTACTTTGACCTGGCCGGTGAGGTGGTCTGGGGGGCGACGAGCATGATCCTAAGTGAGTTTAGGCAGGTGTTGGCGGGGTAACGCCGTGGCATCACGCGAAAGCGCAAAGACAGCAGCTGTGCCGTCGGGATCATGAAGGTGGCGCCCTGCGTAAACCTGGCGAACGGTCCGACCTCGCGGCCGACGGACTTCGTGTGCTTGAATACGTTGGGCTGGCCCTCGGGCGCTTTCGTGAGCAGCGCGCGTCGCTCACACTTGGGCCGGGATTTATCCGCGTCACTAACGGGTCTCTCTGCAGGGCCACTACCATGAGGCGGCACTGCCCCCAACCATTTGCATATCGACGATCACCGCTTATAAGTCCATCTGCGGAGCGGGTGAATCGCCGACGCGTAGCCTGCCGGCGAGTGGTTTTCAAGCCGATACCTTGGGCTTGCTTCCGGGTGAATCGTGCGTCGGTGAGGGACTTATAGCACTGACAAGATTGAGCAATTCCGGTGCTCCGCGGCCCCCAGTGCTCGAAGAAATCCTGGGGCTGCACACTTTAAAACCCCCAGATGCGCTGTCCAATTCCAATAAATTACGTGTCCGCCATCACGAGCGAGCGGCTAGCCGTCCCCAAGGCCATCGCGGACTACGTGGACGCGATCCACCTCGTGCGCCTCCCCTCGAGACACCTTCGGGACACCCACCTCGCGCTCGTGCCGGCACCGGGTGCACGACAGTGGTTTTACCGGGGCCAGGAGGCCCCGCCCGGGCGGGGGAGTGGGGTGCCGCTGCGGGTGTTCGTGAGCGGCCCACAAACGCGAACGATACGCTTGCCTTTCCTGCAGCACCAAAGGGAGTTGGTGTCGGTGGTTTACAGGCCTGGCGTCCTCTACCGCCTCACCGGCGTACCGCAGGGCCGACTCGTCGACGTTTGTGCACCGGCGGAAGAGTTGTTCGGTGCCGCGAGATCGCCTCCTGCGGCGGTACGTGCGTTCGACAGTGTTGGCGACGGTCTCCGGGGGGCGCTTCCCTCCTTAGAAGCTTGTATAGTCGACCTGTGCGAGGGACTAGAGCCAGCGACCGCCTTTGATGCGGTGGTGACTCGGATCGTCACGGCCGCCCCCCACGATCATCCGTGCGTGCGGGAGCTCGCCGATGAATGCTACATGGGGCTACGGCAGTTCGAACGGACGTGCCAGATGCGCCTCGGCTTCTCCCCAAAGGTTTTCCTGCGGCTCGTTCGCTTCGCGGCCGCCATCGAGATGAAGCGCGGCGAACCGGCTGCCCGGTGGATCGACATCGCGCTGCGGTGTGGGTACTTCGACCAGATGCACTTCATCCACGACTTCAAGGCCTTTACGGGTTCGGTGCCGAGCGCCTTGCTGAGTGCGGGCGACGGTGGGTGGTGCGTCTTCGGCGATCGCAGTAGCACAGGCGCCGAAGAGCGGAGGCGTCCTACGGTGGCCTTCGCATAATGTCGGATTCTTACTATACGTCCGCTATTGGGACCCAGTAGGTTTGCGTCTCACTTCAACCAATTACCTCAACCAATCCTAGTCTCATGGCCACGAAAACACTGCAGGCGCGCCCCAACGGCAGCCACCGAAACCAAGATCACCAATACGCCGAGAGCGATGGCATGACCGCCGTCGCGACCGCGGAGCCCCAGGCGGATGACGCCAACGGCGGTAGCCCGGACGATGCCTCCGCCACACAGTGGGAGAAGGTGGACGGCCTCAACTTCAACATCGATGACCTCGATGCCGTCGTCGGGAACGAAACCGTCGCCATGGGCGAAAACGCCGGCGCCGCTACCGAATACGAAACCGGCTTCGCGGGCGAAGCACGGGACGCGGGACCGGGCGACGGCCCCGTGCTCGACGCGATCTACGGCTCCTACCCCGAACTCCTCGAGCAAATGCGGACCGAGGTCATCATCGGCGCCGACAACCGCATCCGCGTGAACGCCACTCGGGACTACCCATGGCGCGCAATCTGTGCGCTCAAGATCACGGCCGCCAACGGGGCGCGGTACATCGGGACCGGCTGGCTCGTGAGCGCACGCACCGTCGTCACGGCGGGTCACTGCCTCTACATGCACGCCGCCGGCGGGTGGGTGCGGTCCATAGAAGTGATCCCCGGCATGAACGACGCCCTTCGTCCATTCGGGACCTTCACGGGGACGACCTTCCGGAGTACGGCCGGGTGGGTGAGTAGCAAGAACCGCAACAACGACTACGGCGCCATCATCCTCCCTGCGAACAGCCGCCCCGGCGCGACCACCGGCTATTTCGGCTTCGGTACTCGGAGCGACGCCTTCCTACAAGCTTCGGCGCTCAATCTCTCCGGTTACCCCGGCGACAAGGGCGGCAACCAGCAGTGGTATATGGCACAGCGGCCGACTGGCGTGTCCTCACGCGTGATCACCTATAACATCGATACGTTCGGTGGACAGAGCGGCGCTCCGGTCTGGGTGTTCCAGGACGGGAAGCGCTACGGCGTCGGCGTCCACACCAACGGTGCGCTGTCCGGCAACTCGGCGACGCGCATCGAGTCGGAGGTCTACAACAACATTCTCGCCTGGAAGAATATGGGGCTATAGACCTCTCCCGACTGGTTCGTCGAGCACCGCCGTCACCGGCGGCGACGTTCGCAACGGCCTTCCCGTCGCACGGGGGGCCGTTGTCGTATTAGCCATTAGCCCCTTTCATAAGTTAACCCTTGTAGCTGATGCTGATCCAAATCCTGAACGACGCCGGGCGACCCGTGCCGGAGTCAATCGTGAGCGTAGCCTCCGACGTAGCCGAATTGCGAGAGATCGCCTACGTGACCGACGCGATGGGCTGGTTCGACGTGTCGATACCGATGAGCGGCGCTTACGTCTTCGTGGTTTCGGGGCCAGAGGGCAACCAGCGGATCCACGTCCACCTGGAGGCTAGTACGCCGAAGACGACCCTGGTGGTCGGCGGGGGCGCACGACACGGGCGAGGTCCGGCCGCACCCTCCGGCGCCGACGACCCACGCCCTGCCCCGGGAAGTAGCGACGAACGCAAGTCCGCGTCTGCGGGCAACGCGCGCGATGCCTTGGGGTCGGAAGGTTGGGAGGGGGCGTGAGGGTGGGCTGCGTGTGGGGTGCGTTTTCACGGTCACCTCAGAGCCGCGTAGCGTGTGTTGTTTTTCGTAGGTTGGGATCTATCTAGGACGCTGCTACTCCTGCTCACGTGAAATGAGGTAAAAGCGAATGGGCTGTCCGGGCTCTAGCCAAGTGGGGGCCACCAACTCGTAGGCGTAGGTACCTGCGGGCGCTGTGGCCTCATGGTAGCCCGTACCGCACCAATTCCCATCCCAAAGGCGAATTGTGTCCGTCCCGGTCTCGACGTTGTCTACCACGGCGTAGAGGCTGGTCGGGCCAGGCATACCCCAGGCGAATACTACATCGGTGTCGAAGCCGATACTCGCCGTCTCGCCATTCGGCAGATCGGGAATGTCGATGCCCTCGTAGCCAACCACCTCCCATATTCCGTCTGGGCTGATGTCGCCTGCACGTAGGTTGGATAGGTCCATACCGGTGCGGTTGGTGAGGAGAACCTGGATAGGCTTGTCGTTGTCTTCGCGATCGCAGTTCATCAGCGTCACGGTCGCAAGACACAGGAGGAGCAGTGGGCGCAAGTGGGTCATGTCGGCGGCTTTCCTGAGAGACGCACGTTTTGGTGTAAGCGCTGCATAGCGGCAAGAATACGTGTCACGTACGCACCGCTTAGCAGGGACAGGCACCACCCCGCAATAACGCCACCCTAAGTTCCTTTTAACTTCACGGCAAGACCCGTTACCCAACCCGCAGTCGTTCTTGCGGCAACAAACCCGCCCGGCCATGAAGCCTCTTAAACTTTCCGCGCTCTTGTCCCTGTTGCTCGTTGCCTTATTCACTTTCAGCGCCTGCCAAGACGACGACACCGACTTCGACGACAATCGCGTCACCGAACTAAAACTAGACAAGCCCAACGCCAGCGGGCCGATCCTCGCCGCCGGTCAGCACCGCTTCGCCGTGCGCTTCACGGAGTCTGACCTACGCGCCGTCAACGGCAAAGAGTTGGTTGGCTTCCGGGTCTTCGTCGGGCGTGCGCCCGCGAGTCTCGAGCTCATTGCCTACGACGAAGGAGAAGTGGTGCCCTTCAACGAGATCGGCGCCCTGCGCGCGGCCTCCCCGATCGCGAGCGGCGGCTTCTTCGACTACGAGTTCGCCCGCCCGCTGGTCATCAATGCCGACAAACCCCTCTGGCTCGTGGCCGAGGTCACGCTCGACCAACAGCAGCAGTCCATCGGGTGCGACGCCGGCCCGGCTGTCTTCGGCGGCGACTGGCTCTGGTCTGAGGACAGCTGGCAGACCTACCGCGAGCGTACGCGCGAGAGCGTGAACTGGAATATTAGGGGACTGGTGCGCTAGAAATTCCCCGTGCCTCACTTTCGCCGACTGATGCGCATCTACACCATCAGTGGCCTCGGTGCCGACCAACGCGTCTTCCAATACCTGCGGCTCGGCGCGGAGTTGGTGCCGCTTGAGTGGATCCCTCACCACCCCGGGGATGATCTCGCCTCCTACGCCCGGCGTCTATCGGCCGGGATCGACACGGCCCGGCCCTTCGGATTCCTCGGCGTGAGCTTCGGTGGTGCGGTGGCCGTGGAGATCAGCCGGGTGTGCGAGCCGCGCTTCTTAATGCTCATCTCGTCCATCACTCAGCGTAAGCAATTCCCGTGGCTCGCCGGCACCAAAGTCGCCACCGGCATTTTGCGGCTTTCGCCAGAACAGGCTTTCGATCCGCCGCGATGGCTCGCGTACTGGCTGTTCGGCACCACGCATCAAACTCTCCTGAAGGACATCCTCGACCAAACCGACCTCACCTTCGCGAAATGGGCCGTGCAGGCCCTCCTCACCTGGCCGGCCCAGCTACCGCCAAACGTCCCACTCCTCCGCATCCACGGCGCCCGAGATCGCCTACTGTCCCCAAGCGGCCTACCTACAGAAGTGGTCATTCCCAATGGCCACCACCTCATGATCGTGGACCAAGCGGCGGCGGTGAGCGCGACGGTAAATGAGTGGTTAGGATCAAGCGATGAGTGACGGGATTGAAGCATGAACCCTACGCGGTACAGAGCACCTTCGCGTCACCTAGCGCGAGGGCCCCAGCGCTGCCACACGCACGTACAGCAGCCCGGCGCCAGGGCGGTCGTTGCGGTCATTGGACAATTGGGCTGCCGAAGACCTCAGAATACTCCAACTACCTAAGCCCAACACACTAGTTCGACGAGCCCCCGGCGCCGCTACGAGTCCCCAACCCAATGCCTCTCGCAAGCTCAGTCATCACTACATGCCCACTCAGCGTAACGCTCTTTTAGCGCGCGAAGCGAGCGCCCGCCCAAAGGGCTCATTCTTTCTTCTTGTAATCGCCGTCCTTCCACGCCTTAAAGAACTGCCCCCAGGCTATCGGCGAGAAGATATTCATCGGCGGGGTCTGGTTCACGTAGTAGCTGCGGCGTGCCTGCTGGCGCAAGTAGAAGTCGCCCGACTCATTGCCGTCCGGCAACATCTCCTTGCGGGCACTCGCCAGCTTCTCCTCCGCTAGGTTGGCCTGCGCCTGCAGCTGAAATTCATTCGAGACATCCATTGCCAAAAACTCTAGCTTGAAGTGATCGCGACTTGGCCACGGGAAGATGACGGCCGTGGCCAGCATCGCCGTATCCTGCGACATCAACTGCACAATAGAGTAGCGCTGCTCCTTCAGCGTATCCGGCACGATGAGCGTCGCCGGCGCGAAGCCGATTGCGCTAAACTGCACCGTGTCCCCTTGCTTGACAACGATCGAAAAGAAGCCCGAGAAGTCGGTGTACGTACCGCGCCCCGTGCCCGGCAGGTAGATGTTGGCGTACGGCACACTCGCCAGTTGCTCCTCGCCGCCGTCGAGTACGAGGCCCGACAACTGCACGAGTCGAACGGAGTCACCAGTAGGCTTCGCGGTGGTCTTTTGGGCGGAAAGGCTGAGGCTTACGCCAAAACACAGGACGAGGACAAGGACGAGCGAGCGCAACATGTGGTAAAGATCGAATCTGGAAGGCTTAACGTCCGGGAAAGTGATTTGTGGTGTCGCGGAGGCGGCGGAGATCGGATAATGAAGTGATCGCCGCACGGCAGCCCACCAAACAACCAATCCACCTCCCAAACAACCAATCCACCTCCCAACCAATCAACCGTACTTCCCAATAGCCTGCTCCAGCACCTCCCCCATCGTACTCACGTAGATAAACTCCAGCCCCTTTAAGTACGCCGGCTCAATCTCCGCAATGTGCCGCCGGTTCGACTTGCACATCATGATCTGCTTGATGCCGGCGCGGCGGGCGGCCAGGACCTTCTCCTTGATCCCGCCCACGGGCAAGACCTTGCCCCGCAGCGTGATCTCGCCCGTCATCGCGAGGTAGGGCTTGATGGGGGTCTTCCGGAAGGCACTCGTGATCGCGGACAGCATCGTGATCCCGGCGCTCGGACCGTCCTTCGGGATGGCGCCCTGGGGGACGTGGATGTGGACATTCGTTTTGGCGAAAGCCTCGTGGTCGATGCCGATGTCGGCGGCGTTGGCCTGGAGGTAGCTGAGGGCCGTGGAGGCGGACTCCTTCATGACGTCACCCAGATTTCCGGTGAGCGTGAGGGTGCCCTTGCCGGGACTCAAGGAGCACTCGACGAAGAGGATGTCCCCGCCGACACTCGTCCAGGCCAGACCCACGGCCACTCCCGGGACGGCCACCTGCTCATAGATGTCCTGGTCGAAAACGGCCGGGCCGAGGATCGTCTCCAAGTCCGTAGGCTTGATGGCGACCTTCTCGGCGTCTTCCATTGCGACCTCTTTAGCGGCGTGGCGCATGAGGCCGGCCACCTGCCGATCTAGTGAGCGCACACCCGACTCGCGGGTGTACTCCTCGATGGTGCGCTCGAGGGTCTTGGCGGGAATGCTCACCTGCGTAGCCTTCAGGCCGTGGGCCTTGCGCTGGCGAGGGAGCAGGTGGCGCTTGGCGATCTCTAGCTTCTCTTCTTGCGAGTATCCTGGAACTTCGATGATCTCCATCCGGTCGCGCAAGGCGGGCTGGATGGTGTTGAGGCTGTTGGCCGTCGCGATGAAGAGCGCGCGACTCAGGTCATACTCCGTCTCGAGGTAGTTGTCGTAGAACGAGCCGTTCTGCTCGGGGTCGAGGACCTCGAGGAGGGCCGAACTCGGGTCGCCGCGCTGGTCGCGACCAATCTTGTCGATCTCGTCCAACACCACCACTGGATTAGACGTCCCCGCCTTGCGGAAACCCTTGATGATGCGCCCGGGCATGGCCCCGATGTACGTCTTGCGGTGCCCGCGGATCTCTGACTCGTCGTGGATCCCACCCAGCGACATCCGGATGAACTCCCGCTTCAGTGCCTTCGCGATCGACTTCCCGAGCGAGGTCTTGCCGACGCCCGGGGGGCCGACCAGACAGATGATCGGCGCGCGCATGTCGCCTTTCAGCTTCAGCACGGCGAGGTGCTCGATGATGCGCTCCTTGACTTTGGCTAATCCGAAGTGATCTTGGTCCAGGACTTTGCGGGCGTGGTGGAGGTCGAAGTTGTCTTCCGAGACCTTGTCCCAGGGCAGGTCTAGCATCAGCTCCAGGAAGGAGAGTTGCACCGAATACTCCGCCACCTGGGGATTCATCCGCTTGAGGCGGTGGAACTCCTTGTCGAAGGTTTTGGCGACAGCCCTGCCCCACTGCATCTCCTTGGCGCGTACCTGCAACTGCGAGAGGTCCTCCTCCTGGGGGTTGTTGCCGAGCTCCTGCTGGATGGTCTTGAGCTGCTGGTTGAGGAAGTAGTCGCGCTGCTGCTTCTCGATCTCGACGCGGACCTTGGATTCGATCTGGTCCTTGAGCTCGAGCATGTGGAGCTCGTTGTCCATCTCGCGGATGAGCGTGCGGAACTTTTCGCCCTTGTCGCTGATCGTGAGCATCTCCTGCTTGGTGGCCACCTTGGCGGCGAGATTGGAGGCCAGCCAGTTGGCGAGGAACATTGGGTTGTTGATCGACTGCAGCAGGTTGGCCGCGTCGGGCGGGATCGCCGGCGATAACTCGATGATGCGCTGGGCGCGCTCCTGGGCGGCCTCGATCATGGCCTCGAACTCGGGGGCGGAGTCGGGGCCGTGGTAGTCCAAGGTCTCGAAGACGCCCTCGAGGTAGGGTTTGTGCTTCGTGAACTCGGTGACGCGGGCGCGCTTGCGGCCCTGGAGGATGACGGTGGTGGTCCCGTCGGACATGCGGATGAGCTTGATGATCTTGGCGATCGTCCCTACCTCGTACAGGTCTTCGCCCTTAGGCTTCTCGGTCTTGTCGTTGCGCTGCGCGAGCACGACGATGGTCATGTTGCACTCGCGGAAGGCGCGGTTGATGGCCTTCACGGAGCGGTCGCGCCCGGCGGTGATGGGGACGATGATGCCCGGGAAAAGTACGGTATTCTTGACGGCAAGTATCGGGAGGGGATTTTCGAAGTCCGCCTGCGAGAGCGTCTCCTCGTTCTCCTCGTCCACCGTCATCAGTGGCACGATATCTTGATCTTGATTGGACAACTTGATCTACGGTTTAAGCGGGGGTAAAGGTACGGGGCTTTTGGGGGCGGGATTTGGGTTGTTTGATTGAGTGGTTGATTGGTGGAGTCGTTGTTTGGTACGCTGACGCGTGGGAAGGCTGTGCTGGTGAAACTGGAACATAGAGCGCGCAGGGTGAGCGCTCCGCGCAATAGCCCGAATAAATTCTGGCCAACGCGTGAGCAACGCGCGCTACGCGGCTCCGATTGGTACATCTAGCGCGCGTCCAACTCCGTGTCCTCCGTGGCTCCGTGTTGAAAGCCACTAAGAGGTGACTCTGCGCACTCTGCGTCGCTCCGCGGTCTTAGCGTCCCAGATTTCTTCTACTCATCAAACGGCAACTCCAGTCCCGGCGCCCCCGCATTGTCGAAATCCTGCCGTTGCCGCTCCCTAAACTCCCCCGGCGTCACGTGCGTGTGCTTGCGGAAGTACCGCCAGAAGTACTGCGGGTCCTCGAAGCCCAACTGTGCCGCCACCTCCAGCACCGTCATGGCCGTAAAGGCGAGTAGGCGCTCGGCCTCCAGGATTACGCGGCGGTCGATGTGTTCGCGGGCCGCGGCACCGGTCTCCTCGCGGAGGCGGGCGTTGAGTTGATCGGCGGTAATGCCGAGCTGCGCGGCGTACGCGACGGGGTTGCGCTCGCGGGGGTACTGGGCGTCGAGCAGGTCGCGAAAGGCAATGCTGACCGGGCGCGGGCGCGCGTCGAGGTCGGGTTTTGGCGAAAGCCGCCGCAGGTAGACGCCCATCAACTGTAGCCAGGCCCTCATCGCAATGGCGCGCCCGATCCTCACCCGTCCGTACTCCGCCGCGAATCCGTCGAACCAGCGGTCGAGGTCGACGACAGCCTCCGGGTCGCTGAGCAAGTTGCCGCGGCGCGTCTCGACGATGACCTCGCGTGGCCTCTCGGCCAAGAACTCCGGCGAGCAGTGCAGCACCCAGCCGCGCAGGCTCTCGTTGTCGCCGCAGGAGTGGATGACGCCGGCCGGCAAACCGTACAGATCTCCGGCCTTGAGGCGATACACCCGCCCGTCGATGAAGCACTCGCTCTCGCCGGCCTCGATCCACATGACTTCGCAGTGGAAGGGGTGGCGGTGGGGTACGCGCTGTCGGCCCTCGGCGACGGTGAGGACCTCGATGCGCTGGAGCGACAGCTGGAGCGTGCGGGGCGCGCCGACCTTTTGCCCGGCGGGACCGTAGGTGGGGATGGGGGCGTGCGGCACGGGTGGAAAGCTAAGGTTCTGGACGCGACCTTGCCCGCTACCGTAACAGAATATGGAAAACTCGTTCCACTCCCTCTACACCCACGACTTCGCCCGCGTCGCGGTGGCCGTACCGCAGGTCCGCGTGGCCGATCCGGTCTATAATGCAGAGCAGACGATCTCACTCGCGGAGAAGGCCGCTGGCGAGGGCGCGGTGCTGGTGCTCTTCCCGGAACTGGGTTTGAGTGCGTACTCGAACGACGACCTGTTCCAGCAGGACGCTTTGCTCGATGCCGCGCGCGCGGCGCTGGCCAAGGTGCTCGAGGCCTCGCAAGGTTTGGATAGCGTCTTGGTCGTCGGGGCCGCCCTGCGTTTTGGCGGAAGCCTGTACAACTGCGCCTGCGTCCTTCACGGTGGCCGGATTTTGGGGCTTACCCCAAAACTTTACCTGCCGAACTACCGAGAGTTCTACGAGAAACGACAGTTCGCGAGCGGGCGAGATGCAAATTTGCGGGAGGTGACTTTGCTCGGGCAGACGGTGCCCTTCGGGACGGACCTGCTGTACGAGGCCACCAACCTGCCGGACTTCGTGCTCCACACCGAGATCTGCGAGGATGTCTGGACGCCCATCCCGCCGAGTACGTACGCAGCGCTGGGTGGCGCGACGGTGCTCACGAATTTGAGCGCCTCCAACATCACCATCGGCAAGGCGCGCTACCGGCGGGACCTCTGCGCGGCGCAGAGCGGGAAGTGCCTCGCGGCTTACTTGTACACTGCTGCCGGACCTGGGGAGTCAACCACCGATTTGGCCTGGGACGGCCACGCGATGGTGTATGAAATCGGTGAGCGTTTGGCGGAGTCGGAGCGCTTTTCGGCGCACGAGGATCTAATCTACGCGGACGTGGATCTGGGACGGCTGGTACAGGAGAGATCACGGGTGACGAGTTTTCGCGACAGCGCCGGCATTCATGGCGATCAAGTCAAGGCCCTGAGGCGGGTCTCATTCGCCTTTCGGCAAATCTTGCCGGACGTGCCCCTACAGCGCCACATCGAGCGCTTTCCCTACGTGCCGAGCGATGCGCTGTTGCGAGACGAGAACTGCTTCGAGGCTTATAATATCCAGGTCCAGGGACTTTCGCAGCGCATGACGGCGGCGCGGATACACAAGATCGTGATCGGGGTAAGCGGCGGACTCGACTCCACGCAGGCCCTCATCGTGGCCGCGCGGACGATGGACCAGCTGGACCTGCCGCGCACCAATATCCTGGCCTACACCATGCCCGGCTTCGCCACCAGCGCGGGCACCAAGTCCAACGCCTGGAAGCTGATGGACAGCCTCGGCGTAACCGCCTCCGAGATCGACATCAAACCTTCGAGCAGGCAGATGCTCGAGGACATCGGCCACCCCTACGCCGTCGGCGCGGCGCAGTACGATGTCACCTTCGAGAATGTTCAGGCCGGCGAGCGCACCTCGCACCTCTTCCGGCTGGCCAATCACAATGACGCGATGGTGCTCGGGACAGGCGATCTGAGCGAGCTGGCCCTCGGCTGGGCCACCTACGGCGTCGGCGACCACATGAGCCACTATAACGTGAACGCGAGCGTACCGAAGACTCTCATCCAGCACCTCATCCGCTGGGTGGCCGAGCGCGGGGAGTTCGGACAGGAGGCCAGCGCTACGCTGCTCAGCATCCTCGAGACCGAAATATCTCCGGAGCTCGTGCCGGCGGACGAAGGCGAGGTAATCCAGAGTACGCAGGCCAAGATCGGCCCCTACGAGCTGCAGGATTTTAATACCTACTACATCACGCGCTACGGCTTCCGGCCGAGCAAGGTGGCCTACATGAGCATGCACGCCTGGGCGGGGACCTATGACCTGGCGACGATCCGCAAGTGGCTCGAGGTCTTCTGCTGGCGCTTCTTTCAGATCAGCCAATTCAAACGAAGCGCAGTGCCCAATGGCCCGAAGGTGCAGAGCGGCGGGAGCCTGAGTCCGCGGGGCGACTGGCGCATGCCGAGCGACGCGGCGGCGCGGGTGTGGCTCGAGGAGCTGCGGGCGAATGTGCCGGGGGAGGACAGCTGAGCGCGGTGCGGGAGGACTACGGGTAAGGAGGGATGTAATCGAGGATTAAAAATAAATTCATTCCGCGCAACTATCTCGGACTTAACATAAGTCACAACTGTGCCACAAGCGGGATTCGATCACGAACAGAGATGCGTTAGAATATGGTTGTTAATAGTTAACCCAAATAAATTCTAGCTCATGAAAAATTTCTTTATCGCCGCCGGACTTACCGCCTTCGCTATCGGCGCCTGCAACACGGCCTCGAAAGACGGCATGGCGAAGTCCGACGACATGAACCAGCGTGACCAGACCTCCACTTCGACGGCGGACCGCGGGACCATGCCCTCCGGCACCACGAGCCCCTCGACCTCGGCCACGCGGCCCCAGTCCTCCACCACGCCAGCCACTCCTTCGGCAGACGGTAGCTCCACCATGGACACCGACATGCGCGATGGTACGATGGCGCCGGGGGAGCGCGACCGTACCGAAATGGGTACTGCCGGGACGACGCCACAGGGCATGGCCATGGATATGCCAGCGACCGACCGCGACGACATGTCCACCGACATGCAGAAGAGTGACATGAGCATGGACAAATCCGACATGAACATGGACCACAGCGGCATGGACATGAAGAGCGACATGTCAATGGGCAGCAACACTGCCGCGAGCAGCGACATGACCAATCCGAAGACCGTCGTTGACGCCGTCGGGCAGTACGGTGGCCTCACCAGTCTCCCGAAAGACGTCGCCATGAAGGTGGTCGACGGCTACATCACGAAGCTCTCCGGCATGCCGGGCACCAGCGCTCTCGTGACCGACCTCAACATTGTGAAGATGCAACTTGGCTCGAGTTCGATCGACAACAAAAAGATGGGTGCCGCACTGCAGCGTTTAGGTTCGAAGACCGTCAGCATGGCGGATGGCGACTCAGCGTATGAGATGCTCGGCCAGGCACTTGTGTCGAGTGGCGCCAAGCTCGTCGGCATGTAGTAGCCGTGAGGCTCAGACTCTCTCGACAGACAGAAAGACCGGACGGGGTGGCTTAGGCTGCCCCGTTTGCGTTCGGGGAGTTGGGGTGCCGCTTGCGCGCAAAACGGATTGGCGAGTGGCGCGAAACCGGTCTTCGGCTTGAGTGACGTCCAGCGTTCAGCGTTCAGCGCAGTGGTGTGACTCGTCTACCTTGCCCGCCATGCGGAAGCTACTAAGCCTTCTGGGGGCCTTCTCGTTGGGTTTAGTGCTGGTAGCCGCCGTGGCGTACTTCGTCTACGATGAGGCTCGGCCCGTCGGCACGACCGGTCCCGCGGCCGAGACCCTCGCAGACAAGATGTTAGCCGCGGTGAATAAGTCGGCGTGGGACACGACCGCCTTCGTGGCCTTCGACTTCGACGGCCGCCAGCGGCACCGGTGGCGGCGCGATGTAGACAGTGTAGAGGTACGCTGGAAGGACTACCGTGTCGATTTGTACACCGAGGATGTCTCGGGGCGGGCCTCAGAACACGGAAGTCAAATGCACGGCACAAACGCGGCCGAGGTTTTGGCTAAAGCCTGGGCGCATTTCTGCAACGACGCATTCTGGGTGGCGGCGCCCTTCAAGGTCCGCGACCCCGGCACGGAGCGGAGCGTCGTCACGATGGACGACGGGCGTGAGGCGCTGCTCGTCACCTACGCCAGCGGCGGTGTTACGCCGGGGGACGCGTACCTCTGGCACCTAGACGAGACGGGGCTTCCGGAGAGCTAACAGATGTGGGTGTCCATCATCCCCGTCGGCGGCGTGAGAGCAACGTGGGACGGGTGGAAGACCCTCGGCACGGGCGCTAAAGTGGCCACGCGCCACGAGATCGGACCGGTGACGCTGGCGGTGGACGTGAGTGAGTAGCGGTGAGTGGACTCGAGCTACTGTCACCCCACCCGCGGCGGCAACAACCCGTACAACACCGGCGTCACCACCCGACTCAACAGCGTGCTAGAGATCAATCCCCCGATCAACACAAACGCCAGCGGACTCACCAGCGGATTGTTCTCCAGCGCCAACGGCAACAAGCCTCCGATTGCCGTGGCCGCCGTCAGCAGAATAGGTAAAAACCGCGTAACTATTCAGCTATCGCCAGCTGATCTTCGAGGCTCGACGGGTCAATCAGCGCTTTGACGATGTCGACGCCCTGTTTGATGGCCGTCTCGATAACCGACCGCAACGCCAGGCACACCTCAGCCCCTTTGACTGAGCGCAGCGTCCCGGAGACCTTCATCTTGATCTTCAACGGCCGCAGGAGCCGCTCGGTGGCGTTGTTGTCCGGCGGGACCTCAGCCTCCGTCATGCACGTCACCAGCATGTGCCTCACGTGCGCCAGCTTGCGACGCAGCGTGCGCTCCCGTGCCGACAGCTCCCCGTGGCGGTAGTCGTCGTCCATCATCAGGTAGTCCAGCTCGGCGCACGTCTCGGCGTACTCCCCTTCGGTGGCCTCGCGGCCGAGAGCCCCGAGCTTCGTGATCGCGGCGAGGAGGTCGAGCAGCGATCTGGACCACCACCCGTCGGGGGCGTACTCGGCGTTGCCGATACACGTGCGCATCAGGTGCGGACAGCACAGTTGTCGACCCCGGGTCGCGATGCCGAACTGCCCCGCGTAACGGTCGGTGACGTAGACGCTCTCGGGCAGGCCACCGCAGAACTCCCGGGCGAGGACCTCGCCGCGGCGCGATGGCCCGAGCCGCAGCAAGGCCGCCGCCGCAGTCTGCCAACCCCACACGTACGAGCGGGCGCCACCGGTGAGCGTCGGGTCGTCGATCCGGATCGTGGTCTCGTCCCCGCCGACGACCGGGGCGCGGGCGATGTGCTCGCGGATGGCCCCGAGGGTGGCGGCGGCCCCATCGGCCAGGCGCGTGCGCATGTTGTGGATCGTGGCCCCGGACAACTCGATCCCGCACCACTGCCGGATGCCCTCGACGAGGCGCTCGGTGGCGACCATCTGGCGCTCCGACCAGTAGACGCAGAACGCGACCAGGTTCTCGCCGTAGGCGCAGCGGGCCCTCGGGGGCACGCCGGGTGGGCGCTTCGCCACCGTCCGGTGACCACACCCGGGGCACGTGCACGCCAGGATGGCGTGACGGGTGAGCACCGGGGCCACCGGCGGGATGTCGAGCACGAGGTGGT
>JBGTKC010000279.1:0-3104 GCA_041744755.1 Saprospiraceae bacterium
CTTCCACCCGCAGTAGCTCGTGTGTGGGCTTTCGCTAAAACGCTCCGCGACGAGGCTTTCGGCCGGGAAGTAGTGATTGCCCTCCACCACGATGGTGTCGTCGGATTCGGCGAGGAGCTGGTCTTTGTAGGTGGCGCGCATGGACCAAAAATAGGCCCCTACCTTCCCTCCGTGTATGCCCCCCGCCTCGCCCTCGCCTCCCTAATGTGTTGCGGTGTGCTCGCCGCCCGGGCGCAGACGCGCTCCGTGGTCCTCGTCGACACCACCGGCCAGCCCCTCGAGGCCGCCGTCGTCACGGTGATGCCGAGCAGCGCACGCGCGGAGACCCTCGTCGCCGACGCCACGGGACGCGCGTGCTGCCTGCCGGCTACAGACCTGATAGACAGCCTCGTGGTACAGCACCTGGGCGTGGGGGCGGTCGTGGTACGCCCGCCCTACACGCTACTCGGCGATAGCTTACTGCTCATCGTGCTGATCGGGTCTGACATCCAGTTACCGAGTGCGACGGTGCTGGCGCGCTACTCCGGCGTCCTCATCCGCGGGGACACCGTCCGCTTCGACGCGCAACGATTCACGGACGGGCGCGAGCGAGACGTGGCGGATTTGCTCCGGCAACTGCCTGGCATCGAGGTGGACGACGCGGGCAAGGTGACTTACCTCGGCAAAACCGTCGAGCGACTGCTGCTCAACGGCCAGGACGTGTTGCGCAGTCAATTCTCGGCCCTCAACGCGCTGATCGGGAGTGCCGAAATCAAGACGGCGGAGATCGTGACCGAGCGGGTGAAGGCGAGCGCCGCCGAGACCCAGACCCTCAACCTCGTGACCGCCGACGGGAAGGCCCTGCGCACGGACCTCCAGCTCGGCGTGAGTACCCACGGCGACGGCATCGCCTCGGCGACGATGCTCTACGCCCCGGAGGAAGGCTGGCAGCTGTTCGGTACCGCCGGCTACGATGGCACGGGCGGGAGGGCCATCTCTAATCAGGACGAGCAGAATAGCTACGACTGGGACCTCGTGAGTGCGCGAAACTCGACGTCGCTCGGGACGAACAGCTTTAGCGTCACCTTCGGCGGCCAGAACGTGCAGGCCGCCGAGCGCGACCACTACGCCGTGCAGGCGACGGCCTCCCGGGTGTACGGCAACCGGAAGACGAGCTTCTTCGGGCGCTACATCCGCGCCGACGAGATCGAACGCGGCCGGGAGGACGTCTTCGACGCGCGTACGAATGACTTGCTGGGCTCACTGCGGCGCAGCAAGTCCGTGACCACCGAGAGCGCCATGCTCACCGTGGCCCACGCCGATACGTCTGTGGCGAAGCTCAAGGTTAACTTGTGGGGCGGGCTCCTCTTCGACGGGCAGCTGTTCAATAGCCAGGGTGTGAGCACTTTCGACAGCGTCGGCGGGGGTCTGCTGTCACAGCAGCCATTCGCCTTTCGGCAAAACCTACCGCGGCCCGGCGCCTACCTCACCGGGGATGCGGCGTACGAAATATCGGAACACTGGGACGCCCGCACGACAATCGACTACCAGGCCAACCGCGAAGACGCGACCCGTGGTTTTAGCGACAGCTACCCCCTCTTCGACCTCGCGGGCCTCGAGCAGGCTGGTGGACAGTTCGTTCTCGGCGCTGATTCCCGCCGCGGGGCGGCCGTAACTACCGCGGACGCGCGCGCCACTTACCACGACTCCGTGTGGCGCGTGCCCCTGATCGCGCAGTACACGCAACGCGACTGGCGCGAACAGCTCAGCACGGCGCCGGCTACCGAGATCCAGCTCGCCGGACCGTTGTGTCAGCGCGAAGGCACCTACACTTTGGTTGGCGAGCCGGAGTTCAAAGCGGATAAGTTATCTGCCGGCGCTACGCTCGGGGTGAGCCAGCTCAACTACGAGCGGGTAGGTTTTGGCGAAAGCCGCTTCGCGCCCCTGCTCGGGCTCAACGCCGGCTACAAGTTTACGAAGACCCTGCGGCTCAACCTCAACCTATTCCACGGCACGACGGGCTACGAGGTAGACGATTACTGGGTGACGGTGACCCCGCGGGACACGCGCACCATCACGCGGGGCTTTACCGCCACGACCCCCTTCACGCGCAAGACCGACGCCCGCGCCTACCTCAGCCTACGGAGCCAACAGAACGGCTTCTCGGCGAGCCTCTCGGCGAACGCCAGTCGCTCGGACACGACGCTGAGCTACCTACCCGTGGTCGCCGAGGACTTCGTCGCCTACCACCCGACACGCTCCTTCGATCAGCGGGACCAGAACCTCAATGCGTACGGGTCGTACCGCAAGGATAAAGTGACCGCCTACGTGGGGGGCAACGTGAGTCGCTCGCGCTCGACGCTCGACCCGGTGGACCCGGTCGCCTACGAGCGGGTCAATGCGTGGGCGAACGCAAGCTCTACTTACAAAATCTTCAAATGGCTGCAGGTCAATGCGGGATACTACTACTCGGCGTCACAGCAGACGACGACGCCCGAGGGCAAGCCCGCGGCCAGCACCTCGCTCGACTTCCACCAGCCCTCCTTCGGGCTCACCTACCGCGGCAAGCAGCTTACGGTCGCGGGCAATGGCTCGGTTCAGTTCGGCGCCAATGTGCCGACCCTGCCGATCGTCGGCGGCCGCGTCACCTACAAGCACCCGAAGCGACCGGCCACCATTGAGCTGCGCGTCAACGACATTCTCAACTACGGCAACTCCACCTTCCGGCGTCTCGACCTATCGCCCGGCAACCTGCGCGCCACGACCTACGAGCGTATCCGGGGCTACGTGGCGCTGGTGGCGCGGTACACGCTAGGTAGGGAGGACGCGGCGAAGCCTCGGGGGGGTATGATTATGATGGGTGGGTAAAGGGCGTACTTTCCGGCCCATGCGCCCAACTCTACTCGCACTCCTTGTCCTCACGTCCCCCGTTCTGGCGCAAGCCCAGACCCCCGACTCCCTCACCGGCGGCCTCACCCGCACCAAGGGCTTCCTGCCGTACTACTACGACGCCGGCAAGGATCGAATCCTCGTGGAGGTGAGGCCCGACCTCGGCGATTTTATCTACGTCGAGTCCCTGGCCTCGGGGGTCGGGTCGAACGACCTCGGCCTGGACCGGGGCCAAC
>JBGTKC010000280.1:0-36069 GCA_041744755.1 Saprospiraceae bacterium
CTTCGCGCCGCGAGCCGGCCTCGCCGCCGAGACCTATACCCTCGAGAACGACGAGGTGAGACTCACCTTCGCCAGCGTCGGCGCGCGCATCGTCTCCGCGGAGCTCAAGCATTACGACAAGATCTCCTCCGGGGAGCGGGACGACAAGGTGACGGCGCCGGTCGTCCTGATGGCCGATCCGCGCAACGAGTGGAGCCTCCGCCTGCCCGCCACCGGAGCCGCCGGTGGAGCGGTCAATACCGCCGAGCTACCCTTCGAAGTTCAGCAGACGGGCAATAGCATCACCTTCAGCCTCCCGGCCACCAGCGGGGGGGCGCTCGTGCAGCGCTACACCCTGGGCGAGGACTACCAACTGACCTACGACCTCATCGCCGACAATCTCGCCGGTGCAATCGGCAACGAGCGGTCGCTCGAGCTGCACTGGGTCAACGTCCTCGACAAGGTGGAGAAAAACGTCGCCTACGAGCAACAGAACTCGATGATCTACTGGCGCGAGATCGACGAGCAGGTCGACTACGTGAGCGCGAGCGGCGAGGACGCCGAGACGACCGAGGGTAACGTAGCCTGGGTGAGCCACACGCAGCAGTTCTTCAACACCAGCCTCGTAGCCACGGACCAACCGATCACCGGGGCGCGCTTGGCGTCCCGGGTATTAGAGGAGGACGCGCAGGCCCTTAAGGTCCTCACGACCGACGCCCGCCTCGCTATCGGCACGGCGGCTGACCCGGCGAGCTACACCTTATATATAGGACCCAACGAGTTCGACCGCCTCCGCGCAGTTGCCGAGGACCTCGAGGACATCGTGCCCTTCGGCTGGTCGTTGTTCGGCACCATCAACCGCTGGATCATCCGCCCGATCTTCGGTTTCCTGAGCCAGTACATCGGCAGCGCAGGCATTGTAATCCTTGTGCTCACGATGGTAGTAAAGCTGGCGCTATACCCGCTGACCTACAAGATGCTATACTCCCAGGCCAAGATGGCGGCCCTCAAGCCGCGGCTCGCGAAGTTAAAGGAGAAATTCAAGGACGACTCCAGCGGGCAGCAGATGGAGACGATGAAGGTCTACCGCGAGTACGGCGTCAATCCGGCCGGCGGATGCCTCCCGATGGTGCTGCAGATGCCGATCTGGTTTGCGCTCTACCGCTTCTTCCCGGCCAGTATAGAGTTTCGCCAGGAGAGCTTCCTATGGGCGACGGACCTATCGAGTTACGACGAGTGGATCCACTTCGGCACGGAGGTGTGGCCCCTCGGCGATCACCTATCGCTCTTTACCCTGCTCTGGGTCGCCACGACCCTAGCCTACACTTACTACAACTCCCAGGCCATGGACATGGGGCAGTTCGCCAACAATCCGGCCCTCAAATACATGCAGTATTTGATGCCGGTGATGTTCCTGTTTTTTTTCAACAGCTTCGCCTCCGGGCTCACGGTCTACCTCGTATTCAGCAACCTATTCAACATCGCGCAGACCCTGATTACGAAAAACGTGATCATCAGCCAGACCGCGATCGAGAAGGACCTTGCGAAATCCAAGGCCAAACCGAAGAAAGAGGGGGGGTTCGCGTCACGGCTCCAGAATGCGCTCGAGGAGCAGCAGAAGGTGGCCGCCGGTCAGAAGTCAAAGCGCTGATTAGGTGGCTGTCGCCAAAACTTACCAGGAGGTTCTCGCCGACGTTAAGAACAAGGACTTTAGGCCGGTCTACCTCTTCCACGGGGAGGAGCCCTACTTCACCGACGTTTTGGCGAAAGCCTTCGAGGAGCGCGCCCTCGATGACGCCTCGAAGGGGTTCAACCAGAGCGTGATCTACGGCCGGGACTCAAGCGCTGCACAAGTCGTCGACGCCGCCAGTCGCTACCCGATGATGGCGACGCACCAGCTCGTCCTCGTCAAGGAGGCCCAGGACCTAAGCGACTTTAAGCGACTCGAAAAGTACCTCGAGCGGCCGGTGCCGACGACGATCCTCGTGTTCGCCTACCGCGGGCGGAAGCTCGCCGCAAATACGAAGCTCTTCAAGTCGATCGTGCAACACGGCACCGTCTACGAGAGCAAGACGCTGTACAGTAGCCAAGTCCCGACGTTCGTCGTCGACGCCTTCAAGGCCCGTAGACGCAAACTCGGACCGGGGGTCGCCGAGCTCCTCGCCGAGTACCTCGGTACCGACCTCGTGGTGCTAGACGGGGCACTCGACAAGCTCCTGCTCAACGTCCCCCCCGAACGTGCCGTCACCGCCGAGGATGTCGAGACCCACGTAGGGATCAGTCGTCAGTTCAACATCTTCGAGCTCCAGGACGCCCTCGGCACAAAGGATTTCGACCGCGCCGTGAGGATCGGGTATGCGCTTTCGCAAAACGAGCGGGACAATCCGCTGCCCCTCACGATCGCGTCGCTGTTCGGCTTTTTCGCGGGCATGTTCGCTATGCGAGACGTAGTGCAGCGCAGTGAGGCCGAGCAAAAAGAAGCCACCGGGATACATTCAAGTTTTCGCCTGAGTAAACTTCGCCAGTCGGCCGGGCGGTGGTCGCGCCCGCAGATTATGTCCTCGATCGAGATCTTGGAAGAGTACGACTTGAAGAGCAAGGGTCTCGACTACGCACCGACGAGCGGCGGGCACGACCAGTTGACGCTCGAGCTCATGGAGCGGCTCGTCGGCGTGGGCACGGGCCTACTCGAAGATCCAACGCGCGGCTGAGAGGTGATCCCCGCCCGGGAGGGGCACGAACTTGAGGGCGTCCCAGCCAAGTCGCTTCGCCTCGCTCGCGAAGGCAAGTCCGCACGCGAACGGCACCAAGCCATCGGAGGTCCCGTGCAGCTGCACCGCCGGGAACTGGGGGACGTGATCGAGGTGATACAGGGCGTCAATCTCGCACCATCGCGCGGAAGCTGGCGCGCCGGCGAGGCGGCGGCGGGTCGGGCTGCGGCCGAGGTGACCGAGGCTTAACGGGGCTCCGCAGACGATCAACCCGGCGGTCGTGAGTGTAGTGCCGGCCCATAGCGACGGCCGAAGCGCGAGCAGCGTAGCGAGCTGGCCGCCGCTGGACATCCCGCCCAGGAGCACAGGTCTAGGCTGGGTGGGCCCGTCTGAGGCGTCGCGTCGCGGAGGTAGCGCCTCCGCGACCCTCGCGAGGCCCGCTACGAGGTCATCAACGAGATCTGCACCCCGGAACCGGAAGAGCCGGCGGTGACTCGGCATCCAGACGTGGAACCCGCGCGAGGCAAAATAATCGCCAAATGCCTCGAGGAGTTGCGGACGCCCGAATTGCCAACCGCCACCGTGGATCCACACCGCGAGCGGTGCCTCGGGCTCGTCGTGCTGTACCGCGAGCAGCCCCTGCTGTCGGTGGTGCTCCCCGAAGGAAAGGCGCTCCCACTGGACGGCGACCGTCTTCTGCGCGAGGGCCCGGTGGTAGGGAGGGATGCTGAGGATGTCCCGGGCTGCCGTCAAAACGTTCATGCGGGGTTTAACGTGGGGAATCGGCCTCGGAGTTCGTGAGCCCGTCGAGCAGGTCGAACAGTTCTGCTGAGCGGCTAATCCGGGCGCCGCGTTCGAGTAATCGGAACAGATCCGCGGGGCGGGCAGGCTGGTACTTGCGTTCGGCCTGTGCAACCTTCACGCTTGTCCCAGTCGCTTGGACCGCGGCCATGAGTTCGGCGGGTGGGAGGTTTTGACGAAAGTCTAAACCCGGGACGGGTGGGTCCAAGAGGAGGCCCCTGAGCTCCACGCGGTCTGGCCCGCAGCGGTAGACGAGCAGCTGATGCGCCGATCGCTCCTCTAAAAAAGTGATGCGCCTGATGACGTCGTCGAAGACCATTTCGCTGAATTGGTCGAGCAGCTGCCCGGCGTGGGTGGTGTCGGTGACCTTGAGCTTCACCCAGTCCGCGGCCGGAATCGCTTGCGCGGCCAGAAACTTGACGAATTGCGGCTCGAGCTCTTCGAGTTCCTCGCGATCCAGCCGGCGGTACATCATACGGCAAGGATACGGAGTCGCCCGAGCGACGTCCCAACATTTGAGAGTCAAGCGACTTACAGGCTTTAATCTTGCAACATGGAAATCATTTGGCCAGACTTCGCGAGCGCCAGCGTGTGGCTTAGCCTCCTGACGCTTACTTTTTTGGAGATCGTCCTCGGGATCGACAACATTATCTTCATCTCGATCGCTGCCAACAAGCTGCCGGAGGGTGAACAGAAGCGTGCGACCAACATCGGGTTGGCCCTGGCGATGGTCCTACGGGTTGTTTTGCTGCTGGGGATCAGTTGGCTCGTGGCCTTGCAGGATCCCCTGATCAAATACAACTGGGAGACGGCTGGCGATGGCCATGGCGGACACAACATCGAGGAGGCGGCGCTGAGCTTCGGGTTCACGGGCCAGAGCCTCATTTTGCTCCTCGGTGGCATCTTCTTGATCTATAAGGCCACCAAGGAGATTCATCACAAGCTCGACGGGCAGTCCGGTGAGCAGGCCGAGGGTGACACGCCGTCGCGCGCGGCCAGCTTCTCAAGTATCGTGACGCAGATCACGGTTATCAACATCGTGTTCTCGTTCGACTCCATCCTCACGGCCGTCGGGATGACCAATGGCGTCGTGGGAGCGCTCCCGATAATGATTATCGCGGTGGTCCTGAGCGTCGGCGTGATGGTGCTCTTCGCAACGCCGGTGGCGCGATTCGTCAATCGCAACCCGACCGTTCAGATGTTGGGGATGGCATTTTTGATCCTCATTGGCTTCACCCTGATCGCAGAGGGCGCGCACCTCGGACACCTGTCGGTGCTCGGGGGCGAGGTGGGCGTTATCCCGAAGGGGTACCTCTACTTCGCCATCGCGTTCTCGCTGGGGGTGGAATTCCTCAACATGAAGCTCCGCAAGGGGACCGATAAGCCGGTGCAGCTCCACGGCTACCAGGAGCAGGCTGCTCGGGAGGGGGTGATCTAGAGCGCCCCCGGCAGCGGGACCAGATTCGATGCGCGTCGCCCGACCGTTGTCTTTGGTTTGATTTTCGATACTGGACCGAGTGCAGGTTACTCGATCTATGAGGTACGCTCGTTTATTATTGATTTTGCTTGCCACGGCCCCCGGTCTTCGGGTAGCTCGTGCTCAGTGCATCTCCGATGCGATTGCTTATAGCAATTGGACATGGGCCATTGCCAAAAATGTAAAAAGCGTCACGAAGGACGGAGTCTCCGGTTTTGAGATCGACAAAACCTCCGGTCGGCACCGCTTCGCCGTCACCGCAGCCCGGAAATACGTTTGCGACCTCAAGCTCTTCGGCGTCGATCCTGATAAGCCCCCGATTACGATTCAACTGATCTGGCTCGCGGCCGACGGCTCGGAAGTCTCACGTACGCTACTCGGTCGAGCGACCTACCCCATATCCTGGGACAGATACACCTTCGGGGCTGTGGCTCCGGCCGGCGCGGTACAGGCGGAACTCTACGTTGGGAATGATCAGGAGAAGATTTATCTCGGTGAGGTATGCGTGCGTGAAGCGGGCGTCGCTGGCACGGCGAGCCGGATCGCGGGTCTCGTCTTCAACGACAGCAACAATGACGGTCTCCGTGGTCAGAGTGAGGAGAGGCTGGCCGGCACGACCCTGGTGCTCTACCGCGACAACGGGAACGGCATTGTCGACCCGGCCCTTGACCAAGTCGTGACTACGACAACATCCGCCATCGGCGACTCGGGCTACGAATTCGCGGACCTGACCGCCGGAAACTATTACGTGCTGGGATTTCTCCTCCCGACGAAGATCCTAAGTCCGGGATTCAACCCGTACAGCGATACGCGAAATTCGGACTTCGATAGCTACACTCACCGTGGGTTTTCGGTCGCGGTCACGAAGATGTCTTCGCTCGATGGCTCGAATGAAGTGACCTACGTCGACATGGGCCAATACCAAACCAAAACCGCCGCGCTTTACGGCTACATGTGGGCCGATGTGAACGCTAACCTCACGATCGATGAACCCCTCAGTTATGGCGTCAACGGGTTAACGGTAAAGGCTTTCAGGAATGGCGTCCTCTATGCCACCAGCGCCACCCGCAACGATGCGCTCGGACGACCGGGGTACTACCTCTTCAATTTCATCGATCCGGCCCTCGTGACCGTGGAGGTCGTTTTGCCGCAAGGCGTCAAATTGCGGGACCTGGGCAACGAGAATATGTTTTCGCCCCTTACGAACCAATCGGCGTCCGTCCCACTGGTCGTCGGACAGGTAGTCGCCAACACCTCCGCCGCGATGTGGATGAGTGGTACGGAGATTTGCGATAACGGTGTCGACGACGACCACGATGGTAAGATCGACGACGCCGACTCCGATTGCACCGACTGCGTGGTCGCCGACGAGGTGCTGTGCGGGGAGACCCTGAAGTACTACGTGCCGCCGATGTGGCAGATGATCGATGATGTCGGCGGGACGACCTACAACGGTCCTAGCTACCTGCTGATCTCTACCGCCGCCTCAACGGCCAGCATTAAGGCGTACACTCCGGATGGAAGCTGGGTCCGGACGAGGACAGTGACTTCCAGCGGGAGTGTTTCGATTGCGCTCACTAAAGAGCTTGGCCAAACGCCTAATCCAAACACGCCCGAACGGAGTCGCGGGATCATACTCGAATCGGACCAGCCGATACAAGTGGTTCACTTCCTTGACGGATCGTACAACAAAGAACTGGTAACCATTAAGGGGGCCCAGGCGCTCGGGAACGAGTTTTACGCCGGGTCTCAGGTCGCGCAGTACGAAACGACCTGCAGTCCTACGGGACTCCCGTTGCCGAATGTCGCTAAAGCGGAGGCCCACTTCGTCTCGGTGCTCGCGACGGAGAACAACAGCCGAGTCACGTTCACTTTCGACAACACGAAGCTGATCCTCCACGGTGGACTTACGAGCCCGCACACCGTGACCCTCCAGGCCGGGCAGAGCTACGTGGTCAGGGACGCGTATACGAACCAAACCGTGTCTGGGGTCCGCGTTACCTCCGATAAGGCAGTCGCCGTCAATTCGGGATCCCAGCACACGAACGTATGCAACAACGGCGGCCTCGACGCAGGAATCGATCAGCTCGTCCCGACCTGTTACCTCGGGAGTGACTACGTACTCGTGAAGCACAAGGGCACCGACAACCAACACTATGGCGTGGTGGTCGCTACGCAAGACGGGACTGCGATCCGAATCGATGGCGGCGCAACGGCGGTGGCGACGATTAATCGCGGACAGTGGTACCGCGTGAAGCTCACCGGCGTCAACGGTGACCCACACATTATCTCGACTAGCCAGCCGAGCTACGTCTACCACATTTCCGGGATCTCGACCAATAACGAGGTGGGAATGGCGATCGCGGCGCCGTGGAGCGAGTGCCGAGGCGACCGTTACCTCACCTTCCAGAAGGCTACCGGCGACAACAACATTAACGTCGTAACCCTCACGGCGGGGTTGCCGAACCTCACCTTGAATGGAATGCGGATCGACACCGCCGCAAGTGTTTTCACGCGGCCCGTTCCCGGTCAACCGACGCTGAGCAGTTTGATCGTTCCGGATGGTCTGATCGCCGCGAACAACGTGCTTCGGGGTTCCGTCAATTTTCAGGTGTCGCACCTGATCGGGATCAGTGGCTCTTCGGGGACCTTTGGGTACCTAACGAGCTTCTCCGACGAGATCAAAAGCTACCATCCTACGACCCAGGTCCCCACGCCGCGATACACCCTCCGCGCCATTTGCGCCGGAGAACAATTTACCCACACTATCTCAGCCGAAAGCTGTAATTCATCCGTAGCCATTCAATCGATCGCCAACAATACTAGCTTAGGTCGGGTCGTCAAGACGGGCGATCTCTCCTTCCGGTACGAGTCTATGTCGAGTGGCTACGGTAAGGATGTGGTTTCGCTGCGGGTCAGAGATAGTCGCGGACTCGAGAAGTCGATCTGTATCGACGTCTTCGTCTGTGGCGCCGCGGTGCCGGTCCTCGGGCTCGCTCCGGACGCTACCCTTGCCTGCGGCGAGGCCGTGCCGATTTCTACGCCCGTGATCTTCAGTCTGGAGTGCCCGATCACCGGGGAGATCCCCTCTAAGGATACGACCATTCTCGGGAGCTGCCCGGGGAGTTACAAGGTGATCCGAACGTGGAGCAAGACCTCGGGTTGTGGCGTGACCATCACTGCGAAACGGGTGTATACCTTCGTGGACGACCTCCCACCCACTTTCGCCAACGTCCCGGCCGCATCCACGCTCTGTGCCGGTGATCCGATCCCCGCCAGCGCGCCGACCGTGAGCGACGGGTGTAGTAGTACCGACAAGATCGCGGTCGTGCTCACGTCGACCACGGAGGCTATCGCGGGTACGGCATCGACGATGCTCACCCGCACCTGGACGGCAACCGATGAGTGCGGCAACCGGGCCACGGTTTCGCAGGTAATTTCAATCAAAGGTCTACCGACGGCGACCGGGACGGTGACCGACGCCACTTGCGGTGAGCGTAACGGCGGTCTCTCGCTGACCTGGCCCGCGGACGCAGAACGGACCTCCGTAAATTTTAGCATCAATGGAACTTGGAGCGCTGTGGCAGCCGTCGCCGATCGGGCGTATACTTTTCGAGACCTCAGTCCTGGCACCTACGCGATCGGGGCCCGTTGGGCGGGGGGGGATTGCCAAACAGTGATCGGGACATTCACCGTCGTGGACGAGTCGGTGGCCGTCGCGCCGATCCAATTCTGGGATCTTGACGGCGGGACGGGCCGCAACATCAAGGATGAGGCCACCTACCACATCGTGCGCGACCTGCCGTCAAACTGGAACGTCCGGACCGAGCTGTCGGGTGCCTCGCCGGGGAGTTTGAGGTACGTCGTGACCGGCGGCGCGAGCATGAGCCTCGTCGACAACGCGACCCCGTTCACCCTCCCCGGCGACAATACTCGCCTAGGGTGGCGGTCGGGGCGCTACACCATCGTCGCCGAGGGCTTCACTCGTGCCGACGCTTCGGGATCCAACTGCGCGACTCGGACGGTGACCTTCACCCTCGTCGACTTCGAGATCTGCGACAACGGCATCGACGACGACGGCGACGGCAACACGGACGACTGTGACCAATCTTGTCCAGGCAACCTCCCGGTAGCCGGAGTCAGTCACTGACGCGCGTCACGGGGCTATCGGATTTGACGTACAGCTGTAGGCACGTTCCCCTTTCGCGGGTTGCTCTCGTCAATCCAAAGTGCCACGCCGTGTCCAAGACCTTACCTCATAGTTCCCTGAAAACCTTGACCGCCCGCCTCGCGCACGTTGGTCGCTTGGTAGGAAATACTCCGCTGTACGAGCTGCAACGTGTTTTTGCGAAAGCTAATGTCCGTGTCTTAGCCAAGCTCGAGTATTTGCAGTTGGGCGGCAGCATAAAGACGCGCGCGGGATTCAGCATCATCAAGGGCGCCATCGAGCGCGGTGATTATGGCCGTGGGCAAACCCTCGTCGACGCTACCTCGGGCAACACAGGCATAGCGTACGCGTCGGTGGCCGCAGCCCTCGGGCTCCCAGTTGAGATTTGCTTGCCGGAAACAGCGAGCGCCGAGCGGATCGATATCCTGCGGACGCTCGGGGCCAAGCTGGTGCTCACGCCGGGAGCCGATGGAGTGGACGGCAGTCAGGACCGGGCACGCGCGCTTGCGGAGGCCGATCCCGCGGCTTACTTCCTCGCCGATCAGTATGCCAACGACGACAACTGGCGGGCGCACTACGCGACCACGGGACCGGAGATCTGGTCTCAGACCCACGGGGAGGTAACACACTTCGTAAGCGCCATCGGGACCTCCGGGACGCAGATCGGCGTCGGGCGGTACTTCAGAGCACACGCGCCCCACGTACAGGTCATCGCGCTTCAACCCGATTCCGCCGAGCACACTTTCGAAGGCTGGAAACACTTAGCGACCACGGGGCGGGTCCCGCCGATCTACGATGCCCGCGTCCCCGAGCCCGACATGATCTCTATCAGCAACCTTGAGGCGGATGAGATGGTACGGCGGCTGGCCCGGGAGGAGGGTTTACTGGTCTCGCCCTCGGCGGCGGGTAATTTGGTGGGGGCAATCAAGGTAGCCGAGACCCTCGAGAGTGGGGTGGTCGTCACGACCTTCGCCGACGACTCTACGAAGTACAGTGCGGACTACGCGAGAATCTTCGGAGAGTAAGGTTCGTAGCGATTGAAGTCTCTGGGGTAATCCAGACTAGCGCAAGCCCGCACCTCTGCCTATGGACTTGCTAGCCTGCGACCTCTCAGCACCCTTAAGTGCCCTCGCCTAGGTTGGCATCAGCCTTGCACATTCCGCGAGGCGCTCCTCCGATCCCGGCGATAAGGCCCCCCCGAGGGCCTCGCAGCGCGCGACGGTATCGGTTGCGGAGGCTTAGTAATGAGTCGACTGTGTGCTTGGCACATATTCCAAATGCCGCGACGCGGCCGTCGCTGGTGCGCTCTGGTTAAAGTGACTAGCCACTACGCGGCGTGAGGTGCGTAGCCACCGGAAGGCAGGCGCTCGTAGGGACAAGCTGTTGGGTTGTATCAGCTCTACGGATTCTAGTACGCCATGCGCCGTACCCGTGTTGATAATTTCAGGCTTTCGCCAAAACTCGTGCGTCGGCATGCTGATGCGTGGCGCTGACTAGACCGCCCTCCCGGCTGAGTGGTCTGCACTCGTGGTATACATTTTGTCATAGTGCCCGTGGCGCATGCCACTACAAACCGGCGGACGACACTTCGAGGTCGACAAAGCGCTGGTTCCTGCGGTGAGCAGTGGAGTAGTTGCCCCAAGAAGCAATTGCCTCACAGTGCTGATAGCCATAGGCTTATGAAACGATTCTCCGCTATCCTAACCGCCGCGACGCTCACCTTCCTGTTGGCTTTGCCACTCGTGAGCGCCTTCGGGGCCGGTGGATTTACGGTCACAGGTACTGTCGCGATCGACGCGAGTAGCTGCACGGCATCGGACGGTAAAGTGGAGTTGAGTCTCGATCCCTCCCGTCCAGGAGCCTCGCCTTACGATATTTCTCTCGACAATGGCAGGACCTGGTCCCGTACTGGGCTCCTGCGCGACGCGAGCGACCGACTGGCGATTACCGGGCTCGCCTGGGGCGGGTACGCGCTCGCGGTGCGGGACGCCAACAAGGACATCGTTTACCCGGGTGCCGTCACGGTCAAAGGCTGCACCTTCGACGCCTGCTCTCCGGACGATGACGTCTTTACCGCAACAGCGGTCACCGATGCCACCTCATACAACTGGACGACGTCTTTAGGAAGTATCGCCGCGGGCCAGGGTACCAGGATCCTAGAGTTAAATCTGGCGGGCGTCACCCCCGGTCGCATCGCGGAAGTTTGCGTCGCGCCCCAAGGTCCTGGGTGTGCGGTCGGGCCAACGTGTTTCAACGTCCGGGTAAAATGTGCCGAGGTCTGCGGCAACGGCGTCGACGACGACCTTGACGGGCTTACCGATTGCGACGATCCCGACTGCGGACGACCAATCGCTAATGCCGGCCCGGATGTCACTACGTGTCCGAACGCGAGCATTACGCTCGCGGCGACCAGCTCCGGGGGCACAGGACCGGCTACGTTTTTATGGTCGGATGGGCTCGGAGCGGGTCCCACGGTCACGATTAACGCTGTCGCGAGTAAGCGCTACACCGTCACAGTCACGGATACGAATGGGTGCTCCTCGACCGACGCTGTGCAGGTGACGGCCGTTGACCTTGTTCCGCCAACGTTTGATCCATTCCCCGTCGCAACAAGTGTGGAATGTCATCAGCTCGCGGCCGTGAGCGCCGTCACCGCGACCGACGACTGTGGACAGGCTACTGTCATCCACGCTGATGCCTTAAGTCCAGGAACTTGCGCCAATGCCTACCGGCTCGTGAGGACCTACACCGCGCGGGACAAAAGCGGCAATACGCGTACAGCCAAGCGCACAATTACCGTACAGGACACCCAGCGCCCGACCTTCGACAACATCCCAGGTGACAGTGTTGCCGAGTGCGGCGCCACGGAGCCGACCGAAGTGGCTTCAGCCACTGACACGTGCGACGGCAATCCCGTCGTCACGGTAGTCTCGACGGCTGCCCCCGGCGCGTGCGCCGGGGAGTCGACGCTTACGCGGGTCTTCACGGCGACCGACGCGTGCGGCAACGCCGCCACGGCCAGCCAGGTCGTCACAGTTGTGGATCGCGGAGTGCCGCTTCTCGCCTCGATTCCCGCAGACATCGTGCTGACTTGCGGGTTGGCCGTACCGACCACAATTCCTGTGGTGACGGATCTTTGCGATCCGCAGCCGCGTCTCACGGTTGGCGAGTTCAGCACGCCCGGTAGGTCATCCAATGATTACACGATCACCCGCACTTTCATAGCCACGGACGCCTGCGGCAATACGGCGACCGCTTCGCAAGTCGTGACATATGAATACAGCGGGATCCCAGCTTGGACGTCAGTACCAGTGGGGGTGACCCTCGAGTGCGGCACTGTAGCCCCAGTACAACTCGCCACCGCTCACGGGGGGTGTGGCGGAAGCCTCTCCGTTGCTTTCACGGATGCCGTGGCGATCGGGTGTGGCCCTGGAGCATTCGTTATCACACGAACCTTCTCAGCGATTGACTCTGATGGTAACCAGATCACTGCCACGCAAACGATTAGATTCGAGGACAAAATTGCGCCTGTGCTCATCGGCGTTCCGGCGAACGTAACGATCGGATGCGGAATCATCGAGCCGACGGCCATGCCGACGGCTAGCGATGTATGTGACGACGCACCCGAGGTGACAGTCGTACGTACGTTGCACCTCGGCAGCTGCGTCGGGACGGCCACCATAATCCGGGAGTTTACTGCGAGCGACGCCTGTGGGAACACAGCGACAGCAAGTCAGGTCATCACCATCGTAAATGAGACCCAGCCGTCGTTTGCCTCGGTCCCGCTCGACGCAGCGATTGAATGCGGCGCAAGCGAACCTTCAGAGCTTCCCACCGCCACTGACACTTGCGACCCGATGCCGCGTCTGACCGTTTCCACGACCAGTAGGCCCGGCTCATGCGCTGGAGAATCATTCCTGACTCGAGTGTTTATCGCCTCCGACGCATGCGGTAACACGCGCACTGCCTCCCAGCTGATCACCGTGCGCGACCGCACCGCGCCAATGTTCGCCGGCGTGCCGCCGGGACTTACGATCGAGTGTGGGGCGGAGGAGCCAACTGGCCTTCCCACGGCGAGCGATGCCTGCGATGACAGTCCCAGCATTACGGTCGTCTCCAAAGCTGTTCCCGGAGCGTGCGTCGGCGAGTCAATCCTGACGCGGATTTTCACCGTGACCGACGCGTGTGGCAATTCGTCCACGGCCTCACAGGTCGTCACGGTGCGCGACCGCACGAGACCGAGGCTCGTTTCGGTCCCGCGCAATGTGACAATCGACTGCGGATCCGCCGAGCCGACGACCATGCCGCAAGCGACGGATGCCTGCGACACCGCTCCGGTGGTGTCGGTGGTTCGCTCCGAGGCCGCCGGCGCGTGTGCTGGTGCCGTGATGATTACGCGCGTCTTCACCGCTACCGATGCCTGCGGCAACACTGCCACAGCCGTGCAGGTCATCTCGATCATCGACCGAACGGCTCCCGTCTTCACGACAGTTCCAGCGGACGTCTCGGTGGCCTGTGGTGAGCGAGCCGAGACGGAACTCCCGACGGCGCGTGACGCCTGCGGAAGTGGCGTGGAGATCACGGTGGTTGAGTTACGCAGCGATGGTGTCTCGGCTAACGTCTACACGGTCACCCGGGTCTTCACGGCATCCGACGCCTGTGGTAACGCTGCGGTGGCGTCGCAGGTGGTGTCGTACGCCGACTCTGGTCTACCGACGTGGACGTCGGTCCCGGCAGCATTGACCATTCTTTGCGGCGAGCCCCTCCCGAGCGCGCTCGCGACGGCAGAGGACGCATGCGATGGAGTATTAGAGGTGACGTCGACTTCAACAGCGGTTAGCGGGGCTTGCGCTGGGGAGTCTGTAGTGACGCGAGGGTTTTCGGCCGAGGATGTTGACGGCAACCGTATAACGACTTCTCAGATAGTGACGGTCCGCGACCGCACGGCACCAGTGCTCGGTCATCTGCCGCCACCGGTCACGATAGCGTGTGGGCAAGCCGAGCCAACGGAATTGCCGGACGCTAGTGACGGCTGCGGTGGTGTCCCTAAGGTTAGCGTGGCTTCGTCGACGACGCCGGGCCTCTGCGCCGGAGAGTCGATTGTGACGCGCGTCTTCATGGCCGAGGACGCGTGCGGCAATACCGCCACTGCGTCACAGGTCATCACGGTTCGCGACCGCGTCGCGCCCGTATTGACGAGCGTCCCGGCCGCTACTACCATTGATTGCGAAAGCGCTGAGCCGACGGACCTACCCACGTTGACCGATTCGTGTGACCCAAGCCCGCGCGTGAGCGTGGCCTCGAGCACGATCGCCGGCGCGTGTGTCGGTGAGTCGATCATGACAAGGTTATTTACGGCGACAGATGCGTGCGGTAACTTAGCCACGGCATCGCAGGTGATTACAGTGCGCGATCGTTCGGCGCCAGTACTAACAGGCATCCCTGTGGCGGTCACGATCGAATGTGGCGCCAGCATGCCGACGGCGCTGCCGACGGCTACGGACGTCTGCGACGGTAACCCGAGCGTACGCGCATCCATGATCGCGGCCGCCGGCGCGTGTACCGGGGAGTCGACCGTGACGCGGACATTCACGGCCACCGATGCGTGCGGAAACCAGGCTTCGGCCACACAAGTGATCACCGTCATTGACCGCAGCGCACCAGTGTTGGTAGCTGTACCGGCCAACGTGACGCTCACCTGCGGGCAGGCCTCTCCGACGGCACTCCCAACGGCGAGTGACGCTTGTAGCGCGGCGGTCGCAATAGCGGTGAACGAGGTCCGCACCGCCGGCACTTCGGCCGATAATTACTCGATCACGCGGGTCTTTACGGCCACCGATGCGTGTGGAAATACAGCTTCCGCCTCCCAGGTGGTCGCCTACACCCTCTCCGGCACTCCGCAGTGGACCGTAGTGCCGGCGGCGCGGTCGATCGAGTGCGGCGCGGCCTCACCTACAGAGCTCGCCACTGCGATCGACGGGTGTGGCGGTAGTCTCGTCGTCGCGGTCGCCACTACATCTTCCGCTGGCCCCTGCGCCGGGGAGGCCGTGATGACACGCGTCTTTACCGCCGCCGACTCGGATGGAAACAGGATTACCAGCACGCAAGTCATCACGCTCCGTGACCGAACTCCCCCGACGCTGGCCGCAGTACCGACAGCGGCCACGATAGAATGTGGCGAGGGCGAGCCAACCGACCTGCCCAGCGTGAGTGACGCGTGTGACCCTAATACACGTGTCTCGGTGGTGACCACAGCCTCCGCCGGCGCCTGCGCTGGGAATTCCGTCCTGACTCGGGTCTTCACGGCTACGGATGCGTGTGGGAATACGGCTACAGCCTCCCAAATTCTAACCGTCCGCGACCGCACGGCGCCCGTCTTGTCCAATCTGCCGACTGGGTTAACGATCGAATGCGGAACCCCCGAGCCGACGGGCATGCCGACGGCCACCGATGCTTGCGATGGCGCACCCGCCCTCACCGCGACGAACACGGAGCGGCCGGGCGCCTGTGGTGGCGAGTCGATTATCACGCGGGTCTTCAAGGCGACCGACGCCTGTGGCAACGTCGTCACGGCTACGCAACTCATAACCGTGCGTGATCGCGTCGCCCCTGTGCTCGCGAAGGTACCGGCAGCAGCGACGATCGAGTGTGGCGCGGCTGAACCCACGAGCATGCCCACGGCAAGCGACCAGTGTGACCCCAGCCCTACCGTAACCGTCGTCCAGACTACGGTGTCGGGCGCCTGCGCCGGTGAGTCCATCACTGTACGAGTTTTTACCGCAACCGATGCCTGCGGCAATACCGCAACGGCAAGCCAAGTAGTGACCGTGAGGGATACCAAGGCGCCGACGTTAACAAACGTCCCCGCGGACGTCAGGATCTCCTGTGGCGAACGGGCCCCGTCGGCGCTACCTACGGCCTCGGACGCCTGCGACCCCGATGCCGTCGTAACCGTCGTTGAAGCTCGCTTTAATGGCGCTTCGAGCAACGACTATAAGGTCACGCGAACCTTCACTACGCGAGATGCCTGCGGCAATACGGCTACAGCGTCACAAGTAGTGACCTACGTCGACTCCGGAGCGCCCGTGTGGACCTTCGTGCCAGCCAATCTGGAGACGGCGTGTAACGCGACTCCTACTCTCGTTTTGGCGGAAGCCGAGGACAGCTGTGACGGCCTTCTCACCGTGACCTTCGCGGACACCAGGACTGCCGGAAGCTGCGGGAACGACTACACCCTCAAGAGGACGTTTACGGCTAGCGATGCCGATGGTAATCTGATCACCGCCGAGCAGATGATTGCCGTGCGCGATAGGGTGGCCCCTGTGTTTACGTCGGTGCCCGCCGCCGTCGTGATCGGTTGTGGTGACGCTGTGCCGAGCCTACTCCCGAGTGCCACCGACGCCTGTGAGGGCGAAGTAAAGGTTACGGAACGTCGAGTTTCGGCGGCGGGCGCCTGCGCGGGTGAGTCGATTGTAACGCGGGTCTTCACGGCAGTCGATGCTTGTGGTAACCTCGTCACCGCCAGTCAGGTAGTGACGATCCAAGACCGCGAGCCCCCCGTTTTTGAAGAAGTGGCGGCGCTGTTGGAGCTAGCTTGCAGCGAGAGTGTGCCAGCGCGTGCCCCGTCGGCTACAGATGCCTGTGGGGAAGTGGTAGTGACATTTAAGGACGCCCTCGTTGCGGGCAGTTGCCTTGGCAACGCGGAGGTGACCCGCGTGTGGACGGCCACAGACGACTGCGGTAACGCGAGCACCGTAAGCCAGGTCATCCGCCGCGTCGACCGCGGGGCACCCACCTGGACGGAGGTGCCGCCTGCAGTCTCAATAGAGTGCGGAGCGGACGTGCCGGTGGTTTTGGCGAAAGCCAAAGACCTCTGCAGCGGCACGACCCCCGTGACCTATTCCGACCGTCGCGTGGACCTCGGCTGTGCGAGCAGCTACGATATCGTCCGGACGTTTACGGTGAGCGACCTGTGCGGCAACGGCTCCGCCACGACTCAGATGATCAGCGTGCGAGATCGTACTGCACCCGTGATTACCGAGGTCCCGGTAGATATCAGCATTAGCTGCGAGCAGCCGCTCCCGACCAACCTCCCTATCGCCGTGGACGGCTGTCAGGGCGTGGTGGCTGTGGTAGAGACGAAAGAGATCATCGCGGGGGCCTGCGCGAGCACCTACACTCACATTAGGGTCTTCACGGCGACCGATGCCTGCGGCAACAAGACTCAGGCACGGCAGCGCGTGACGCGCACCGACAACACCAGGCCCGTGTTCGCCACCACGCTGTCTGACGTGGAGCTTATGTGTGGAGCGGCGATCCCTAAGGCGACCGTCACGGCGACGGACAACTGTGATGCCTCCGTGAAGATCGCCTACAGTGAGACCGTCGACAACAGCGTAGTCTCCTGTACCGGGAAGGGTGTCCTGGTGCGGGTCTGGACCGCGATCGACAACTGTGGCAACGTGGCGACGATGCGCCAGCGCGTCGTCACGGTGGACAGGGTCGCGCCAGTGATGGCGAACATTCCGCGCTCAGTGACGATCGACTGTGGCGCCCCGATCACCGGCGGGCAGCCGACGGCGACGGACAACTGCAGCAAGGACGTACGTATCTTCCACAAGGATCGGGAGATCTCCCAATCCTGCGGCTACACGATCCAGCGGACGTGGTACGCGGAGGACGGTTGCGGTAATACGTCGACGGGGATTCAGTCGATCCTCGTCGTCGACAAGGACGCGCCAGTATTCGAGACCGTCGTGAACGAGCAGATCGCGGTCGCTTGCGGCGAGCACTTACCCGCGGTCACCCTCCTCGCCAAAGACGCCTGCGACAAAGACCTGACTTATGCGGAGAGCGTGCTCGAGCTCGGACTTGGGGCTTGCCCCGGGGAGAGACTCGTGATGCGGGTGTTTACGGCCACCGACGACTGCGGTAACCAAGCCGTGTTAACGCAGCAAGTCACGATCGCCGACCGGGTTGCGCCTGTACTCAGTCGTGTGCCGCCAAGTGTGGATGTGGCGTGCAGCGCTTACGACTACTCGCTCGCTCAGCCGAGCGCTACCGACGCTTGCGGGCCAAGCGTTGACGTGAAGGAGGCTGGCCGTCGGACGCAGGTGAATCGAAGTGGAGAGATCTTCGATGCCTTACTCCGGACCTGGACCGCTACCGACGCGTGCGGTAACAGCGCGACGGCCACCCAGCTGCTGGTATTCAGCGGAGCCTCGGCACGTATCACCGTGAATACCTCCGCGGGCGCGGCAATAGGCTCGGTGTGCGTCGGATATGAGGTGACGCTCACGGCGCCCGCCGGCGGTGCCGATTACCTGTGGGACAACGGGCTTAAGGGGCAGTCGATAAAGCTGAAGGCCGACGTGACGCGCGAGTACAACGTGAGCTTTGGCGGCAGCTGCCCCGGGAAGGCCAGGGCCGTCATCACAGTAGCGCCGCGGCCGGAATTCGCGCTCGCGGCGGTGCCAGGGATGTGCGAGGGCCAGACGTTGAACCTCAAGGTCGCCACCGAGCTGACCGACGTGAGTTGGTCCGGACCCTTCGGCTTCGAGGCCACGGGCACGTCCGTCTCCCTCGAGGACATGTCGGGAATGCAGTCGGGCTACTACTACGCCAGCGCGACGGCCGACGGCGGGTGCCGACGCAGAGATTCGGTTTACGTCACGGTAAGCGTGGGAGCTTGCGCCGAGGTCTGTGGCAACGGGGCAGACGATGACGGGGACGGCCTCGTGGACTGCGCCGATCCAGACTGCAACTGCTGCTCGCTAGCCAAGGCGGTCCTTACGACCGAGTGCCGCGACAACGGCACCCCGAACGATCCGAAGGATGACGTCTACGCGGTATACGCTATCCTCGCGGGACAGGATATCGCCGGGAAGGCCTTTCGCGTGAGCGGAGACGCCAGGCTCGATGCGATCTACCCAGGCCAGCCCGTGCTACTCGGGGTCTACCCGGTGGTGAAGGCCTCTGCGAGCTACGACTTCACCTCCGTGGTGGACGCTACGTGCAGTCTTAAATCTGTACAGATCGGCAGCCCCGGGGCGTGCACGAACACTTGCTTCGTGAGCCTCGTGTCTACACAGGCTGGCGAATGCCGGGATGGACAGTATGACCTGCTTGTCAGGGTGCGATTCAATAATCCACCCGGTGCGCTCCTGATCAACGGTAAGCGCTTCGTGCTGACGCAAACCTTCGGCGAGGCGACGTTTACGCTGCCGCGGCTGTCGTGTAGCGGGAAGTTGGCCGAGTCACTCGTGCTGGCATTCGAGGGCGACGGCACCTGCCGCGCGGTCGGCACCTTCGACGCCGCCTGTCCGGACGATGCGTGCCTGCCGATCGCGGTGGAGCTCGGGGCACGGCCGTAGGGTCTGCTCGCTGTGGACAAGGGCGGCTGGGGCCGGCGACGAATTGGCCTAGAGTTTGCATAAGGGTAAACCGTCATATCTGCGTCGCCCGAATGCTCGGGTTGACCGAAGCTCTCACAGTTGATCCGCCCCCTGCCCACCCCCCCCAACGCAGGCCGCCTCGCGCTGCTAGTCGCCTGTGCCCTCTTGTGGGCAACGGGTGGCTTCGCGCAACACGACCTGAGCATCTTCCGGGTGTCGAGCGACAACTACGTGCAGCGCGGCGACATCGTGAGCTTCACGTTCGTGGTCACCAACGATAAAGGCACCGACGTGACTGGGGTCTCGGTCCAGGTCGACCTCCCGTCGGGGCTCGAGTACATCCGGCACTCGCTTTCGCAAAACTTCGACCCCACTACCGGGCGATGGATGATCGGCAGCATCCGCTTCTTCCAGCCGCAGAAGGTGATCACGATCGATCTAAGGGCCGTCGGCGAGGGCGTCCAAATTGCGCTCGCCGAGATCGCCACGATGGACGGGACGGACTCCGACTCGACCCCGGGCAACGGCGTGCTCGACGAGGATGATATCGTAGCCGCGTGCGTCACCGTGCCCATCCGCGCGGAGTGCGGGCAGTCGGTCCGCGTGGAGGCGCCCGGGGGGTATCCCGCCTACGAGTGGTACCGCGACGGCGTCCTGCTAACCGGGGAGACAGCTAACGTCATCAACGTCGGCAGTAGCGGACGCTATAATTTCCAGATCCCCGGTTCGACGTCCACCTGTGTGCTGGGATCGTGCTGCCCGGCCGAGGTCACCTTCGACAGTGTCTCGGTCGCGCTTTCGCAAAACCAATTGTGCACCGGGGGCTTCGACACGGTCCAAGTCGCGATGCCGGAGGTCGATACCGTCAACCTGATTCAGGTGTACGCCTGGAGCAGCATCGACGACCCCGGTCTGCGTTTCCTGAGCTGTGTCGACTGTCCCGCGCCGCGGGTCGTCATCAACGGGACGTACCTCGGCGCGCGTCTCCGCTACCGAGTAGGCGTGGTGAGTCGCGACCGCTTCGGAAACGTCGTTTGCTCCGCTGGCGCGACGCTCTCCATAGAGGTCCTCCAGGCCCCCGTGCTTACGTTCGACGTGCCGGATTACGCCTGTGCGGACCTGTGTCACACCCTCGTTGTCGCCCCGGACCTGGAGACGGCGTCGGTCGCGTGGGATGGCCCGAACCTACGGTCGACCGATGGGCTCACGATGACGTACTGCCCGCGGGCGGTGACGGCGTACACCCGCCAACGCTTCGTCGTGACGGTGGTCGGTCTCGACGGCTGCGTACGCGTGGACTCGACGTTCGTCACCACCATCCCGGGCTTCTGGGTCGTGGCCAGCGGCGAGCCCCGACTCTGCCAGGGCCTGCCGGCACAATTGAGCGTCGCGGTATCCCCGGCGCAGCCGAGCGACAGCCTCCGCTACCTCTGGTCCGAGTTCTTGAGCAATCCTAACGCTGGAACTAATTTAAGCGAGGTTAGTGCAGACAACGTCACGACCGACTCCCTCACCGCGGGGAGCTACGGTTTTCGCGTAAGCGTGCAACGCTTGGCACCAAACGGAGAGTGGGTCTGCGCGTACGAGGACACGCACGAGTTCGAGGTCGAGGCCGACTGCCAACAACCCAGGCTCGGGGGCTACACCTGGCACGACGACAACCGTGACGGCTTGCGCCAAAACTTCGAGCCGCCCTTCGCGAGCGTCCGCGTGGAGCTCTTCCGGGCTAATGGCACGGCCACCGGGCTGGCTACCCAGTCGGATGCCACCGGGTTTTACGAATTTACCGACCTGGCAATCGGCGAGTACTACGTCGAGTTCGCTCCGCAACCCAACTTCACGTTCTCCCTCCAGAATGTCGGTACGGACGAGTTTATCGACTCCGACGCGGACTTCCTTGGGCGTTCCGACGTGTTCGCGACCACCTACGACGAGGCGCTACACCTGGTCGGAGCGGGCTACGTAGGTGATTGCGGGTTGACCATCGTGGACCTCGTCGCTACGCCGAGCGACTGTGGGGACTCGCGCGGTTCGCTCTCCTTCGAAATCGCCGGTGGGAGCGGGCGCTACACCTACAAGTGGCTGCCGGCCGTGAGCACCACCACCCGTGCCGATCGACTCCCGGCGGGCGCCTACCAGGTGACGGTGCGCGACCAGTTTACCGCCTGCGAGCTGACGCAAGTCCTCGAGGTGCCGGGCACGAGCAACTTCAACCTCACGGCCAGTAGCTCTCCCGCGGCCTGTCCGCTCGGCAAGGGCGGCTCGATCACCGTATTCACCGACGGCGGTGTGGCGCCATTTACGGTGAGCTACACGGGGCCGGACGCAGGTAGTGCATCGGTAGCGCGCATGCCATTCACGGTACGCGACATCCACGCCGGGGAGTACAGCGTGAGCGTCGCGGACGCCTCGGGCTGCCGCCAACAGATCATCATCGTCGTGACGGAGAATCCGATGTTGCTGACCCTGGATACGACCGACGTTCGACTGCCGAGCTGCCCGGGTCGGGCCGACGGTGAGTTCACCGTGGCGGTTTCGGGTTTTGCCGACAGGTACACCCTGCGGCTAGACGGTCAGATCGTGGCGGCCAACGCGACGGTGGCCCAGGTCATCATCCAGGAGCAGACGAGCGGATCGAAGGTGCTCGAGCTTACGGATGTCAATGAGTGCCTCCAGCGCTTCGAGTTCTTCCTGCCCGACGGCGGCCCGCGGATCTCGCTGGCCGATCTCATCGTCGAGGCGCCCAACTGTTTTAAAATGACTAGCGGCGGGATCCGTAGCACCAACGGCCGTGGGTACGAAGTGCGCGCCGCCGACGGGACGGCCCTTGGGACCTTGCCCGTCGCTGGGCTCGGGGCCGGTACCTACACCCTGGTCGACCGCAGTGTACCGGGCTGTGTCGCAACCCTGGACGTCGTGCTCGCGGAGCCTGCGGAGCTCATGGCTGCCGCCACCGCCGTGGGCGCCGATTGCCAGACCGCCAACGGCAGTCTCCGGGTCGAGCTCGGGGGTGGCACCGCGCCCTACACCGTGGTATGGGCCGATGGCTTGGGAGGCTCGCTTACGCAAAACAACCTCAGCGCGGGGGCGTACGCGGTCACCGTCAGCGACGCAAACGGCTGCTCGCTCGACACCGTCTTCCGGGTGCCGGACCTGTGCAGCCCACTGGTCTGCACGGAGTACTTCACGGCGGACACGGTGGTGGTCTACGCCGCCGATAACGATTACGCTTTTTGCCTGCCGAACTTTATGCAGCCGATCAACCGCGCGTTCTACGTGAATGGCGCGGCGGTGGAGCCGGCGTTCTGCACGCGCTCCGAGTTGACCTACTACAACCTGGAAGCCCTCCCGGGCGACGGGCAGGCGGGCCCTTACCTCATCGAGTTCTGGTACGGCGGAGACGACATCGTCATCGCGGAGATCGTCAATGACGGGGAGGGTTTTGCGGAAGCGCTCAACGACGCTGATAAGTGGGGTCGCTGGCGTTACGACGCGACGAACAACTACCTCAGCGGTGGCCAACCGGATCGTGGCTACGGGGAGGTCGAGGTGACGCATGTGGCGACGGGCAACAAGTTCTACCTGACGCCGAGCCGGCTGCCCAACCAAATCTCGGGAACCCTCACCTTCCCGCTGGGTGGCTTCAAGGTCGTTACCGAGGACGCGCGCAACGCTTGTCGCGATAGCCTGTACCTCCGGGTGGAGCGCGCCGATCGCTGCCGCACGAGCTTCGTGCCGGCATCCACGCGGACGGCGACTCCCTACTGCGACCAGCTGGCCCCCGTATGTATTGATGTGCCGTTCCAGCTGCTGAAAGACCACCGACTTCTCGTCAATGGCCAGCCCTACACAGGAAGCACCGAGGCCTGCGATCTCGCCGACGAATTCTACTACGACCTCTCCGGGCTAAATCTCGCGGCGGCCTTTCGGATGGAGAGCTGGATTGTAGACGGCCGCAGCCGCACGGCTCGCCTCAGCAACGTCGAGGAGCTCGCCGCGCGGATGACGCAGTTCGACAACCGCACCTGGCGTTACGACGCGCGCCTCGGCGTGGTGCGCGGCGGCACGGCCCCACGCAACTACCGTAACCTGACCCTCGTGGTAGACGGCAAGCGCGTCACCCTGACGCCGCAACGCCGCATCTTCGACGGCACCCGTATCGAGCTACTGGCGGGGAACTACGCGGCCAGCCTGGTGGCGCCCGACGGGTGCGTCGGCGACTTCGGCATCTCTCTGCGGTGTAGCTCGCAGGGTATCCCGACGCGGGACACCGTCCGCTGGACGGTGGGGGTCGGGCTCACGGACACGGCCTGTGTGGCGACCGCACAGCTGAGTGGTCCGGTCGAGCTGGTTGAGAACTTCTGCCCCTCGGGCGCGGGCGTCTTCGCCAGCGTTTCGGTGATCGATTCGGTGTGCTACCGAGTCAAAGGTCTCGACATCGGTACCGACACGCTATGCGTGCGGGCCTGTGACGCGGACGGCGTTTGCGACACGACGATCGTAATCATCGACGTGCGCGATCCGCGTGAGCTGCTTTACCCGCTGGCTGTCGACGACGTAGACTCGGTGGGGATGAATCAGACGAAGCTCATCGAAGTGCTCGCGAATGACGATACCCGGGGTACGTTGGTTGGCTTTGAGGTGGTAGTCTACCCGATGCACGGCCGGGTCCGCATCGAAGGTCAGGCCTTACGCTACACCCCGGAGGCGCAGTTCTGCGGCCAGGATTCCCTCGTCTACGAGATCTGCAACGCCGCTGGCTGCGATCGTGCCGTCGTGCGGATCACGATGGTCTGCGATCAACTCGTCATTTACTCCGGCTTTTCACCGAACTTCGACGGGGTCAACGAGACGTTCGAAGTACTCGGGGTGGAGCAGTACCCCGGCAACCGGATGGAGGTCTACAACCGCGGCGGCAATCTGGTATTCGCGATGGACGACTACGATAACAGCTGGGACGGGACTTACTTCGACGGGGACGAGCTGCCGGAGGGCACGTACTTCTACGTGTTCGAGGACGGTCGCGGGAGAGAGTACACCGGCTACGTCTACCTCAGGCGCTAGCGTCGGGAGGGGTACAGGCCGCCGCAATGGGCGGCCCGTGTCAAATATGCCATCGTCAACGGCGTTTAGAAACGTCTACGCTGGGGTAGGAGGCCTTAACCGGTGAGGGGTATTATCCGTGTGCTATGCCTAAGAAGCGTCATATGTCGCGGCGCGGCCTAGGGTGGAGGAATAGCTTAGTACGATATTAGAGGTGCGCTACCTTATCGATGACCAAACGTTTACAGGCATTACTATTACTCTTGCTGTCGGCCTGTGCGCTCCGCGCGCAACAGTTGCCGCTGTTCGGGAAATTGCAGGGGAGTGCGGAGTTGGTCAACCCGGCGGCGGTGTCGTCGAACTATCTACGTTTCGAGCAGAACGTTAATCTACAGTCGACGTACCGCAATCAGTGGACCCAGATCGAGGGCCACCCCAGGACCGCGGTGGTGACGGGTAGCTGGCTGGTCGGCGGATACGAGGGCGTGAGCCCGCAGCTCGGGCTTCAATTGACGCACGACCAAACGGGTCCGACGGGTTTCACGGGCGCTTCCGCAAAACTGGCGGGCGTCCTTGCGCGCGACCCCTACGACGCCGGCATCAGCCTCGGGCTGCAAGCCGGCTTCAATCAGTACCGACTGAACGTGGGCGAGCTGCGGCTCCGCGACGAGGAGACGGTCTTCCTCACGGATGACCAAGCCCGCGTGTATCCCGATGTCGGGGTCGGGGTATTCGCCTACAAGCGCCTCGAAGAAAATGTATATTACGCTGGACTAAGCTCTCCGCAGTTGCTCTCTTTGGAATTCAGCTTCCAGGGTCGCGACGGTGAAATCGTGACGCAGCGCTATCGTCATTTCTATGCGCAACTCGGCGCCATCGTGAATATCAACCCTGAGAGTTACTGGGAGCCTACGTTGTGGATTAAGCAAACTCCCGGCGTCCCGGTCGACGTCAACGGGACCATCCGTTACCAAAGCGAACTCGCCATCTATACTGGCATCGGCGCCTCGAGCAGCAAGACTATCCACGGCGAGGTCGGCGTGACCCTCGGGCAGGACGCCGACAAAATCATTCGCGTAGGTTACGGCATCGACTACGCCTTCGCGAACTACGGTCCTTTCGTCGGCGCGACCCATGAATTCCAGTTCAGCTACGCTTTCAACCGATGAAGGGAGGTCACTCGACATATCCCCTATTCGTCGCACTGCTGCTGGCGGTGTTTTCGTGCGCATCGGTCGCGACTTCGTCCGCGCAAGTAGCGCTGACGTTCGCGCCCGAGGAACGTACCGTGCCCCCCGGGGCGCAGGTGTGCCTCCCGGTTGTCGTGCGCGGGTTCGACGGCATCCTCAAGCTCGAGTTGGAGGTGAACTACGATCCGGCGGTGCTGCGGTTCGAATCCATCCGCAACTCCGCGATCCCCACCCTCGACCAGACGAGCCACACCCCACCGGCCGCGGCCGATGGCACCATCAACATCGACTGGCTCGCCCCGGGGTACACGAAGCGGATCGGGGAGGATCTACCGGACGGCGCCGCACTCCTGGAGCTTTGCTTTACCGCGAAGGGGGCCGCGGGAGATTATAGTGACGTGAGGTTTACGAATACTTATCGATTCGGTAATAACAATCCGAACCCCATCATCTTCGACGAGAACAGCAGCGGTCGCCCGATCGAGTTTTTGACCAATAGAGCCGTGGTCGGGATTTCTGTCCTGCCGGTCGAATTCGAGTTTGGCACGGCGCATGCCGCCGACGGGGAGCTCGCCTGCATCCCGGTGTACGCGCAAGAGAATTTTGCAAACGTACGCGCGATCGATGCGCGGATACAGTTCAATACCGGCTTACTTAATTTTATCGGTGCAAGCAACCTAAATTCGAAGTTGGGGACATTTTTAGCGGGTAAGATCAATCTGCTCTTCGTATTCGATAATATCATTATCGTGAAAGATTCTCTCACCTCGGGGCCAGGGGTTTCGGTAGACCCAGGTGAGAAGCTTTTCGATCTCTGTTTCGAGATGGATTACCCGTGTATTGACCGCCCCACGCACCCCGACCCACAGGAGCCTAACCTGTTCATCGGGTTCGTGGAGCAGGTCTCGACCATCCGCCGGGGGGCCGCCATGCCCTTACAGAAGATCCGCAACAAGACTTTCGGTAGCATCGACCTCGAGCGCTGCAATCCGGACCTCCTCATCTCCGGCGGGAAGGAGTATGGTGCGGTAGGTGATATCGTATCCATAGGTCACGTAGTGTCGGGCTTTCATGAAATCGCCAGATTCGAAGTCGACTTCAATTTCGATCCATCGCTCATCCAGGCCTTGGGGGTAAAGATTCCGGCAGGGGCGCCAAGTAATTTCACGACGGCCAATTTCGATCTCTCTCAGGCGGCCTCGGGCCTCGTCCGACTCAGGTACAGCTCCCCGACCCCACAGAGCGTAAGGGACGTTAGCGAGCTGTTTGCGATAGATTTTAAACTGATCGGGCCGGTCAACAGCGTCGCCTACATCGTGCCCAATACCTCGGGCGCAACCATCAGAGGCGCAGGTGGAGAATCGCTTGCCTTGTTCGTGGAGCAGAGAAAGGATCCCGAATACGGCGTCGCGGTCATCCTTAATTCCACGCCCGTGGAGACGATCATCGGGACGGCCGAGGGTCTGAAGGGTTCGACGGTGTGTGTCGACATCACGGTAGATAACTTCACCGAACTCGCGAAGTATAGGCAGGGATTCAGTTGGGATGCATCCATCTTGAAACTCGTCGGTGAGCCGGTGATCCACCTCCCAATCGTATCGAACGGGCCTTGCCAAACCATCGTGAGGAAGAACTTCGGTGAGATTGACGAGCGCGGCTATATCGGGATCGACTGGTTCGCCTTCGGGGCAGACCCACCGAAGTGTTTCTTTAGCCTGCCTAAGGGCGCAAAGGTGGTGACGCTTTGTTTCCAAATCATTGGTGACTCCGCGGCTTGCTCGCCGATCGTAGCCTCTGAGTATCCTGGCTATCCGGAATACTTCAATTACAGCACTTTTATAGGGAACGGGTCGGTCGTCCCGATTCCTTACGGCGGCTACGTCACCGAGGGCGTGGTCTGCACGGACTATGCCAACGGCTTCACGCTCCGCCTGCCAGAAAAGGCCCAAATCACCGTCGACCCCACCTGCGTAACCGTCGAGGTCGAGGACTACAACCGGATCGAGGAGTGGGGCGTGAGCCTGGGGTTCGACACGAGCATGTTCAACCTCGTCGACGTGAAGCCTGCCCCGAGCCTCAAAGCACTGACGCGCGACGACGCCGAACTAGCCGCGGGACGATTCGGATTGGCGATGTCGCACCTGGGTCCCACTACGCTGCCAACTCCGAGCAATGCTTTCGAGCTGTGCTTCGTCGCGAAACCGGGGCCGACGGGATGCTCCCCGCTCGTCGTCGCGCCGGGTCCGAAACGAGCCTACGTTTTTGCTAACGGTCGGGAGCGAAACTTAGCCGTCAACCTTGGAAGTCTCTGTCGCACGAGTCCGTACGAGCCCATCGTCGTCTCCGCCGTCACCGCGGCGGCGTCATGCGATGGCCGCAGTGACGGCGCGATCACGCTCACCGTGAGTGGCGGCGGCGGGGCACCCGTCTACGCGTGGACGGGGCCAGGGACGGTGAGCGGCGTGAGGGACCAAACAGGCCTCGCCCCGGGCACCTACAACGTGCGTGTGAGTGACCCGACCGGTTGGTCGTCACCGGTCCAGAAGACCTACGTGCTCAGTGCGACGTCCGCCGCACCCGTGGCGAGGGCGGGGGCGGATATTGATGCACCGTGCGGGATTACGGGCGCTGTCCGGCTCGAAGGTAGCGCGTCGAGCGTGCCCAGTGGTACGGCCATCGTATGGCGCGGCATCACTGGGAGCGTGACGCTGGCAGGTGGCGGCACGTCTTTGAATCCGAGCGTCAACGGGCAAGGCGCCGTCGAACTCAAGCTCACCTCTGTTGGCGGTTGTGTTTCTCTCGACACAGTAGTCGTTAAGCGCATGCCGTCGAACACGATCGATGTTGTTGCCGGTGGGGATCTTTCCTGTAGTAGTACCTCGGTTACGCTCGAGGCCTCCGTCGCGCCCGCGAGTGGAGCGACTTTAAAGTGGTCGACAGTGAACGGGGTTTTGCCGACAGGCCCTCTCAATACGCGCTCGCTCACGGTCGCGAACCCGGGGACCTACACGTTAACCGCCGTAAATGACGCGAGTGGCTGCGCAAGTAGTCGAGATTTCGTGGTCGGTGACGGACGGCCCGTGTTCGTGAGTACCGTCATCACTCCAGATAGCCTCTCGTGTCTTAATACAACCGTCGCACTACGAGCATCCGTGAGTACGCCGTCGACTCCCTTAAACTACGCCTGGAGCACGTCCGACGGGAGCCTGGTAGGCGCCACCGATCAGCCATATGCCACCGCGGGAGAGGTCGGGACGTATACCCTCACGGTATACGATCCTGCATCAGGTTGTAGTCACCTTCGTCTTGTGCGTGTAGGCTCGAGCAAGGCGGTGCCTGTAGTTTTTGCAGGCGAGGACGTATCGATCGACTGTGCTTCGCCCGTCCGAGTCCTGAGTGCCGATAATCCCGGTGCGCGAAAATATCGATTCCTGTGGACGGGACCCGCCGGTGGCCTGTCCACAGACTCGACCCGACCGCAGGTGAGCGTGACCCGAGGCGGTACGTACCGCCTCAAGATTACCGATGTAGACAACGGCTGCACCGCGGAGGATGTCGTGGAGGTGAGCGAGGATTTCTCGCTCCCGACGGTCACGGTGGGTGGAGATCGCTCGCTCGGCTGTGACACACCATCGGTCCGTATCACGGGCACCGCCTCCGGCACGGGCACGGAGCTCCTGGTGCGGTGGACGACGACAGGGGGTGGCATCCGTGGCTCCGGCGATAGCCTGAGCGTCGTCGTCGACCGGGCCGGTACTTACGTCTTCACCGCGGTTGATCCGGCGAGCGGCTGCCGTGCGAGCGACAGCCTCAGCGTCACACAGACGAGCACCGTGCCCATGGCGAGCGCCGGACCAGGCAAGAGGTTGGACTGCGCGACCGAGGCTGTCACTCTCGAGGGGAGCGGCTCAGGCGGGGCGGGTTTTAGCGTAAGCTGGACTACCGCGGACGGCATGCTCGAAGTCGGTTCCGAGAGCCGGTTCCGAGCCATTGCGCTACGGCCGGGAACGTACACGCTGACGGTCACAAACAGGAGCACCGGGTGTAGGTCTAGCAGTAGCACGACCGTCACCAGCGACAAGAGCCGCCCGCGGGTCACGCTGCCGGTAAGCCTAGTCGGAAACTGCGATCGCTCAGCAGTCACGCTCGCGGCTGGCGGTGAGGCGGCCTCGGATCCGGAGAAGTACATCTTCACGTGGACTGGTCCGGGCGGTGAAATGCTGCCTTCGGGAGCGAGCAGCAGCACCCTGCTGGAAGGCTCACACCAGCTCGTGGTCCGGCGCAGCACTAGCTCCTGCGATACGACGCTGTTCGTGGAGGTCGCTTTCGCAAAACGTCTCCCGGCCTTTTTCTCGGTCGATACGTCGGCACTGATCTGCGGGAGCGCGGAAATAAAACTGCAGATATCTGAAGCTTCGCTGGCCACGGGCCAGGCCGTCAGCTGGCTACGCGATGGTGCCCCAACCTCGCTCGTGGTCCCGCGTCCCGGGGGTGCAGCCGGCGCTTACGTCACGGATGCCGGCGGTAACTATCAGCTGGTGCTCACCGACACCGTCGGGGACTGCGTGACGACGAGCGCCGCCACCGAGATCGCCGACCTCCGGACGACACTCACGGTAGACGCCGGTCCGGATTTGCAGTTCACCTGCCGGGACACCGTCCTTACAGCGCTCGCGCCGCGCGCTGCCGATACGACGTGGCGCTACGCGTGGACGAGTCCCGGCTTCTCGCCGATAGAATTTTCTAACTCCCGGGAGGCGAGATTTAGGGTGCCTAACACCTACACGCTGACTGTTACGGATCCAGCGAGTAAGTGCAAAGGCAGCGACGAGATCATCGTGCGAGCAGTAGACGCGACGAGTCTGAGTGCGGATTTACCGCCCGACTACACCCTCGGTTGCGGCGAGGTCGACACGCTGAACGTTCAGTACAAAGTCGGATCAGGACCTGCTACTTTTCGGTGGTGGGTGCGGGAGGCCGCGTCGGTCACGCTCTCGGCCACGGGATCGCTCGCGATTGATCGAGCAGGAGTCTACTACGTACAGGTTACCGACGAGGCGACGGGATGCGAAACCCGTGACAGTATTTCGGTCGACCAAGTGACGAAATTTACGCTGGATAGCCTCCCGGCGTACGACCTCACGTGCGTGGACACGGCGGTCACGGTGACAGTCCCGGTCGACAATCCTTCGAATCTCCGAATCGCGTACGACTGGCGCCCCGTAGACGGCGGCCGGGTGATCGGTGCAGCAGACGCAGCCGAGGCGCAACTGACGGCTGGTGTGTACGAGTTCACGGCTCGTGAGAGAGAAGGTAGCTGCGTGGAAACGCGCACAGTGACCGTACGTGCCCACGAAGGACCCCGCGCGGAGGCCTTCGCGGACGTGGATTACGATGCGTGTACGGGGGAGTTGATGCTGAGTGGCAACGAGAGCGACACCACGCGGGGGGAGTGGAGACTACTGCAGGGTAGCCTAATCGGCTTCGACCCTGCTCTCGCGCGACAGTCGTTCAGCAAGCCTGCCGCAGGCAACTACAGGTTGAGTTATCGGGTCAAACCCGAGGTGTGCGCGATCTCGGCCCCTGCCACGGTCGAGTTCACCATCGAAAGAGAAGCCCGCGTCTCCGTTTATGACAGGGTAGAGGAGGCTGGCGCCTCCGTCGTGGACACCACCATTCAAATTGTGCCTAGCGCACAGCTCAATGTCGTGGCCCGAGTGCTCTCGGCGGATAGCGCAGCCGTATCCGTCAACGCCGCCAATCGATTCGGCATCCGTGGGTGGACCGCCAGGACGCTCACGATTAACTACGAGGTCTGCGATCGCAACTGCCTCACGCGTTGCGACACGGCCGAATACGTGCTGATTAGAGGTAAAGCCACAGTGGGAACAAAGTTGCCGGAACGCGGATTCCCGAACACAATCACGCCTAACGGTGACGGACGTAACGATTTATTCGTTATCGAACCACTGTTCGAAAACCCTGAGCTCTACCCGAGGGCCCGCCTGACGATCGTGAATCGGTGGGGGACGGTCTTGTTCAGCGCGCAGCCCTATACCAATAACTTCGGCGGACTCACAGATAAGGGGTCGGTGATTCCTAACGGTACTTACTATTACGTATTTATGCTTGACCCGCTTGACGGGGAGGTGTACAAGGGGCACCTGACCATCATTAAGTAAGGTGGCTCTTGACTAATTGAGTGTTCCGAGATTTGCCTAGTTGATACTATTCATCAAAGTGGTCTAGTTTTCCGCGATGATGAACGGGTATGATTTTGCTAAGTCGCCAAGCAACTACGCCGCCATTCTGGCGAAGTCCGAGCAGATCGAATTTGCGATGCCATCCGACCCGCGGGTGGGCGCGCTGTTGCGAACACTGGTGTCTGCCAAACCTGGCGGACGCTTCTTAGAAATTGGGACGGGCACCGGGCTATCGCTCAGTTGGCTGGCCGATGGACTAAGCGACGGCGCCACGCTGATCTCGATCGACAACGACCCCGCGCTTTGCGAGATCGCGCGGAGCTTTTTCACGTCGGATACGAGGGTCACGATCATGGAGGTCGACGGCGGGACCTGGCTCGAAACCTACAGCGGCCCGGCGTTCGACTTGATCTTTGCCGACGCCTGGCCAGGTAAGTACAGTCACCTCGATGAGAGTCTGGCACTCCTCAGGCCGGGCGGATTTTACGTCGTCGACGATATGCTGGAGCAGCCCAACTGGCCTGAAGGTCACGCCGACAAGGCCGCCGCTCTGTTAGCGGCATTGGCAGCGCGCGAGGACATCACCTGGACCGCACTAGAGTGGGGTACGGGCGTGCTGGTCGGCGTGAAAGCATAGCGCGTTAAGCCTTGGCTGGACACAAGGTGGTTTGGCTACTGCACCAGCGCCGTGCTGCCAAATGACCAAACCACCTTTTGCTCAAACGACCTCGCATTAATTTAAGAACTCATAGACCCCAGCAATCCCTTGACCGCCACCCACGCAGGCCGTAACCATACCGTACTTGCCTTGGCGGCGTCGCAGTTCGCTAAAGAGTTGAATACTCAGCTTCGCGCCAGTGCACCCGAGCGGGTGACCGAGGGCGATTGCCCCGCCGTTGACGTTGACGCGCTCCATATCAATGCCGAGCGTCCGCACGACGGCGAGCGCTTGCGTGGCGAAGGCTTCATTGAGCTCCACCAAGTCGAGGTCGCCAATTTGGATTCCCGCTTGCGCGACGGCCTTCGGTACGGCGGCACAAGGACCGATCCCCATGTAGAGCGGATCCACACCGGCTACGGAGCAGCTCGCCAGGCGGGCGATAGGCTCCAGGTTGAGCTCCTTCATGACGCGTTCGCTTACCACTAACACGAAGGCTGCCCCGTCCGAGGTCTGCGAACTGTTGCCCGCCGTGACCACGCCTCGCGTCGAAAACGCGGGACGTAGACGGGACAATCCCTCTAGTGTGGTGTCGGGCCGTACGCCCTCGTCTACCGTCACGGTGGACTTGGTCGATTTGCGCTTGTTGTCCTCAACGAAGACCTCCTCCACCTCGACCGGGACAATCTCCTCCGAGAAGAGTCCGCCGCTGATGGCTGCCGCCGCCCGCTCGTGGCTCCGCACCGCGAAGGCGTCGGCCTGCTCGCGCGTCACTTCGTATTTGCGGGCCACGGCCTCGGCGGTGATCCCCATGCTCACCACGTAGTCGGGCGTGTCCCGCGCCACCTCGTAGCTTGGGGCTAGCTTGTAGCCCGTCATCGGGATCATCGACATGCTCTCGGTGCCGCCGGCCACGTAGATTTCGCCCATGCCCGCCTTAATCTTAGCCACGGCAATCGAGATAGTCTCTAGTCCGGAGGCGCAGTAGCGATTTACCGTCATGCCCGGTACCTCTTTGCCGAGAGCGCGCAAAGCGATCTGGCGACCGATCTGTAAGCCTTGCTCCCCCTCGGGATTGGCGCAGCCCACGATGACGTCGTCGACGCGGGCCGGATCCAGCTCGGGTACGGAGGCGAGGAGATACTTGATGACGTCCACCGCGAGGTCGTCGGAGCGATAGTTGCGGAAGGAGCCTTTCTTGGCTTTGCCCACGGCCGAGCGGTAGGCTTTGACGATGTATGCGTCCATTGGTCGAGTTTCAATTTTCAATTCACAATTTTCAACGGCTGCCGCGGCTTCGCGCTTGGTGCCTCTGATTGCAATCGAAAGATTAGTAAAGGTTTGAGTTGACAGACCTTCAAGCCCCAAGTGCAGTCCTGGACGAGCCGGTGGACGTGCACACTGAAAATTGAAAATTGTCAATTACAATTTAGTTCCTCAAAGGCTTATTGGTCTGCAGCATGTGCTGAATCCGCTCTTGGGTCTTCTTCGTGCCGCAGAGACTCATAAAAGCCTCCCGCTCGATGTCAAGCAGGTAACGCTCCGAGACTTGCTGCGTTCCGGTCAGGTCTCCGCCGCAGAGCACGGTGGCGATTTTCTGAGCGATCAGAACGTCGTGCTCACTCGCGAACCCGCCGAGCTTAAGCTCGTTGGCCGCCGCGAAGAGGGCCGCCATGCCGCCGCGGCCTAACACCGTGATGTCGGTGCGCTCGATCGGCTGGATGTAGCCGTCGCTAAGCCGTAGGACGTCTTCCTTGGCCTCGCCGATGTTGCGGCGGACGTTGGCCACCACGCGGTCTTTCGACTTAAGTAAGGTGCCGTTGTCGAAGGCTTGGTAGGCCGAGGTCGAGACGTTGGCCAGGGCGATGGACTTGAACTTCTCGATGAGGGTCGGCATCATAACGTCGCCCTCGAAGTAGCTGTCGCTCGCGCGCAGCGCGAATTCCTTGGTGCCGCCGCCGCCGGGGATAATCCCTACGCCGACCTCGACCAGGCCGATGTAGCTTTCCGCAGCACAAACGGCCGCGTCGCAGTGCATGATCGTCTCGCAGCCCCCGCCGAACACGTAACCTTGCGTGGCCGCTACTATAGGAATAGCTGAGTAGCGGCAACGCATGGTGGTGTTCTGGAAGAAGGAGACCGCCTGCGCCAGTTCGTCGTACTCCTGCTGGAAGGCGAACATCCCGACCATCATCAGATTGGCCCCCACCGAGAAGTTGGTGGCGTTGTTACCGATCACCAGACCTTTCCACCCCTCGGCCTCCGCCAAGTCGATGGCCTCGTTGATGCCGCGCAGGACACCTTCACCCATGGTGTTGGCCTTGCTCTGGAACTCCAGACACAGCACACCGTCGCCGATGTCGTGTAGCGTGGTCTCGGTGTTCTGCAACACGGGCTTGCGTCCGCGCAGGTTGTCGAGGATAATAAAATCTTCGGTGCCGGGGACGGGCACGTAGCTTTTCGAGTCGAGGTTGTAGTAAAGGCGCCTGCCGCTCTCGACCTTGTAGAAGCTCTCGTGTCCGGCCGCCGCCATCTCCCGCACCCACGGGGCGACGTGGTGACCCTCGGCCTCGATAGCCGCGAGCCCCGCTTTGAGGCCCCCGATCGCGTCCCAGTATTCGAACGGACCCATCTCCCACGCGAAGCCCGCGCGGAGTGCGTCGTCTACGCTGTATAGCTGATCGGCGATCTCGGGCACGCGCATCGCGGCGTAGCTAAAGAGCCCAGCCATGCTGCGGCGCACCAGCTCCCCGCCCTTGTCCTCGGCCTTGAACATCGACCGCACCCTCGGCGCTAACTTATCGATCTGTTTTGCGGAAGCGAGACTCGGCAGGTCCATCGACACGGCGGGCCGGTACTCATTGGTCTTCAGGTCGAGCTCCTCGATCTCGGGACGGCCGGTCGTCGGATCCTTTCTGTCCGTCTTGCGGTAAAAGCCCTGCCCGGTCTTGTTGCCGAGGAACTTGTTCTCGAGCAGGAACTCCATATAGGTTGGCACCATGAACGTCGGTGCCTGCTCATCGGTGGTCGCGTTGGACACGATCCCGCGCATGACGTTGGTGGCCGTATCGTGCCCGACGAGGTCGCCGAGGCGGAAGGTGCCCGTCTTCGGACGCCCGATCGCCGGCCCGGTGAGTTTGTCGACCACGTTGATCGGCAGATTCAACTCGTCGGTGAGTTGGTAGATCTTCGACATCGCGTAGACGCCGATGCGGTTGGCGATGAAGGCGGGCGTGTCCTTCGCCATCACGGTCTGCTTGCCGAGCACGCGGTCGCCGAAGTCCATGAAGAAGTCCAGCACCGCCTTCTCCGTGTCCGGCCCCGGGATAATCTCGAGGAGCCGCATGTAGCGCACGGGGTTGAAGAAGTGCGTACCGCAGAAGTTTTGACGGAAGTCATCAGACCGTCCCTCCGCCATCTGCGCGATCGGGATCCCGGAGGTGTT